>JASMTN010000001.1:0-4488 GCA_041694255.1 Candidatus Altimarinota bacterium
TCTTTTTTATCAACCCAAAACCATTTGTCATTATCTTCTGGTGTTCTATTATACTTTTCTTGTAAAACTAAATCTTTATACTTTTGTTCTATATCTGGTATATCATTGTCTTTGATAGGTGCTCTTTTATCATCCAAACTAAAACCATCATGTTCTAAATCATAAAACCAAACTTTCTTTGTCTCGTCTTTCTTAGTAAAAATAAGTATAGCAGTACTTACTCAAGCATAAGGTTTAAAAACTCAACTTGGAAGTCCTATAACTGCTTTAAGTGAACATTGTTCTATGAGTATCTTTCTTATATTTTTATGTGCATTTGAAGCACCAAACAAAACACCATCTGGAACTATAACACCAGCTTTACCACCAGTTAAAAGTTTTTGATATATAAGTTCTAAAAATAAAAGTTCAGTCTTTTTTGTCTTAACAGAAAATTCTGCACTTATATCATTTATATCTATACTTCATTTAAAAGGAGGGTTTGCAAGTATCACATCAAATTCTTCTTTGTTTGAATAAGATTTTCAAAGTGTATCTTGATAAGCTATGTTTGGGTTTGAAATTCAATGCATGATAGAGTTCATAATAGAAATTCTTACCATAGTACTATCAAAATCAAATCAATTTAAGTTTTCTTTCTTGATTCTATCCCAATCTTGAGCATCAAGTAAATCAGCTGAATAATGCTTTCAATTTTCATCTTCAATTATACCATCTTTTGAAGTATTTTTTTCTAATATATGTTTATAAGAATTTATCAAAAATCAAGCACTACCACAAGCAGGGTCACATATCTTATCATGTTTACTTGGATCTACAAGATCTATAACAAGTTGTATGATATGCCTTGGTGTACGGAATTGTCAATTTTTACCAGATGAAGATATCTCATTTAAAAGATATTCATATATATCTCAAGCTGTATCTTCATTTTGTTCTGTAATATGTAATTTTTCTATAGATTCTACTGCTGTTGCAAGTAAGCTTGCTTTTGGGATAAGAAAAGAAGCATCTTTTAAAGTTTCTGTAAAAGCATCACCTTGATCTAAAGTTTTTATAAAGGGAAAGACAACATCTTTTACAAACTCAAACATCTCATCTGATGGCAACTGACTCCAATGACTCCATCTAAGATGGTCTTTGTTATAAGTTTTTCAATGTATAGTAAAATCTCATTCAAACATAGAATCATATTGAAAACTTGATAATCTTTTGGCTTTTAATCTATGTTGTTTATCTATCTCATCTATTCTTTTCATAAAAATAAGGTAAGATATCTGATCTATAGCAGTTAGTGGGTTTGAAATACCACCTGACCAGAAAGCTTCCCAAAGTCTATTTATCTGTGATGTTAATTGTGTATGTAGCATGATTGTTTGTTATAAGTTTTAATTTTCTAAATCATCTATAAGGTAAGATACTTCAGTAAAAGGAAGTTTTTCTTTAATATTTTTTATTCATTCTTTTTCATACTTATTTTCTAGTTTTTTAATATTTTGTTTAAATCTCTCTAGATAATTAGAAATGATATCTTTATGAATATTTTTTAAATAGTCATTATCTCATTTATCAAAATTTTTATCATAAATATCTTGGATTTTTTTAATATAATTGTCATCATTTCAGGTATAATACATTATATGAAGTAGTATAAAAAAATCAAATGAATAGTTTGAAAATAAAACATTAATATCTTTTTTGTTAAAATATGATTTTATATAATTTATATCATTTTTTGAATAACAATCAGCATCTAAAAGAATAAATACTTTTCAATTCACTTTCTTAAATTCATTAAAAGAAAATCATGAAAAATCTTTTATTCTTTTTTGAAGTTTTTTATAAAAATCAGAGATTTTATTTTCTTTTGCTGATGTTAAGTGAGAATAATCTATAGCTACCTTTATATTTGTTCTTTTTTGAGATCTATATGCTTTAAAATAACATTGTTCAGTTTCTCACTCACAAAAAATAAAATATGTTTTTCTTAATTGTTTATTTTTCTTTTGTCTCATGTAATGTAAATTTTGAAACTAAATTTGAAAAATCTTCAGTTATAGGTACACCTCATAAACTTCATAAATCATATAATTTTTTTATATCATTTTCTGATCTTATCCCATCAAAATCATATAATGTATAAAATTCTGTATTAGAAGCTTTATTTTTATCTGTTATTCAAATTTGTTCTTTTTTGAAAATAGATAAATCCATAAGTTCCAAATTATGAGTTGTAAATATAAACTGATATTTTTTACCCATATTTGAATGTATAAGTTTAAATATGTTTTTTAGTATATGTGGATGTAAATTAGATTCTATCTCATCAACAAAAAGAATCTTTTCATTTACTATACTATCTATGATAGGTCATAAAAAGTTAAAAAGCTTTTGAGTTCAACCTGATTCATTCCAAAGATTAAAATATTCAAGTTCTTTAGTTCATGAAACTTTATGTCAAAAACTAACTATAATAATTCAATTATTTTTAAGTTCTTTTATAAGTCATTTATCTTTAAAGTCTCTTTCTATTTTTGAAAGAATATCATCTCAAAAAGATTCTCTTTCAATTTTAATATCTTCAATATTTATATCTGCACTTTTTAAAAACTTTATAGCAATATCTTTATTTTCTTTTGAATTTTCAAGATTTAGTAATGATGTGGTAAAATGATGAGATGGTATATCTCAATCTAATATAATATTTACTTTATTAAAAAAATAATCTATAGGCTTTTTATTAAGTTCTCAATTCCATTGAGATAAAACAGCCAAGAAAGAAACATTTTCTTTAGCTTTTCAAAGTCATTTTTTAGCTTCTTTTTTAAATGATTCAGAATATTTTATATCTTGTTTTTTTCTTTTAAAAAGAAACTCTTTTTTTGTTCAAGATATGTATATAAGGTTTTCCTTTATTATCTTACCATCAAGTATTTCAAAATTGTAGATATACTCTTTTTTATCAACAAAAAAATTTATTTCAAAAAAACTTGGTTCTTTTTGACTTTCAACATCAAGTAAAAACGGCTTAACAAACAAACCTTTATCAGAAGACGATTCAACATAGGTTGCAACTTTTTTAATAAATTGCATTGCTTTTAAAATATTTGTTTTACCACTTGCATTTGCTCCATATATTACCATACTTTTAGCAAAAGTATTATTTTTTATAGAAAAAACATTATCTTTTTTATTACCATAGTTTGAAGATTCAAAATTTATCTCTGTAAGTTCTTTAAAAGACAAAACATTTTTTACTTTTATGTATCTTAACATAGTTTATGTTGTTTTTAAGTTCTAAATTAATTAAATTATATTTATAATTAAATAAAAATCAAATATTTTTGCATTTTTTTTGCATAAACACATAATTATACATTTTAAAACCTAAAACTCTCCTGCATAGTAGTATTGTAAAGTTCTTCCAACTTAGCTAAGCTTTGTTGATGGAGTTCTTTTTGATGTTCTATATTTGATATGATATCAGCAAACTTTTGTTGAAGTTCTAAAGGAGGAACTCAAATTTCTAATTCTTTTAATATAAATATTTTAAGTTCAGAAAAAGTTGTTCCAGAAGAAATTTTTTCATAATTATTTAAGAATATTGCTTTTAATAGATATCTTAAATATGTACTATTAATATTTAAATTATTTAATTGTATCCATAAGACTCTTCAGTCTTTAAAATAAAATGGTTTTTCTGTGTTTACTTCCCATATAGTTCAATCTGGACAAATTGAAGGTAATAATAAATCTCATTTTGATGGCATACTAACTTTTTTAAGTAATTGTTTATAGTGTTCTTCAGTAATAAAAAATTTAGGAGTAATACTATTTCATAAACTCAATTTACTTATTTCAGTTCATCTATAAAAAGGAACTCATTTTTTCACTAAATCTTTAACAAAAACACGAGTACTTGAACCAATTTTAGATACTTCCCCCAACTTCTTCACTTCCCAATCTTTTGGATTTAAATAAGGATCACCAAACATATCAATAAAAATAGATTTTGTAAGTTCATCAATTTTTCCTATAGCTTGTTTTTTAAGCTCTATCAAGTTTTCTATCTTTTCAAGTTT
This sequence comes from Candidatus Altimarinota bacterium, assembly GCA_041694255.1. Taxonomy (GTDB): domain Bacteria; phylum Patescibacteriota; class Gracilibacteria; order Absconditabacterales; family Absconditicoccaceae; genus S009-33. The sequence goes on from JASMTN010000001.1 coordinate 4,083, forward strand.
ATCAGCTATAGCTTTTTGAGTTGAAAGTGATGGGAGTGGGAGTTGAATATCAGTTAAGTTTCATAATTTAATATACTTTATAACTCATCAAATTGATTGATTTCTTAATCTTTCAACATATTTTGCTAAAAGAAAATATAAGTATTTCATATGCAAATCTACTTTTCAATTAGATTCAATAATATATGTTCTTTGATATGCATTAAATTTTCAATCATAATACTTTACATTTAAATCTCAATTTCAAGCAACAAGCACACATTCACAATCATAAGCATAATCATCAATCCAAGAATTATTTACAGAACAAGTAAAAAATGGATATTTTCATCCTTCCACTTTTGCATTTGCATCAAGTTTTCAAGTTTTAATATTTGTTATTTCTCAAAGTTTTATTGTTTGCATT
>JASMTN010000002.1:0-5667 GCA_041694255.1 Candidatus Altimarinota bacterium
TATTTTCAAAAAGTTATAGAAAAAAATCAAGATCTTAATTTACAAGAGGTAACATCAAGTTATCAAAATTTTCTTAATGGTGAAAAAACAGACTATGATAGTATATATAATAAACTTTGAGATATACTACAAGAAAAAGCACAAGAAAAAGTACAAGATTATACAAAAGAGTATAAACAAACTGCTATGCAAGAATATACAAAAACTATTTTTTCTATGTTTGAAGATACAGTATGACTTGAAAGTATGGATAGAAATTTTCAAGAAGGTGGCTTTGATATAAAAGAATGATGAATTATAGATCTACAATTTAATTATGAAGGTATTCCATTAAAATTAAGTATACAAGATGGTAATATTATGATGACAAATTTTTTAGCAAAAGAAAATGAAGATCCTCATAACTTAGACATAAAGGAAGAATGAAGTTTTCAAGTACAACAAACAAAGATAAATAACTTCTTTCAATTTCCTTCACTTGAAGATATACTTTCACCAGAAAAATGAGCTATAAGTATGAAAGATCTTTCATGAGAACAATTGCAAATAAAGATACAAGAACAAGTACAAGATAAACTTTCTTCTATAAATCAACTTTGAAATAAAGAACTTATGGAAACAGAACTTAAACAAAGTATGGAAAAACAAAATCTTGTGCATAATATGTTAGATTCATACAAACCACCTTTTACAGACACATCTTATCTTGAATGAAAATCTTGAACTATATGAGAAGATAAAAAATGAATATTTTTCTTAATGTGAAGAATAGACAAGACAATAAGGCATCAAGAAAACTGACTTGATAAGCTTACAAATTCTTTTGAAAATAATAAATTTAATGAACTTTTAGAGTCTATAAATTGAAAGCTTGAAGTTTGAGTTTGAGAAAAACTTGATACATATAAATTTTTTGAAAAAACTTGATTACTTGGTAAAAACTGAACAATAAATACATTAAAACTTGAAAAATTTACTAAAGATCTTCAAACTATTATGACTGATATAGATATTGAAAAATTTAATAGCAAATATCCTTTAGAATGATTAGAATTTTTTAAGGAAAATGGTAAATTAAAGATAAAAGAACAACAAGAAGATGATATACTAGCTAAACTTGATGAACAATATTATGCAGAAAATATTTGAGAAATTAAACTTTAAACAATTTAGTATAAAAATATATATAGATAAAGTAAAATACAGATAAACTTAATATAAATATTAATCATAACAAATAATAGTAAAAGCTTAATCAAAAGTAATTTATAAAGAAAAATACTGCTAATAATATAATTGTTCAAATAATTATAGAAAGGACTATAGATAAAAACAATAAATATAGATATTCTATAAATATGGCATTTTTTAGTTTTTTAATGTTTCATCATAAAGTATATAATATTTTTATTTTACTTTCTTTAAATTTACTTAAAAAAGATAAAGATACTATAAAAACTAATATACTCAATATAAATATATATATCAATAAAGCATAAATAATAGTAAAAACTTGTTTTATTATATCAAGTATAATATTTAATATATTTCATACATTTATAAAAGATATGTGGCTTCAAATCTTATCTTTTAAGTTATATTCTAAGTTTTCTTCAAAGTTTGAAGATTTGTAACTTACCATATATTGTTTAGGAAATTTTTTAAAATCTTTATCATATACATTGAAAAAGAAAAAAGGATTTGTTCAGTTTCTTACAGCTTTTCTAAGGTTTATCACTTCAAGAGTTTTTTCTAATCAAGCTATAGAAAAGGTTATCTTATCTCATATATCAACTCATAAACTTTCTGCAAATTCTCTATCAACAGAAACTGTATTTGTTTTAAGTTTTTCTCATTTTATTATATGTTCATCCATATTTTTAGTAGTTGAGTAAAACTCTCTTGTAAATCTTCAAGAATCATTTCGTTTATTAAGTTTTGTTCAGTTTATACTTTTAATCTTCATAATAACTATCTCATATATATTTTGTTTTTCAAAAGTATCTTCTATATGTGTTAAATCATCACTTTGTATGTTTATTATAAAAGAATCATTGCTAGTTTTTGTAAGAGAGTTTAGATAGTTCATGAAACTTCAAGAAAACACAAAAAATACAAATATTGATATAATACTTATAAATGATGAAAAAATAATCAAAAATGACATATTTCAAGGTTTTATAGTAGATCTTATAGCATCAAATATATAAAAGTTTTTTATGTTTGTTTTGGAAAATATAAATTTTAGTAGAAAACTTATTAACATATAAGATAATAATATAAAGATGGCAAAAGAACTAGCATATATAAAAGAGTATAATATAGATATATTTGAGATTAAACTTATAAGGAAAAAACCTAAAAATATGAGTAATGTATATACAATATAATCAAATTTTCTAAAAGATTGAAAATCTCAACTATCTTTTTGTAATTGTAAACTATTTAATTTATATATTTTATAAAAAGGTAATGAAAATCATATAAGAAGTATTATAAGGTTTATAATTATTGAACTTACAAATATACTATTATAGATAGTAAAAAACTCAAAAAAACTTTGAAGTATGATTATAAATATACTACTTATACTAATAGCAAGTATATAAGCTAATAAAAATATTGCAAAAATTATTGTAAAAATATATATAAATATAACATTTTTTCTAGTTCATAAAGTATTTAATAATCAAATTGTTTTCTTAGCTTTCTTGAAAAAAGCTTCCATAGAAAGTATAATTATAAAAAAACTTAGTATAAAAACTATAAGGTTAAAAAAAGTTATATAAAAATTTAGTCTATCATATATATTTGATACGGATTCATTGCTATTTTCTATGGTTTCAAAATCATATTTACTATACTTATTCTTAAAACTTGAAAGTATCTCTTCTTTATTCTCAACACCATCTTTATACTTAAAATAATAATTATTTTCTAATCTGACTTTTTTATCTTCAAAAGGTCGTTCTTGAATAGGAAGGTAAATATTTTCAGAAAATCAAAAACCACTTACTACATCTTCTTTATAATAAGCATATACATTATATTTTTTATCAAAAATTTCTATATTATCTCAAAATCTTTCATATATAGCTTTAGAAACAATCAGGCTTCAGTTAGGATTTACTATTTGTTTGTTAAAATCTTGATAGAAAGGAAAATTATCACTTATATAGTTTACTGTTACAAGTTGTGGTTGTTTATCTTTAAAAATAGTAGAATCTACAGATGTTTTCTCAGCTATATTAACATAATCTTCATATCATGAAAAGTATGAACTTGATAATTTATTTGAATCAGTATCTATAACAAAATCTCAAAGTAACAGAGTAGTAGCCCTTTCATCAAGATAGTCATTTACAGAATTTACAACATTTTTAGAAAAAACATATATAAATAAACTAAAAAATATTCACAAAAACATATAAAATAAGTATCTTTTTTCTCATAAAAATATAGTTTTAAATATTATATTAAGTTTTTTCATTATATTTAGTTAGTAATTATATGATTTTTTATCTTATATATCTTATCTGACATGTTTGCAACAGAATCATCATGTGTTATCATAATAATTGTTATATTTGTTTTCTTATGTAAATCTATAATAAGTTGCATTATATTATCTTTATTTTCAATATCAAGTGCTCAAGTAGGCTCATCAGCAAGCATAATCTTTGTCTTTCATACAAAAGCTCTTGCAATAGCAACTCTTTGTTTCTCTCAACCACTAAGATTATATACATAATTATCTATTCTATCTTCAAGTCATACAAGTTTAACTATTTCTTTTGTTTCAAAGTTTCTTTCAAGATTATTCATACTTATTATAAGATCTATATTTTCTTTTATAGTAAGATTATCTATAAGTTTAAAATCTTGAAATATGTAAGATATATATTTTGCTCTAAAGTCTGTAATTTCTTTTTCTTTAAGATCTTTAATATTTTTATTGTCTATAATTATATCTCATTTAAAATCTCTATCTATTCAAGATAATAAGTTTAATATAGTTGATTTTCAACTTCATGATGGTCATATAATAGATACAAATTCTCATTCTTTTATTTTTAAATTTGTATTTTTAAGTATATTTATATTTCAATAATTTTTACTTAGATTTTCTATATTAATCATTTAATATATTATTTACTTTTAAAAAGTTATAAAGATTGTCAACTATAACATCATATCAGGCTGCATTTGGATGTATCTGGTCAGATTGGTTATATTTTGATACTCAAGCTACATCTTTTAAGAAATTTTCCATATAATATATATCATTTCTTTCTCAAATCTGCTTATATACATCTAAAAATGATTTTCTATAAGCTTTTCATATGTTTTGAGGTATATCCATTCCTCAAAGAACAATTTTTACTCATGATAAACTGTTATAATAATCAATTATATATTCTATATTTTCTTTAAGATCTTTTGTTGATAATCACCTTAATCAATCATTTCATCATATAACTATAATAACAATATCTGGTTTTTCATATAGTTTTATCCTTTCTTTAAGTCATTTTGAAGTCTCTCAACTTACTCATGCATTTATGATATTATAGTTATAACCTTGGTTTTGAAGCTTTTTCTCTAATTTTGCAGGATATGAATTTTCTTCATCAACTCATAATCAAGCTGTTAAGCTATCTCATAAGGCTAATATAGTTTTTTCTTCTTGATTATTATTTGAATTTATATTATCTATATTTTTATCATTCATATTACAGGCATTTAAAAATAAAATAAATATTATTATAATTATTTTTTTTATCATATATTTTTTAATAATTTATATAAAAATAAAATATAAATTTATATTTTATAATTTCAAACATTTTTGTTTAACTTTGCATAATGTATATTATGCAAAGTATAAAATAAGCATATATATAGGGTTTATGTTTACTGATTTCATAGCCTCTTATTTGTATTGTTTTAAGTAAAAAAAGTTAAATTATGAAAAAATGATTTATAAATAATTAAATTAAAATTATAAAAATTAAACTTAAAATAAAGATTTGAAAAAATATTTTTTATGTGAGAATTAAAATATTTTAAACGACTGTTATTTCAGTCTTTTAGTTAATTTAAGCAGTAGACATTTAAATATTAAAAATTGTAAACATGAGTTTCGACGACTGTTATTTCAGTCTTTTAGTTAATAAAAAGAAGTTAAGAGCAACAGAATATTGAAAGCAACAGTTTCGACGACTGTTATTTCAGTCTTTTAGTTAATAATAACTCCTAATCAACTATTAAATGATCCTGATATAGTTTCGACGACTGTTATTTCAGTCTTTTAGTTAATGATCCTAAAACAGTAAAAACAAGGGCAACTAAAAAAGTTTCGACGACTGTTATTTCAGTCTTTTAGTTAATTTTTATTGACGAAAGCGAATTTAAACAAAACATAGGTTTCGACGACTGTTATTTCAGTCTTTTAGTTAATATGCTCTGAATTGATTATTTGCTATTGATGATTGAAAAGTTTCGACGACTGTTATTTCAGTCTTTTAGTTAATATGCTCTGAATTGATTATTTGCTATTGATGATTGAAAAGTTTCGACGACTGTTATTTCAGTCTTTTAGTTAATTTTTGGAAGGATTTACTCAATAAAATATATAAATGATGTTTCGACGACTGTTATTTCAGT
>JASMTN010000003.1:0-13340 GCA_041694255.1 Candidatus Altimarinota bacterium
ATGAAGAAAATAAAAAAAAAAATAAAAATAAAAAAGAAATAGATTATTTTAATTTAGCTTAAAATTATCTAGATTTATTAACAATGGAAAATTTATAAAAATTTAATAAATAATTAAAAGATTATATAAAAAATAATTTTTCAAATTCAGATTTTTTACTAAATACTAATCCTTATAATTGGAATATAGTTAATAATTGAGAGTATGAAAAAATAAATGATGATTTTTATAATGATTTACCAAATGTAATTGCATTATTAAGATTAAAATATAGGAATGATAATACTCATTGAGAAAAAATTATGAATAAAGAAGAGTTTGAAGAGCTTAGAAGTTTACTTTTATATTGAAAGGGAATTATAGTAAGTTTGTTAAATAATGTTTAGCATATAATTTGTAAAGAATAGTCCTTAATTTTTACCACATAACTAACTCCATATGCCAAACTATCACTTATCTTGAACAACTTGAAAATACAAAATCAAAAAGGAGTGAACACAAAAATATAGTAAAAAAAATATTTCTACAAAAAAAGAAGCTGAAAAATTAGCTAAAAAAATGTGTGAAAACTCTTGATGATGAGAAGTTAAAATTCACTCAAAAGATTGAAAAATACAAGATTCTGATACTGTTGCACCTTGAAATTACCTGTCCTCCAAAAGATAAAGTTAATTAAACTTTAATTGTTTTAAATATCTAACTATGAATAATAATATTATAATATATCAAACTCAAGAAAATTAAATACTACAACTTAAATTTGTTAAATGTTGATTATTTAATTTGTTAAATGTTTATAAAAAATTGTTTTATCAAAAACATCTTGAAAAAAGCAAAAACTAATATATAATGTTAAATGTTGAATTATATATTTGTTAAATAATTAAATCATGAAATATGAAAAATTAAAATTAATAAACCCTTCTTTTGATTCTAATATTATGGATCAAATATTGGAACTTGAACATTTAAGAAAAAGACAACTTGAATGATCAACTCATCCAATGATATTTTTTCAATTAAAATCAATTTTTCATACATTAGAAAGTATATGATCAGCTAGGATAGAGTGAAATAGAACTACTTTGGCTGAATTTATTGAAACAAAAATTTCTCCAGAGATAAATATTAATGAAGAAGTTAAAGAAATTCAAAATATGGAAAAAGCTCTTGAATATATAGATACTAACATAGATAATATTATTATAAATAAAAAATTTATAAGTGAACTACATTATCTTATAACTGAATGATTGTCAGACAATAAAGAATGATCAAAAAATCCTTGAGAGTATAGAAAAACAAATGTAACAATACTAAAATCTAAACATAAACCTTGTGATTTTACACAAGTAAAAAATTATATGAATGAACTTTTTGAATTTATAAATGGTAATGATGGTTGAAAGTATGATTTAATTAAAGTTGCATTAGTTCATCATCGTTTTGTATGGATACATCCATTTGATAATTGAAATTGAAGAACTGTAAGACTTCTTACATATGCAATGTTGATTAAATTTTGATTTAATGTAAATGTTTGAAGGATAATAAATCCTACAGCAGTATTTTGTAATGATAGAAATAAATATTATGACAATCTTTCTATAGCTGATTCTTGAGATCAAAAATGATTAGAACAATGGTGTGAATATGTTTTATGATGATTAAAAGTAGAAATAGAAAAAATTGATAAAATATTAGATTATGAATATTTAAGTAAAAATATATTAATTCCTACAATTAACTTATCTTTGGAAAGAAAATTTATAATAGATGTAGAAGCAAAAATACTTAAAGTTGCAATTAAAAAGCAAGTACTAGAATCAAAAGATATAAAACATTTATTTCCTTGAAAATATCCTCAAGAAAGATCAAGAATTATAAAAACACTAAAAAATAAAAAAATGTTAAAAAGTGAAAAACAATGATCTAGAAAATATATAATAAATTTTAGTTCTAATTTTTTACTTAGAAGTTTTATACAAATATTAGATAGTGAATGATTTTTATCTGACAATGATTAATTTACTAAAACCAAATACAACTTTTTTTATTGAAAAAAGATTTGACTTTTATTTTTAATTACTTAAACTGTAAGTAAGAAAATTTATTACTTCTAGTTTATGTGATGATAGAAATATTTAAAACAAATCAAACAGTTTTTACACTAAAAGACTTACAAATAATACTGAAAGAAAATAATTATAATAATTTAAAATCAAAAATAGCTTATTATTGTAAAAAATGATATATATATAGGATAAGAAAATGAATTTATGTAAAAGATGATTTTAATATATATGAATTAGCTACAAAAATATATACACCTTCTTATATAAGTTTTGAAACTGTTTTGTTTGATTGTTGATATATATATCAAGAAGATAGTTGCATATATGTTGCTTCTTATGTTTCAAGAAATATAGAAATTGATTATAAATGAGAAAAAATTAAAATTTGTTATAGAAAATTGAAAGATGATATATTATATGATAGAGATTGAATCATAAATAAATGAAATTATAACATAGCAGATTGTAAAAGAGCTTTAAAGGATATTAAATATTTAAAACCTGATTTATTTATAGATAATAATAAAGATGTTAGATACAAAACAACATAAAATATTCCTTAGTAAGGTTTTACTTGAAATCTATAAAGATAAAACATTATCAACCATATTGTGATTTAAATGATGAACTTGTGCAATGTTTTTTTATTGATTGCCAAGGTTTTCAGTAGATCTAGACTTTGATATATTAACAGAAGATTATGCAACAGAACATATTATGAAAAAACTTGAAAAAATACTTTTAAAATATTGAAAAATAACTGATTTACATAATAAACATAATACCATATTATGAGAATTTTCATATAAATCTTGAGAAAAAAAAGTAAAAATTGAAATTTCCAAAAGAAAAACTATTTCAAATTATATTAGTACAAATTTTTTATGAGAAAATATATTTATAATTGATAAAACAGATCTTTTTACAAATAAATTAGTTGCTTTATTACATAGAAATTGAATAGCAAATAGAGATATATTTGATATATGGTATTTTCTATCTTTATGAGTTGATATAAATGAAAATTTACTTTATAAGCTAACTTGAAAAAGTACAAAAGAGTATCTAAATGAAATAAAAGATTTTATACATTCTTATGATTTTAATAAAATATTGTATAATCTTTGAGATTTGCTAGATGATGAGTTAAAAAGCTTTTGTAAAAATAAAATGAAACAACAAATATTATGATATATAGATTTTTATCTATAAAACTAAAATACTATGACCAACTTTGAAAATATCATTAAAAAAGTGCCAAAAGTTAAGTTTGAATATGCTTGAAGTAGAAGCACAAGATGGAGGCATAAAACTTGAAAAGTGGATAAAAAACCATTATATTTTTGAATTTGAATTTCTTTTAATATAGATGGAAGTAGAGAAAATCAAAAAGAAAAGTATCATAAAGTAGTTGAAAAAGTAGAAAACAGCTTAGATAAACAAGAATTAGATTTTCTAGTTCATTGGATAGAGGAAAATTTTTATAGAGTTTCAAAAAATGTAAAAATCAAAGATGTAAATTCTAAATGAAAACTTTTTATGCACTTATTGTATATACTTCCTTATATAAAGTACAATGTAGAAGAAAAAGGTATTGAAAATATATGAGGGCTTATCTCAAGAACATTGTATAACAGCACAAGAAGCTGGTACACTAACTATTGTAAGAAAAATAGTACTTATAAACTTTCAGAGAATTATTAAATTATGTTTTTAATATATGTCAATATAGTTATTTTAAAAAAAATAAAAAAAACTTATACTAATTAGTACTTTAATAATATAAATAAAAATAAAAATGATTAAAAAAACTCTTTCTGTAGCTATTTTCTCTATATTGGCTTTGAACTTTACTAGTTCTATTGATCTATCTTGATGTTATAAAAAAACTTTTAAAGTAAGTGCTTATTATTCTGCTATTCCATGACAAGACTTTTACTACAGATGAAATTTATATAAAGAAAGGTATTTGAATTGACAATGAACTCATGGTGCAAGTTGAAAAGCTGTATTTAATGGTATGGTAGCTGCTCCTAAAAATTATAGATTTTGAACTAAAATATACCTACCTTGACTTTGAGTTGGTCAAGTTGAAGATAGATGACAAGCTATAGTAAATGCTTGAGTAAGATCTCAACCATATGATAGAATAGATATATGGGTTTGAAAGTGAGATGATGCACTTATGAGAGCTTTAAGTTTTTGAAAACAAGTTAGAACTTGATATATATGTCCTTCTTATAGCAGTATAGATGTTTGATTTGATTATTCTTCATTTCCTATATTTGAAAAATTTTTTAACAAAACAATCTGGGGTATAGGACTTTACCTTTGAAGAGAAGATGAATGGGTAAAAGTCTTACAAGATCATCTAAGAGACCTTTGATATTTTAATTATCATACTTCAACTTGATATTTTTGAGAGCTTACAAAACAAGCAGTTGCAAGATTCCAAAAAGATTATGGAATATATACAAATTATTATTGATACTTTTGACCACAAACAAGATGAAAACTTAAACAAGCTTTAAAAGATAGATGATTGTACAAAAAAATAGATACTTATATTACAAAAGATAAAAGAGATATAACATTAGCTAAAAAAGAAAAAACTGAAGAAGAAAAGAAAAAAGAATCAGTATCTAAAGACTTAGAAATATTAAAAAGATGACTTTGAAAATGATATGAAACTTATGAAGTTAAGGTATTACAAAAATATTTAAAACAACTTTGATATTATAATTGAGACTTAGATTGATATTATGGTGATAATACTATAGAAGCTGTGGCAAATTTTCAATTTAAACATGGCATTATAGACTCTTCAAATAGAAACTTAGCAGGATACTTTTGACCATCAACTAGATCTACATTTAAAAAAGTTGTTATTGAAAGTATTGTAAATTCTTAAATTATTTTTATAAATATGTTGTTTATATATAAATTAATAATATGGTAGAAAAATTAAATAATATTGAAGAAACAGAAGGAAAAGAAAAATCTAAAGAAAATCTTCAAGAACAGATAGATACACATAAAGAATATGTAAAGAAAAAAGAGATAATAGACACAAAAGAGGAAACTTCTGAGAAATTAGATTCTTTAAAAGAATTAGTAGATAAAAAAGTCATTACTAAAGAATCTGCTGATAAAATAGTTTCTTGAAAAGCAATTGATAAAAATGAAATAGAAGCTATGTTTGACAAAATAGATGAGATAGAAGATATAAAAAATGTTGATAAGTATTTACCTGCAGAATATAGAATTACTAAAAAAGAGTACTTAAAAGCACTTGAAAGTTGAGTTTATAGAGTAAAAACTCTTACAAAACTTGATATAGCATTAACTATGTTATCAGAGCAGATAAATCCTAATTCAACAATGTGAATGAATCTTTTCTCATGATTTTTAACAGTATTGGATAAAAATCTTGTGTTATTGCAAGAAAATACTATAGATGTTAAAAGATCTCTAGAAAAAGTATGAAGTAAAAGTAAGTCAAATAAAAAATTATCTTTATGGGAAAAAATAGTAAATTTTTTTAAAGAGGTATTTAATATAAAATAAATATGAGCATATTTTTATGATTAGTAACTGCATTTTTGCAATCTATATGAGTTACATTCTGGAAAAAATCACTTGATACATCAAATATGCCTAATGGTCTTTTTCTTATATTTTGACCATTAGTATGACTTTTTATAGTATATTTTTTTGTACTTATACTATGAACCAATTTATCTATATTTTCTAATATACTTATTGTATGTTTACTTATTCTAGCTTGAATATTTGATTGATTATGACAAAAAGTAGAAGCACATACTTTGAAGAAAGTAAAAATGTCTTATATATTACCTTATAGAAATTTAGATAAACTATTTATAATATTGCTTTGATTTATATTTTTTTACTGAGCTGAATGATATAATAGTATTATAACATTTTTTGTTGCTATTTTTACTTTTATTATAACATTAGTGTTTTCTGCTAATTTAAATAATTTTAAAATAGATAAAAATATATTATTTTACATATTTGGTAAGTTTATTATTTCAATATCAGTTATTATCATAGGTCTTGTCTTGCTTGAATACACAACTTTGGAATTGTTTTCTGTTCTTATATTAACAACCTTTTCTTTTCATATTATAGCAAATATATTTTATAAAAATGATTTTAAAGTATTATTTACTCAATCAAAAGAATTTTATAAATATAGATTTTTATGAAGTTTTCTTTGATGGACATGATTTTTTGTTTCATTTTTAGTTATAGAAAATGCATGAGTTGTTTTAGCTTCTTTAATTAGTTTTATATCTATAGTATTTATGATTGCTTCTATGAAAGTAATTTTATGAGATACACCAAATAAAAAACAAATTATACTTGCTTTTATAATAACTTTACTAATATGAATTTGATATTATTTTAAATAGTTAATACAAATAAAAAAAAATGAATATATGAATAATAATTTGAGTATTTCAATCTCTTTTTACTTCTATGTGACTTATAGCTACAAAAAAAGTTTTAGAAAAAAAGAAGGTGGGTAATAACATACAAACTTTTTTTTCTAGATTTAATCATTTTTTGATATTATGAGTATTAATTTTATTTTGAATATTTGGTTTTACATTTGATATACCATCCTCTGAGTTGACTTTATATAATATATTTTTATTTATACTTTCTGTTTGACTACTTTATACAACATACCCACTTAGAAGAACTGCATATGCAAATGAAAAAGTATCTGTACTGCAACCTTTTTTCAATGTTGTTCCAGGTTTTTCCTATTATAATAGGTTTTTTATTTATAGCTTCAGAAAGAACTAGTTTAATAACTTTTTTGATTGCTATACTTGCTTCTATAGTTGTTATACTTACAAGTATAGATTACAAAAAACTTAAATTTAATAAGTACTCACTTATGGTATTATTATCATCTACTATCAAATCTTTTCAAATATTTATAGTTTATTATTTTTTAACAATACTTACACCTGAAACACTTTATTTTATTGAAACTATTCTTATTACAATTATATCATTATTTTTGATTTTTATTAAGAAGGAATCTTACCAATTTAAACTTATAAATAAAAATTATTTTAGATTGTTAATGTTTGCAAATACAATAGGTTTAATATCTGTCATATTGGTATTAAATATGTATACTAGCATATGAATTGTTGCTACAAGTTTAATGAGCTTATTGTCTCTTGGTTTTACATATTTATTATGATACTTTTTCTTAAAAGAAATTCCTTCAAAAAAAGATGTTATAGTTACAGTATTTGTTATTATTTGTATATGAGTTTGAATGTATTTTAAAACAAAAGCAATATAACTATTAACTTGATTTTTATATTAAAATCATCATTATAGGATGTATCATTTTAGTTTTAATAATCCAATATCTATGGAAATAAAAGAACTTCAAGATAAAGTGGTAAATCAATTTAAACATTATTGCAAAGAAAATGATATTGAAATAGATAAAAACTTTATATTAGCAAAACTTGTAGAAGAAGTATGAGAACTTACACAAGCTATACTTATAGATAATCAACAATGTAGAAAAGGAAAGAGAGTTTCAAAAGAAAGATCAGAATATGAATTAAAAAGAGAAATTGCAGATGTAGCTGGTATTTTATTTATACTAGCAAAAGAGTATGATATTAACATACAAAAAGCTATCAAAGATAAGTGGGTAGATCATATAAAAGCTGAAGATAGACCATCATAATTTTATTTTATAATCTTTAATATGGCAGTTTATAGTTTTTCACAGATACAAACTTATGTGCAATGTCCTTTATCTTACAAATTCAAATATGTAGATAAGATAAGACCAGAGTTTGAAGAAAATTTACATTTAATACTTTGAGTTACAGTGCATTCTGCTTTGGAGTACCTTTACAAGAAGATAAATAATTTTCATACACCTTCACTTGATGAGATTGAAGATTATTTTTTGAAAGATTATAAGGAAAAAGTACAAAAACTTGATGATGCAGATGATGAAGAAGTAAAGGAGTTTGAAACAAGATGAGTTGTATATTTACAACATTTTTATGATAAACATTATCCTTTTAAAGATATTAAAGTTGTATGAACAGAAACTCAGCTTTACACAGATCTTTGAGATAATATCAAATTTCAATGAATTATAGATAGACTTGATAAGCAAGGTGATAGTTTTATCATAACAGATTATAAGACAAACAAAAAATTACCTTCTCAAGATGAAGAATATTATAGAGAACAATTAACTTTGTATGCACTTTGAGTTAGTCAAAAGTATGGAAAGTATTTTGATAAAGTATATTGAAACTTAGAATATTTACATTTTGATTATCAAGATCTTTGGGAGATAAAAAAAGAAGATATACAAGAAGTACTAGAAAAATATAAAAATCTTACTTTGGAGATAGAAACTAAAAAGGCAGAGCATTGACTTTGATGTGAAGATGTTTTTGAACCTATAGAATCACCTTTATGTAGATTTTGTGATTATAAGGAGATATGTCCATTATTTTCTCATTTTTATTGAAAAGTTACAGATGCAGATTTTTCTGAAGATACCATAAAAGCTATGATAGATGATTATATCAACTTAAATGAACAGAAAAAAGATATAGACGATAAGATGAAAAAAAATAAAGAGATATTACAAAGTTTTGCAAAAAGACATAATCTAAAAAAACTTTATGGTAAGTGAGGACTTATAAGCTTGAGTAATCTAGTAAATTATAGTATAAAAGATAAGGACAAACTTAGAGCATACTTGGAAAAGACAAATCAACTTCAAGATTTTCTAGAGATAGATAAGTATAAAATTGCAAGAGCTATAAAAGATAATAAACTAGCATTTAAGAACTTGCAGGATACAGTTAAAGAAAGTAAAAGTATAGTTTTAAGGACTAAAAAAAATTAATAATGATACAAGAAAATATAGATATAACTAACTTTTCAAATTTTAAAACAACTTGCAAAGCAAAGTATTTGTATGAGTTTACAGGAGATATAAAAGAACTTCAAAAAGTGCTAGATTTTGCTAATAAACATAATTTACAAAAACTTTTCATATGATGAGGTACAAATATGCTTTTAGCTTTTGATTATTTTGAAGGTCTTGTTATTAAAATAAATATAAGATGATTTTCTTATGAAGATAAAAATTTAGAAGTATGAGCTTGAGAGGATATACGGGAGGTTGCTAATAAACTTGAAACAGAGTATAATAATGATTTATGGCATAGATTTATAGGACTTCCTTGAACTGTAGGTTGAGCAGTGTATGGTAATGCTTGATGTTTTGGTCTTGAGATAGAAAACAATTTTGAAAAAGCTGAGGTTTTTAATCTAACTACACAGAAAGTGGAAACTTTATATAAAAAAGATATGGATTTTTCTTATAGATCTAGTAAATTAAAAAAAGAAAAAAATTATATACTTTTAAAAGCTTATTTTGATCTATCTAAAAAAAAAGAAAAATATCATAGTCATGTAGATAATATATATTTTAGAGAACATAAACAACCTTCTTGAAACACTTGTGGTAGCTTTTTTAAAAATCCTTCAAAAGAAAACTCAGCTTGAAAACTTATTGAATGAGTATGATTAAAATGATTTTCTCACAAAACAGCTTACTTTTCTTCTTTACATGCAAATTTTCTTATGAGTAAGGATAATGGTAATTATAAAGATTTACTAGAACTTATTGACCTTGCAAAAGAAAAAGTTAAACATAAGTATTGAATAGAACTTGAAGAAGAAGTTAATATAATAGTAGCAAGTTGAAAGTAAAAAGTAGAAAGAGATCTCTTGACTTTGCTCGAGATGACAAGTATTCTTGTGTCATTTCGACTGGAGCCAAAGGTGGAGTGGAGAAATCTTATTTTAATCTAGCAACCTAAAAGTGATTAGATGATATTATAAAAAAAGTTATTCTTTCATCTTTGTTCTTTAGTCTTTAAACTAATTAAATCTATGAAAAAGTTAATAAATATAAAGCCTATATTGTTTTTAATATGATTTTTTATGTTTTCTTTTTCATTTCTTACAAATTCTTTAAAACAAACCAATTTACCTGAGTGAGATATTATATTTGTACTTGATGTATCAAATTCTATGAATGTTGAAGATGTGTTTTATAATAATCATTCTGTAAGTAGGCTTGAACTTTGAAAAAAGATAATAGAAAATAATATTGATAATATACAAAAGCAATTTTGACTTATAGTTTTTTCTGATAATTTTGATTATTTTATACCACCAACTTTAGATATAGAAACTTTTAAAACTTATCTAAATACAATAAATACTAATACTTTAAATGGATGAAATATGCAATTTACAAAAAGTTTTGATAATATGAAAGAAGTATTAAATCTTTCTGATAGCTTGATAGTAATCTCTGATTTTGATACAAATGAAAATATATGAGATATTAACCTTAAAAACTATACTTATGCTATATGAGTATGATCTGAAAATAATTGAACTGTTACAGATAAAAGCTGAAAAACTTTATATGAAAACTGAGAGTTATTAACTTCATCTTTAAAAGAAAATAAATTAAAAGTTTTTGATTCAAATAATTATAAAATAATAAATTCTTATGATAAATGAGAAACTTTAGATTTCCTTAAAAATTTTAAAAACAATAGTATAATACAAGAAGAAAATAAAGTAAATTACCTTGAATTGGTTTGATTTGCTTTCATGATTCTTTCTTTTTAATGGAATATTCCAAAAAAAGATATTGAAATTTAATAATAAAAGTATATATTCTAAACATTTATTTTATATACACATAAGCTATGTTTAGGATATTTTTTTTAATCTTAGGTATAATATTGATAAGTTGATGTTCTCAAAAAGTAAAAGAACAAGTAAATTATGATAGTATACAAACACATTATACCGTAACTTCTTGATCTGTATCATCAGATAATAAGTTTGTAGGTTCTTTACAATCTCAAGATGAAAGTTTCCTATCTTTTAAGATGCCTTGAAGGATAATGGATATATATGTAAAAGAATGAGATAAAGTTTCAAAATGAGAGCTACTTGCAGTACTTGATGGTAATGAAGTAAAAACTCAATTTTCTTCTGCAAATAGTATGTTAGGTGCTTTAGAAAGTATGTATGAAAATACTTCAAATATGTTTGATGCTCAGATAGCATCTATGAAAACTAAGATAGAACAATCTAAACTTGCTATGGAATGAAGCAAAACTTGATTAAAGGACACTCAAGATATAAGTAAAGAACAGATACAAACTGCACAAAAACAAGTTGAACAAGCTAAAGTATGAGTTGATAGTGCTTTATCAAATTTAGAACATACTAAAGAAGTTCTTTCTTGAAAACAAGAAAATATATATTCAAATGCTAAAAATGCTATATCTTCATCAAATATACTTCAGACAAATTTTCTAATTTTTGTAGATGAGATATTTGGTATATCAGATGAAAGAGAAGACGATAATAATGGTTTTGAAGATTATCTTTGAGCTAAAAATCAAACTTTAAAACAAGAAACTGAAAATCTTTGGTTACAAATAAATAAAGATTATAAACAATTTTTAAATAGTTTTGAAGATGTAGAAAATCTTAATAATCAACAAATAGAAGATAAACTTAAAACAATTCAAAATATACTAGAAAGATCTAGGAAACTTGCAGATAAGGTATATACAACTATAGACAATTCAGTTTCTTCTAGCTCTTTTCCTCAATCTAAGATAGATACTTACAAGCAGCAAACAGTAACATATCAAAATCAAATCGAACAAGCACTACTGACTGCAGAAGGTGAGTATCTTCTATGAGTTAAAGGTTCTTTACAATCTATAGAGGATTTTAAAAAAGAAAAAAATATGCAAATTGATCTACTTGAAAAAAAATATAATCTTGCACAAACTTCTTTAGAAACTGCTAAACAAACACTTAATCAATACAAAGCAAGCTCAACATGAAAAGTAAATGAAGTAAATACTCAATATGAAGTTTCTAAACAACAATATGAAGAAGCTAAAAGTGGATTACAAGCACTTAAAAAACAAAAAGAATCTCAACTAAGCAAGATAAGTTCTCAGATCCAAGAAGTAAAATGAAATAAAAACTTAGCTGCTGTAAATCTATGAAATATAAAACTATATGCCCCTTATGATGGTATTATACTTACTAAAAATGCAAATGTATGACAAGTTATATGAGCATGAACTCCTATTTTTAAAATATGAACTTTAGATAATTTAAAGTGAGTTTTCCATGTTCCTTTAAGTGAAGTAGAAACTATAAAACCTCAAGATACAGTATATATAAAAGCTTTGTGAGAAACTATTACTTGAACTATAGATCTTATACATCCACAGGCTGATCCTATTACAAAGAAGGTAACAGTAGAAGTTAAACTTTCAAATATAAAAAAGAATTGGAAAAACGGTATGTATATAACCTGATATCCAAAAAACGAACAGATAAGCTGATTGCTTGTTCCTTATGATTTATTAAGGTATGAATATGGTAAAGCTTATATTTACAAAAAAAGAGATGATGGTTTTGAAAAAACTTATATAACACTGTGAGAATGTGATGATGATTATTGTATAGTTGAAAAATGATTATCTTATCAAGATGTAATAAAATATTAAAAGATTTTTATAAATTATAAAATAATAAAATGATAAGAAAATTTACACAGTTTTGGTTAGAAAATGCTAAGGTAACAATAGTTTTAATATTGATAACTGTATTAACTGGTATAGGTTCTTATATTTTCATACCAAAACAATATAATCCTGATATTCCGGTTCCTGCTTATAATATAATCATACCAGCTCCATGATTTTCAGCTAAAGAAGTTAAAAACCTTGTTATCCAACCACTTGAAGATAAGATATATGAGATACAAGATATAGATGATGTATATGGTATATCAAACAAAGATGCTTGAGTACTTACTGTTTCTTATGAAGTTGGTACTGATAAGGAAAAAGCTACTACAAGGTTGTATAATAAGATTTTTGAAAATATGGGTGATAAACCTCTTTGAGTTCAAGAACCTATTATCAAAAAAATGGATAGTGATGATTTTCCTATATATACTTTTGCAATTGTAAATAAAAACCAACAAGATCCTATACTTTTGAGAAAAACTTGAATAGAAATTGCAGATAAGCTAAAATTTATAGATGGTGTAAGTATGTTCTATCTTGTATGAGGTTATAAAGACAATATCAATATCCA
>JASMTN010000004.1:0-7640 GCA_041694255.1 Candidatus Altimarinota bacterium
TGCTGGATGGTTTATATAAATTCATTAAGTTTATAACAAGTTTATATAAGAACCATCCAAGGGCAAGCCCCCAACTTACAGATAGCCAACATTTGGTTATATTGATCTATCCAAAGATGGAAGCCCAAGGAGAGGGTGTTGTCCCTAAAGTTCTTCCTTAGTACCTCTAACTGTTTTCTATATTAAAGATATTTATTTATTTTGCAAGTTTATGTACACATTATTTATTTTTATAATTATAATATATTGACTTTATTAATATATATCTTATATATACATTTAATTGATAATTAAAAGTTATCATATTTAATTTATTGTTGATAATAAATTATCATATAATTCTTTTTTTCTTTCTAAAATTTTCCTATTTTTATTTTTTGAAGCTTCTTTTAATTTTTTACAATTGTTGTAAAATACAGCTCTTTTAAGAGCTTGTTTATATGCCTTCTCATATTTGTTATATATATCCTGAATATCTTTTCAGTAACTACTTATTGGGTTCTTTTTTCAAATATTTTTATATTTTTTTTCAAATTTAATTTTTAATCTTTCTAGGTAGGCTTTTTTATCTTTAGATTTTTTATAACTATCTGTTGATTTTATATTCTCTAATATATTTTCCCAAGTTAAATCATCTATAACTCATTTTAATTTTTCTTCAAAAATTTCATATACTATAAGTTCAACACTTCAATCTATATTTATATTTTTAAATTCATTAATATTTTTTAAATATTCTTTTATCTTATTTATTATATTATTACTTATTATAGATATACTTTTTATTATAAATTCTCTAGCTTTTTTATCTGTATATGTATCATTATTTATAATTCATTCATTTATAAATTCTCTTATTATTTTAATATCTTGTGAAAGTTTATAAATATCATGATTTAAATCATCTATTTTTATTATTAAATTTTTTAATATTTTTCAAATATCTTTATCTTTTCAATATTTTTCTATTATATCATTTATAACATTATCTTCATTGTATCTTAATGATATCTCTCATAATGCACATGATGATGATTTAATTCAAATATTTACAAATGGAATCATATCTTCAATAGTATCAGAATTTGTTGAGCTTTTTGTTATAACTCATCTGTCATTAAATTTATCTATATTATCTCATTTTTTAAATTCTTCATGTATTTGTTTTGCAATATCTTTTAATTCATCAATTCATTCAAACTTAGCTAAAAATCATATTTGGTCTCATAAAATTCAATTTTTTTCAAATTGTTCACGATATTTTTGAGATTTTAAAAGTTTTTTAACTGAAGATTCAAATGATTTTACTCTTCATTTTTCTATATTATTAACTATTTGCTTAAAAACTTCTTTATCTACTTTAGTTCATAATAACATTAAAATTTGTCTTATAGCATTTTGTTCTTTTGATTTTATATTTTTATGACTTTCATCAATTGTTGTTCAAAGATTCATTGTTATTTTTTGTACTTCTTCATCAAATCATTTATCTATATTACATATAAATTCTTTTGATCATTCATTAAGCCATTTATAGTATGATATTATATAGTTTATAGATAATATATATATATTTAGTAGTATTTTTTCTCAAACTTCTAAATTATTATTTATATATAAATTTTCATTTAAAAATGGTAATTCTCAATATGTTTCTATAAAAACTTTAGACTTATTTATTTTTGAGTTTTTACCTAAAAAATCCTTAAATAAATCTTTTGCAATATTTTTAGCAGTATTTATAGCTTGTTCATTAATGTTTTTTAAATTTTCTAGAAGAAATAAATCATTTTTATTTAAAGATTCTTTTCCTCATTCTTTATAATTATTTATAATTGATGATACCAATGTTAGGTTGTTTATTAGTGTTGGTATAGAGTCTTCTCATCATATTATTTTTTTGTTAACACTTTTTTTTTCAAATAAAGATGTTATAATGTTTCAAACTTGTAAACAACAATTTATATTACCTAAATATGATAAATTATTATTTTCATCAAATACAATAGAATTATTCATAAATATATGTTATAAAAAATAAATTATAAATTTAAGTTATAATATAAATATTTATGTTTTAATGTCAAATATTTACTTGAAATTATCATATTTTTTGATATATACTTGATAATTATCTATATAATTTTTATATTTATAATTTGATAAATGAATTTAGAAAAACAAATATATACAAAAGCATGATGAAATAAAATAAATATTTCAAGAAAAGATATACTAAGGTGAATAAGTTATATTAATCATCATGGTATTGATAAAAATAAAATAAATAGATTTAAAACTCCTATTAAATTTATGATAAAGTCAGTTTTAATGTTAAGTAAAAAATATGAAATAGATATTAATAATGAGGATTGGGTGGAAAAAATGCTATTTTCTTTAATAGAAAAAGATGATATATATGCACAAAACTTATGATATAAAATAAATTATAAAATACAGGAAGAAGATTTTAATCCTTTAAATAAAAGTGAAAATAATTCTTATCTAAAAGCAATTAATGATAATTTTATATTACAAGAAGTTAATACTGATTGAATTGTAATATATGTTAATAGAGTATTTGAAGAAATATCATGATTTAGTAGGTATGATGTTATTTGAAAAAAAGTTTCTATTATGTGATGAAAGAAAAAACATACAAATGCATTTTGGAGTGATTTATGGAATACTGTTTTAAGTTGAGAAAAATGGGAAGGTACTATAATTAATAGAAAAAAAAGTTGAGAATATTATTGGGTAGATACAAAAATAACTCCTGTAAAAAATAAACATTGAGAGGTATATAAATTTATAGTTATAAGATATGATGTTAGTGATTTACATAGGTCAAAAATAAATCTAGAAGAAATGTCATTTACTGATTGATTAACTTGATTATATAATAGAAGAAAATTTGACTTGATTTTTTTTGATATGGTTAAACAATTTGAAAAAGAGAATAAACAATTTTGCACAGCTATAATGGATATAGATAATTTTAGTAGTTTTAATAATAACTATTGACATCAAGTTGGTGATGATGTTTTAAGGCAAGTATGAGATATTTTAAAAAATAATATAAATGGTAATAATAAGAGCTTTAGATATTGATGAGAAGAATTTATTTTATTATTGGATATGTCAAATTTAGATCAAGCTTATAAAACTATAGAAAAAATTAGAAAAACAATACAAAATAGTATTGTTAGTATAAATTGAAAAAAGTTAAATATTACAGCAAGTTTTTGATTATCAAAGTATTCTTGATGAAATTCATTTGACTTTTTAAAGGAGGTTGATGATTTA
This sequence comes from Candidatus Altimarinota bacterium, assembly GCA_041694255.1. Classification (GTDB taxonomy): domain Bacteria; phylum Patescibacteriota; class Gracilibacteria; order Absconditabacterales; family Absconditicoccaceae; genus S009-33. The sequence goes on from JASMTN010000004.1 coordinate 3,307, forward strand.
TTATACAAAAGTAAGTCAGATTGAAAAAATAAAATTACATCTGAAAAAAATTTACATGTAACTACTTAAAATGAATATAAAAAATATAAATGTAAATGAATTAAATAAGTTAAATATAGAGGATATATATTCTATAATATACTTTTTTCAAAAATGATTTTCTACTAAAGATATTAAAAATCTTAATACAAAAAAAAGAGAAAAAGTTCTTATATTAGTAGACTTTTTTAAAAGTTTATGAATAGACTATAAAAATATTACTTCTTTAAAAGATATTAGAGAATTTATATTAAATAAAATAGACAATACTTATTATAAAGATTTTTTACAATATTGAATAGCCTGTAAAATAAAAGATATATTTTTTCAAGATTATATTTACTATGATGATATTACAAATCTTCCAAATTATAATAAATTAACAGAAGATATAAACTCTTATAATAGTTGTGTAATATTTAAATTAAAGTGAATGAGTAAAATAAATTATATATATTGATTTGAAAAATGAATTAAAATAGTAAAATATTTTGTAAATCAATATAAATGAGTTTTTATGAGACAATGATTTGAAATGTATAAAATATCATGAAATACATTTGCTTTAACAACAAAAAAAACATATTCTCAATTAAAGATTAGAAGATTTCTTGAAAACTTTAAAACTGTTGATATAAAATCAAGTATATGAAATATAAGTTTAGATTTAATTTTTTGAGTAAGTTGTGAGTCTTCAGATATATTACAAACTTCTTTACAAGCATTAGATAGATCTATAAATGAACAAAAATATATTACATATTATAGTGAATATGTTAAAGAAAATATAGATGAAAGTAGAGCATATATAGAAATGATAAAAGATATTAAAAAAGAACCTTGAAAGTATGTATTACCTTACTATCAATGATTACAAAATAATATAACTTGAAAGATTGATAAGTATGAAGTTCTTTTAAGGATAGATTATAATGATAAAATACATAGTCCTTACCCTTTTTTAAATTATGTAGAAAATGTTTGTGTTGAAAAAGCTATTTTTAAAACAATTTTTGAAAAATCAATAAAAGAAAATAAAAAAGGTTATAAGTTGTCTTTTAATTTTTCAGAAAGTTTATTGATGGATGAGGATGTGTATATTTATATAAAAAATATTGTTAATAAAAATAATATAAATACATCTTTTATTAGTTTAGAAATACTTGAAACTGTTATATCTTGAGAGAATATAGAAGATATACTAACAGCAATAAAAAAATATAAACAATTGTGATTTAAAATATCTATAGATGATTTTTGAGTTGGACATTCAAATCTTTCAAGAATACTACAAGTTGATATGGATTATCTAAAAATAGATGGTAGTTTAACTAAAAATATAAATAATAATCAAAAAACTTATGATTTAGTAGAGTTTTTAATAGAGCTTTTTCATAGAAATTGAGTTAAAATAATAACAGAATATGTAGAAGATCAAAATATACAAAATACTGTAAAAAACTTATGAGTTGATTATTCACAAGGTTATCTATTTTCAAAACCTTCTTCAAAGATGTTATAAAATTAATTTATAATAAAACTTTTCATTGAAAAATAATATATATTTTTTATGTTTTATGTAGTTTATATATTAAAAAAATTAACAAATGCAAAAAATAATTACTCTTTTAAGTTTAGTATTTGTATTAACTTGATGTGCTATAAATGAAAATAACCAGCCAAATAATAATATACAAGAAAATAATAATTCAAATATAAAAGAAGATAATAAAAAAACTTTAAGTTATGATTTAGAATTTATATGATCTGAATTTAAAACTTGAATAAATATCTTAAACCAAGATGGAGAAACTTTATTATCATATGATATTGATAAATTTAATCAATACTTAAAAGAAAATTGGGATAAATTTAAAGAAAAGCCAATGGTTGCAAATAGAGAAATAAATCCTTGAAGTTTTCAATTTTTTGATCCAAATGCTATTATAAATAATAATATATTGTTTTTTACAGTTCATGATTATGCTTCTGCAACTTCAGAAAGTATCTTTGCTTATATGGATATAAAAACAGAAGATATTAACTTTATAAAACAAACTATAAGATGAACTATAAATCACATAATGGCAGATAAAGAAAATAATTTTGTTGCATTTGTTCAAGATACTGCAAGATCTCAAGGTGATTTTCTTACCATTATAGATTTAAAACAAAATAATATAATAAAAATGCTTGGTGAAGATGATATAATATCAAAATTTGAAAACTTTGAAAAACCATATTTTATGCCAAATTTTAAAAATCTTACATGGGAAGGTGAAAAACTTTTATTTGAAACAGAAAATCCAACTTGAACTTGAAATATATCTTGGAGTATAGACAATAATTGAAACAATCTAACTATAAGATAATTTTATTAATCTTTTTTTAATTTTAATAATTATAATGTAATTTATTTATCAATATAAACTATGAATATATTACTTTTGGAAGATAATAAGGATATATCTGATAATATAAAAGAATATCTTGAGCTTAAGAAATCTTGGAATATACACACTGCTTATACTGTACATGAAGCAAAGGAAATGTATAAACAAAATAATTATGATTTACTTATTTTTGATGTAATGTTACCTGATGGTCAAAGTTATGCATTGGCTTGAAAGATAAAAGAACATTTTCAAACTCCTATTATATATTTAACTGCAAAATCTGAACTTGAAGATAAACTTTATGGTTTTGATAAGGGTTGAGATGATTATATTACAAAGCCTTTTGAGTTACAAGAACTTATTGCTAGGATAGAAGTTGTATCTAAAAGATTTTGAATATGACCTTTGCAAATATTAGGTATACATATTGATTTGGCAAATAAAACTATTAAAAAGAATTGACAATCAATATCTTTAAATAAAACTGAATGGGCTATCCTTGAATATTTATTAACAAACAAATGAAAAATTATAGAAAGATGAGATTTATTAGAATACGTATGGTGAGAAGAAAGTTTATGGGATAAAAAAACTGATAAAAAACTTGATGTATATATTGCAAATATTAGAAAAAAGCTTGATAAGTCTTTAATAGAAACTATTAAGTGAATATGATATAAGATAAATTTGACCCTGAGGTCGAAAATTTAATATTTTTTAGTACATATGAGAATTAAAACTTCAACACAAATTATATTAAAATTTCAAATATTTACTGTAAGTATACTTTTTCTTATACTTTTTGTTTTAAATGCTTTTTATTTTAATATAGCACTTTCATGATATAAAAAAAAATGAAATGATATACTTAATTCTTTTCAATCTTGTAATATGTCTTCTTGTCAACATGCTCAAGATATGAAAGTACAAAAAATGCTATTAGCTAAATCACAATGAATAAATCGGAATTTTTTAAATAATAATTGTTTTGAATATCTTTGAGACAATATATGTTTAAAAGACAATTTTTTTCTTAATTTTTATAAAATAGAAGATATTTATTTTTTTGTTTATGATAATCAACTTATTTTTAATGTTACAAACTTTATTGAATTTCAATTACATCTTATAAAAGTTTCCTTATATGTTCTTATTTTTTATGCTATACTTTCTTATTTTGTATGATATTTATTTTTGCAGAAAGTTTATAAAAAAATATTTAAAGCAGCTAAAGAGTTAGAAAGTAATAATTATATAAATTTAAAAGAATATAAACTTGCTGATAAAGATGAACTTAAAATTCTTTTTGAAACTATAAATAGACAAATAGATAGTATAAGTTCTTTTAATAAATACCTTTCTCATGAACTTAAAACTCCTTTGATGAATATGAGTTCTACACTTGATCTATTATATGAAAAGTATAATGATGAAAAACTAAATAAAATTAAACATCAAATTTTCTATATAAAAGACATTATAGATACTTTAAATAAACTTATACTTATAGAAAATAAGAAAATAGATCTTAAAATGGAAGATGTAAATATTTGTAATATAGCTAAAGATTTTAATTATAAAATTAATATAGATTGTGAAAAAGAAACTATAAAAACAAATAAAGAACTTATTCAGATAGTAATTAAAAACCTTCTAGATAATGCAAATAAATATACTATATCTTCTATAAATTTAAAAATTACTGATAATTATCTTATGATATCAAACAAAACTAACAAACAGTTAGACATAGACAAGTTGACACAAAAATTTTACAAACAATCTGAAAATGGTCTTTGATTAGGCCTATATCTTGTAGACAATATTACAAAAATACTTAATTATAAATTGTCTATCAAACAAGAATGAGAAGATTTTATTGTTAAGGTTGAGTTTTAA
>JASMTN010000005.1:0-36895 GCA_041694255.1 Candidatus Altimarinota bacterium
TTTGATATGATATCAGCAAACTTTTGTTGAAGTTCTAAAGGAGGAAGATAAACATCAATATTTTTCAATTTAACACCACTCAATCATTTAAAAGTACTACCTGTACCTAACTTAGATATATTTTCTTCATTTAAGCGAAGAAAATAAAATAAATATTGACAATTAACACTATTGTAATTTCTAATAATGGATAAACCTCTACCTATACAGCAATTAATATTAGAAATATTTACAGTACCAACTGGAGCTCTAACTGAAATTAATATATCATGATTATAAGCTTTTTTTATAGGTTTGGTTGTCCACTTTTTAATAGTTACTGGATATTTATCTCCGAACTCTGCTTTACCTTGAAAAAAAGGCATACCTTCATTGTTTTCATTATAACTATCTCAACTTGGAGATTGTCACATTATTACATCACATATATCATTTAACTTCTTAACTTCCCAACCTTTTGGATTTAAATAAGGATCACCAAACATATCAATAAAAATAGATTTTGTAAGTTCATCAATTTTTGCTATAGCTTGTTTTTTAAGCTCTATCAAGTTTTCTATCTTTTCAAGTTTATCAGCTATAGCTTTTTGAGTTGAAAGTGATGGGAGTGGGAGTTGAATTTGTTTTAGTCAAGTATTTGTAAGTGCTTTTTGAGTTGCTCAAGTACAAAGTCTGTCTTTTTGAATATGAAAAGATTTAGATTTTAAGAAAAAGTATAAATACTTATTATATAAATCATCATTTGGTTTAAGTACATAAAAACCAGATGAATAAATATAATTTTGAGTTTCTTCATCCAATATTAAAGTTTTTTCTGTTCATTGCATTTTTGCAAAAATAACATCTCAGTTTTTTCATTGTTGAGAAGCTCTTGAGGGTCTATTTTTATATGTTATCTTTTTAGATTCATCAAAATCAAGTTTCAATCAATGTAAAGCTCAAGTTGAAAAATAAAGTTTTTCTCACTCAAAAGGTTCTATTTTATTTATTATTTGTACTTTATCTGTTAAGTTAGGCATTAAAAATTATTCACTAGTTAAAATTTTTTTATCAATTTCAGACAATAAATATTCTATTGAATATTTTATTTCATTATAAAATACATCTAAATCTTTTAATGAATTAAAATAAGAAATTTCAGGTATTTCAACATCTTTTTCTTTATGATTATAATTTCATCTTATTTTTGTTATATAGTAAGTTATATAAATAAACCTATCATTAAATCACCATTCATATAAATTATAATCTGAGATTGCTCATATATTTGACATTGATCATCATTTAATATTTAACCTTATTTGTTTTTTTTCCCATATACTTATATAAAATGTTAAAAGTTGATTAAACAGTGAAACTAAATCTGCTAAAAAGCTAGGATGATTTAAAAAAGTATTTATATATATATTTTTTGTCATAATCATATCATTTAACAAATTATTTGTCTTATGTAAATCATTATTTGATATATATATACCATAATTATTTTCTTTTATGAAATTAAAAAATCATTTAGTTAATCAAGTTTCAATATTAAATAATGTATTTAATTTAATTCATATATGATTTTCATGATAATCTTTTGAATTATTGTATAGTAGATTATTTATTCATACTAAATTATGTTTTTCAAAAAGTTTTAAAAATAATTGTTTTTTATTATTTATATAACTATTTATTAAATAATTATTTTGTAATCTTAAATATAGTAAAATCTTTTGTTCAAGACAAGAAAAGTGAAGTTTTTTGCTTTTTTTTATATTTTCATATAATAATAAAATTGTTCAATTAGCAATAAAATCATTATATTTATTAAAGAATTTAATTAACTTTTTTTCTAAATTAATAGAACTATTATCATACAACAATTCAAGCAATATAACAACATTATAAACACTAATTCATAATAACATTACAAATAACTTATTTTTTTTAACAGTATCTATGTTATGATTTATATTTAATAAAGAATTTAATTTAATTATTTTGCTTTGAAATTCATTAGTATCTTGAATTTTCTTAAAAGTATATACCCATTTAAAATATTTTTTAATTTGTTTTTCTTTTTTTATCTCTTCAGAATTTATGGTTAACAAATCAATTAAAAAATCTAACAATTCAAATGTTTCGTTTATATCTCATTTCTTTAAAAGTTCAATCTTTATACTATCATCTTCGTGTGAATATTTTGTTTCTAAAATATTAGTAGTTTTCATAACATTTAATTTAAGATTATGTTCATTAAATATTTCTTTTATCTTTTGAAAACTTTTTAATAATTTAAAATAGTTGTTTGAAAACATAGAAATATCATCTCAATATATGATTAATGAAGTATCATCATCTATAATAAAAACCCCTTCTTTAAATTCAATTTTATACTTTTTTTTATTTAAATAAAATATTAACCACATATAAGTTGAAGATAAATAATCTGATCAATGTAATCATTGTAATAATCATTTTTTTTCAAATGATACTGTCTTATACAAAATATTTTGAAAATCATACAAAAATTCTGTTTTATCAATATTTGTTTTAAATTTAAAATAAATCAGTAATGATTCTATCAATTTATTATGATCAATAGATCAATAAAAATTATCTATATCAGTTTCTATGTAATAATTTTTCTCTTTTTTAAATTTTTTTATTTTCTCAACATAAGACAACCAACCATCAGTATATTTAAAAACTTTAATATTTCTTTTTTCATCAACAAAAAATTGATGAGAATATGAAATATACTTTGAATCTATTAAAAAAGATTTGTCATTTTTTAACGATAAATAAAAATCTAATAATATATCTGAAACATGCATTTCATAATTTATTATACAATATGGATCAGTAAGCAAAAATTTTCTATGATCTAAAGAAGAGTTTGTTTTATTTATATATATATCTTCTTTTATTGGAATATTAGAATATTTTACATTTTTAAAAAATAATTTGAGCTGTTCTTCATTATTAAAATCTATATTATTATATATATAATAAAAAAAATTATCAAAAATATATGCTCATATATTTGATTTTCTTGAATAATATTGAGATTTATGAATAAAATTATATCTTTTTAAGATATCTGATAGTAATTTTTTTTTATATTCATATTTCATTATGAAAAATACATTATAATTAAAATTTTTTATCATTATCTATTTCAAATAAATTTCTATATTTTCTATGTTATTGCTACTTTTATCAGATATATAAACTTTATTAGATTCAGTTGATGTAGTATTATGTAAAGCACTACGAATTTGTTTTAAAATATATTCTCTTTTTGTTATTTTCTTTTTATAGTTAAATGAACTAAATTCATTTTTTATAAAACTTCAATCTTTAAAAGTTGCAATAAACTTCCATTTATTAGCTTTTTCAATTTTATCTTCTGAATAATTATTTATAGCTTTTTCCATTAAATATTTTTTTGTTATTTTTCACATATTAAAATTTAATCATAAATAAAACTTTTTCTTGATTTTTTTTTATAATTTGATTATTATAATAATGTATCAAGATGAGAAGGGATCCGAAAAGTGTTAGTGCTTTAGGTACCTTCTCTTTTTTTATACTCAATTTTTCATTTTACATCTTTCAAATAAGCAAAATTTTCATTTAAAAGATCATTATATAAAGAAGAAGCATATTTTTTGTTTGGAAATAAAACTTTTTTTAATCTTTCTTTTCTTATAAGATAATCAATCAATATTTTAAAGTCTCAATCACCAGAAACCATAACAATTTTATCAAATTTTGTAGGTTCTTCTATTATTTTTTCCATTACCCAAAAAATCATATCAGAATCTATATTTCATTTTTTTGAAGTAGTCATATTTACCATTTGCTTTTTAAACACAACTATAAATCAAGCTTCCTGTAATTTAGTGTACAATGAATTATTTTCATCCTTTACATAACCTAAAAAATAATAAGCTTTTTTAACTTTATACTTATCATTTAAATACACCCTGAACTTTTCTAAGTCAACCATCCATCATTCACTACTTGTTCATAAATGTAAATTTTGTCAATCTATAAAAGCATAATTTCACATATTCCATAACATTACAATCTAAAAACTCCTATACTTCAAACTTACCTACAAACTCTTGTATCTTTTCAAGATCTTCTTCTTTAAAAAGCCTATCAAAAGCTCACATACCAAATTGATTTTCAAATATGGGCGAATAAAAATCATCAGGTAAAGTTATAGTTTTTTTCTGTATAAGTAAAGACTTTACTATCTGTAAAAACCTTATTTGATTTGAATTGAAATTGTTTTCTTGTATAAAACCTTGAAAAACTTCATCTACTTGCTCTTTCCAGTCTGGTAAGTCTTGCTTATGAAGTGCAAACTTTAACATATCTAAAAAGTCTGTTGTAATACAATTGTATACTTTGTTTAAGTTTGTAGTTGTAAAATGATACTCCATAGACTTAAATATACCCTCAAGCTCTCTTTGCTCTTGCTCTGTAATATCTTCATTGTTTAAAAGTTTTTGTATGATATGGTTTGATTCTGCTTTTTCTTGTATAGAATTTACAAATTTTTCCCAATATTGATCAGATTTCATCTGTTTTCATTCTCAGTAACTTATCCATTTTCTTTCTACTACTTTATCTTTTATATCACTTACTATAATATCAGGTATATTTGGCTTTTTGTATTTCATAAGATTTGTAAAGTTTGCTTGTATATTTTTAATATCCTTTGTAGTTATATCTTCCCAAAAATCAGCAGATAAAACTTTATCTATATTATCTTGTTTGTCTTTTACTTTTGATATGTTTGAAGATAAGGCATTTATATCAGAAGCTATAGAATTTTTAAGTGTTTCAATATCCTTATCTTGAAGTTGTAAGTTTATAAACTTTTCTGTTTTGATTAAAAATTTTAATTCATCTATACTGTATAAGTTTAAATGCCTCATATAAGGAGCTAATTTTTGTAATTTTTCTCTTGGGTTGATAGTAATATTGTCCCATATCTTTCATGAAAGTATCTCATCTATAAGTTCTTTTTGTGAAAAAATATCATCATTTTCTGGTAAAGACTGTATAAGCTTGATAATATGTTTTTTAGTTTGTTCATAGTTTTGTTTATCTTGCCTATTTTCATATAATCTTAGATGTTCTATAAGTTCTTCAAAATACTTTTGTTGTAAAGAAAGTTGTTTTCAAGGTGCTTGTTTGAAAGTATGTTCTTCATCAAAATTCATTGCAAAATCTATAATAAGAAAATCATCTTTATCTTCTCAAGGACCATATACATCAGGAGCAAGTCTTGTTCATCTACCTACCATCTGCCAAAACTTACTTTCAGAAAAAACTTTTTTAGCAAATACTAAATTTACAATAGAAGGTACATCAACACCAGTATCAAGCATATCTACACTTATAGCTACTCTAAACTTTTTCTCAGTTTTAAACCTTTTAAAATCTCTAAGAAGTTGGTCAGACCTTTCAACATTTGAAGTTATCACAACAGAAAAATCTGGTAGATTTGGATAAAGTTCTTCAAAAGCAAGCTGAAGATTCTCAGCATGAGCTTGATTCATAGCAAAGATGATAGACTTTCAAGGAAGACCGTCTTCTATTTTATAAGATTGTTCCATAAATTCCCTTACAACAGCTCTATTTGTATCTTTATTGTTTATTTTTTTTCATATTTCCTCTCATTCAAAATTGTATTGTTCAGGATCTTTTCATTCTTTTATAAGTTGTTCTTTAAGATCAGGAGGAAGTGTTTTTCATTTGATTCACTGTATTTGAAATTGAGTTCTTGCCATAAGCACAGTGTAAGGGACAAGATAATCATCTTCTATAGCTTCATTTAATCCATAGTAATAAGTAGGTTCTTGTTCTTCACATCAAAAGATCTTGTAAGTGTTTCTATCTACGAACTCAACAGGAGTTGCTGTAAGTCATACCTTTATAGCATCAAAATGTTCAAGTATATCATGCCATTGTCAATAAACACTTCTGTGAACTTCATCTACTATAATCAAATCAAAATATCCACTAGAAAATCTATCAAGATAGTTTATCATAGTTTGATATGTAGCAGAATATAACCTTGCATTATCATCAGTTTTTCAAGTTTCTATCTTGGTCTTGGGAGTAGATTCAAAAAAGGCTTTAAATCCATCATCAAAAGCTTGATCCCTAAGTGCTGTCCTATCACACAAGAAAAGAACTTTCTGAGCATGATGAGAACGGAAAAGGTTATCTATAATTCACATAGCAGTTCTTGTTTTTCAAGTACCAGTTGCCATAACAAGCAAAAACTTTCTTTTTCATTGATCTACTCATTCACAAACTCTTTTGATAGCTTCTATCTGATAATATCTACCAGCTATATCATTATCAACTTTTTCTTTTCAAGCAGGTTTAAGTATCTTTGTAAGTTCTTTGATTCTTCTAAGGTCAGAAATTGTAAAGAAAGTCTTAACTTTTCTTGGTGTTGTAGGTTGATTTAGATTTAGAAAATAGATTTCTTTTCCATTAGCCAAAAAAACAAAAGGAGTATATCATTGTTTTTTAGATATATTTTCTGCATATTCTATTGCTTGAAATTGTCAATCTCTTGGATTTTTATGGAATTTTTTAGCTTCTATAACGGCAATTATACTACCGTCCGTATCAAGTAGCACATAATCGGCAAAACCTCAGTTAATAGGATATTCTTCTATTACCTGATTGTGGTTTTTAATATCTCGATTTTGTTTTAAAAGCTTATCATCTATAAACTTTCTTGTTGCAGACTCTAGCATATAAATATTTTTATAAAATCAAACACTATAATACTATTTTTTTACTTTATAATTTCAATATTAAAAAAAACCCTGAAAAACAGTAAAATAATTATTTAAAAAATACTTCTAATATATAAAAAATTGTAAAAATAATTGGTTGATGAATAATATAAATCAATAAAGAGTTTTTTCATATTTTTTGTAAAAATGATATTGTTTTATAATCTTTTTGTGTTGATAGATAATGTTTTAGATTGTATGTTTTTATAAACAATCATATATAATATCAAAGTACTACTATAAAAAAGTATGGAATTAATGGATAATAATCAGCTGAATAAAATTGGTCATAAGTAAATCCAAATATAAATCACAGTGGAAAATTAGCATCTGAAAAAATTATATATCTTAAAATCAAAATAACTAAAATTATAATAATTTGTAATATATATGTTAATGATAAAAAATATGGTAATAAAAGAAAACTAATAGCAAAAAAGTGAAGTATTCAAAAAATTATCAGTTGAGAGGGTAAAAAAATATAAGTAAATAAAGTTATTAAAGCAGCAAAAAGTCCTATTATAAATGATTTTTTTAAATATTTTTTGTTTATATTTTGTACATATCTTTCTTTAGCAAAAAAATAACTAATTCATGATATAAGTAAAAATAAAATAGCTCATATTCTTCATATATAATACCACATTTCATTTGAAAAAAGAATTTTATCATAAGAAAAAATATTTGTTCACAAATAATATGTATGGAAAAGTATCATAAATATAACTGCCAAAGCTCTTAGAGCATCAAGCAAATTTAGTCTTGCTTTCATCTATATTATAGTTTGAAATATAAAGTTGATCAACTTTTAAAGGACTAATTATTCTTATCTAACTTGCTGCTTTTAACTTTCTACTTGCTACTATTACACTTTCCATTCTATATATCTATCTTCAACTCATGAATAAGGAGATTTTACTTTCAATATATCTCAAACCATAACACCATTAGATTCAAGTTCTTTTGTAATACCTTCAGACTTCATTACATCAAAAAATAACATTTGAGCTTCTTTATTACCCCAAGGTATGATATAAGTATAATAAGCAAGTTTTCTATTAAATACTTCAAATACTTGCACTATCTCAGCCTTATCTTCATCTATATAATCATTTTCTATAAGGTGAGGAATCTCTTGTTCTGATATATTTATTATATAATTTTGTTGTTTTTTCTCTAGTACCTCTTCTTTTGGTAGAAGATAATCATCAAAGATAGTATCTTGATTTACTTTTTCTTTAAGTAAGTTAATAACCATAGTTAGATAATCTTCAAATACTTTTTGATTACCAGCATGTACAAGATAAAGTGTTGGATATTGTTCAACTTGGAATATATCTTTTATGTGTGTTAATAAAGTTTCTTTAAATTCTCAAAGTATCTCTTCATCTGAAACTAAATCAATTTTATTTACCAAAAATGATATAAACTTAGTAAATAATAATTTATTATCATAAGAAACTTGTATTTGTAATACATTATCAATATTTTTATAAGAAACTCAAAGCAAATCTTCTTGTTCTATAACTGTAGGAAATTCAACTATCAACTTGTTTTTTAAGAAATTTTCTAATTCACTTTTTAAAGTTGTAAGTTCATGTAAACTTTCCTCATACCTTGATGCATCTAGTGTAAAAGTCCATATCTTTGATTTAAGTATATGTCTTAAAAACTCATTACCTAGACCTCTTCAAGAACTTGCTCATTCTATAAGTCAAGGAACATCAACAAGTACAAAATCTTTATTTTTATGTTTTACAACTCAAAGATTTGGAACAAGTGTAGTAAAACTATAATCTGCAACTTTTACATTTGTATTTGAAAGTGTATTTATTATTGAAGATTTTCAAACACTAGGAAATCAAATCAAAGTTACATCTCATATAAGTTGAAGTTCAAGTATAAGGTTTTTTTTCTCTCAAGGTTCACCATACATTGCAAAGTTTGGGTATTGTTTAACATCATTTTTAAAATGTATATTTCACCGACCTCATCTTCATCATCTTGCAATAGTAAGTTTCTCACCGTCTTTTAAAACTGTTCAAAGTATCTCTCAAGTGTCTTGATCTTTGACCATAGTTCATAAAGGAACTGGAACAAACATATCTTGAGCATCTTCACCATATTGTTGAGAACCTTTACCATGCTCTCATCTTTTAGCTTTTAGCTGTTTTTGATAATGTAATTTCAATAGAGAACTTGATCACTCATCTCATACTAGATATATGCTACCTCAAGCTCAACCATCTCAACCATCAGGTCATCAAAAGGCTATATACTTTTCTCTTCTTCAGCTTACACAACCATCTCAACCATCTCATGCTATTACTTTCAATTTTACTTTATCTGGAAATCTCATACATATTTTAAATTTAAATAAACATGGTTAGTTTATATATAAAAAACAACTTTTTTCAAAGAAAAAAAACCCCAAAAGGGGTTTGATTATATTAAATTAATGTCACATTACATCATTTTCATGATCTGTAATATCTTTATCCTTGAACATATATTCACTAAATTCTTTTCAGAATGCATCATCATTTTTTCTAATCCACTCAGCAAGCATAGCAGAATGTTCTTTTTCTTCATCTGCATTATGTTGTAAGATTTTTTTAAGTTCTGGATCATTACAAGCTTCAGCTCTTTGATTATACCAATCAACTGCCTCAAGTTCTTCTCTCAATGAATCTATTGCTCTTTTCATATCTTGTGTTTTTAAAGATAGCTTTTCTCTTTCTTCATGTAACATACTTTTATTATTAGTATATAAATGTAAATTTATGATATAAATATATTAATTAAAATCAAGCTATTATTCATCATCCATATTTGCAAATCAAAGTCTTGCTATGATCTCTTCATTTACAAATTTTACATCTCTACCATATTTTTTAGAAGAATATTCTTTTATAATTCCTCATACTCTCTCATTTTTATAATCTTCTGTAAATATTGTAGATACATTAAATACTCTTGAGGTAGAATTATTAATATTTAATTTAAGATATGTTTTAAAGTTAGATATTCAAACTATATCTTGTGGAGACAGTACAGGAGCATACTCTTTTTCTAAAAATTCTGCATCTGGAGCTCAAACTTTAAATGATTGGAGTGTTCAAGCATTACCAAATACTGCATCTTTTACAGAGTCTTTTCATCCATCTCAAGCTTCACCTTCAAGTTGTGCAATATATTGATGAGCCATAATAAGTGAAAGTTTATATTTTCTTGCTTCTGATAAGATGTCAGCAAATGTTCAAGATACAAAATTTTGAAATTCATCTACATATAGATAAAAATCTTTTCTTTGATCTTCTGGTATATTAGCTCTAGACATAGCAGCATTATATATTTGACTAACAACAATCATTCAAAGTAGCTGGGCATTAAGTTCTCATATCCTACCTTTTGAAAGGTTTATAAGAATTATTTTTTTATTATCCATGGCTTCTCTAAAATTGAATGCAGATTTTGTTTGTCAGATAATATTTCTAATAAGTGAGTTAGTATTGAAAGATACAAACTTTGATGTAAAGTATGGTATTATCTCTTGTTTTTCCCTATCTCACATAGCATTATAAGTTTTCTCCCAAAAATTTCTTACTGTAGGGTTTACAACTTTTGATATTTTATATTCTCTATATCACTCATCAGTAAACAATCTTGGTACATCCAATAATGTAGCACCCTCATCCATATCATCAAGTAAAGTTAAAGAACCATACTTAAAATATTCTTGTATCCTTGGCCCAAATATCTCAGGTCAAAACATTTTAATAAATATTTCAGTAGCATCATTTACAACTCTATCTGCCTCATCTCTACTTTTTGTCTCATAAAGATTTAATCACATAGGTCTTTTTTCATCTCATGCATCAAAATATACTACATCTTTTGCTCTTTCTTTTGGTATATAATTAAGTATATCATCAACTAAGTCACCATGAGGATCAACAACACAAACTCAGTCACCATTCCATATATCTTGTCTTGCTAGTGATCATATATACACAGATTTACCTCAACCTGACTTTCATATAATATAATGATGTCTTGTTCTATCTTTCCTTTTCATATAAACAGGACTATATTTATTTTTATATACAGAAATACCAAGTAATACAGCATCTTTATAAAGTTTTATTCAGGTTTTTTCTTCAGTAATCACCTTTTCTTCTCAAGTATCTTCATCTTTAACAACCTTTTCAACCATTTTTTTTCATATATTAGGATTTTTAGAGTTTTCAAATATTTTAGGAATTTCTCATCATTTATATCATTCTGCAATGATTCATGTAACAACTTTTCAATTTTCTTCTTTGGGTACAGGTAATGTCTTAGGTGGTTCAGCCATCTTATACTCTGCCCAAACTATAGCAGAAGATCTATTAAACACTGCTAATGGAAAGTGGAATAGTGAAGATATCTCATTAACAGTAAATATATTTTTCTTAGCAAAGAAACCAACAAGTGAAAATATTGCTGAAAATTTCCACATAGGTTTAAAGAACCAACCAAAGATATCAGCCAAAATTTCTGGTTGATCTAAACCATTATTATACTCATCCTTATATATTGTGTAAGCAGATATTAAACTTTGGATATTCTCATCATTATTTTCTTTTTTATCAGATGAAGATATAATAAACATACTAGATGTAAAAGCAGGTTTTCAAGCCTCATCAGCCATTGTATTTATAGCTTCTTCTTCAGCTTTTGTCATTCTTGTATAAGAATCTCACATCTCAGAACTACGGTTCATCTTCTTAATCATATCGTCACTTGCTCAATTTATAAGAAAGTCTATAGGTTTTAATAAGCTCATCCATTCAAATTTTTGATCATACTGTATAGCTCTCCTGTAAAGCTTATCAGACATTGCCTTTGCATTTTTATTGAAATTTTTAGCATCCGGTCTAAGTGTTGTAAGTATTGTTACTTCATCCTCTCAGTCCATTTTTGAGATAGTATCAAGTATATTATTTATAGGATCATCTTCCAATTGCTTAAAGGTTCTTATAGGAAATGTTGGGTTTTTTATAGGATGAAGTGGTATTATATCTAAAAATTTTTTCTTTCATAACATAGAAAAATCTTCTATTGTTTCTATAACAGAATCTGGATATTGTGCAGATATATTTGCTTCAACAGCTCTTTGATATTCTGGATAAGTTCATACTATAAAAGAAAGTTCTCATTTATTATACTTATATATAAGATCTATCTTAGCTTTATCAAAGAAAAAGAACATAACATTATCCCAAACATTCAATGCTCAGAGCTTATGTGTTCATCTAAAAACCTGAGCCATTCTTCATATTTGCTCTTTCATATCCTTTGCTAAATCTCTTTGAATCTCCCTATCTTCTCTTGTATCAAGTCTTGGCATAATTATTTTCATATAAACAAGCCTATGAGCATTGAAAACATCATATAAGAATGAAAATATATATTTTATAAGCTTCCAAAAAACTATTATAAGTGCAATTCAAACAAAAGACCATATAATCATCCATCATAAACCATCAGGATATTCAAGGAATCAAGGACCTTTAGGAGTTTGTTGTTGAGTTGCCTCAGTATTTGCTTGATATTGTTCTTGTGTATTATAATTTTCCTCTTCAACATAATACTCCTCTTTTTCTACATAAACTCATTCATTACTATTTTCATCTGATTCAACTCTTTCATATGCAGCACCATGCATTTTTCAACTTTCTTCAAATTTTTTGTTTATATTTAAAACTATAGATGAGCTATTTCAATATTCAGATTTTAAACTAGAATGACAACTTCTATAGCTATTTGGAAATACTGATTTTATAACTTGTATATATTCACCTTTTTCAATTTTAAAAATACCATAATCTCACATATAAGAATTTATCTTTTCAATACACTTACTTGCTTCCATAATTTATTTTAATTTTTATTTAAAAAATATTTATAATAGTATAAGAAAAATTTACTTTTTTTCAAAATTAACTACTTTACTTTTTAGAAAAATATATTATAAAAAATAACATTATAATTATAGAAAACAACAATATAAAGTAAACAAAAAAAGAATTATCTTGAAAAGGCAGGTTTATATTCATTCCATAAAAAGAAGTTATAAGAGTAAGAGGCAACATAAATGCTGAAAATATAGTTAATATAGCAATAAGTTTATTAAGCTTTATGTCAACAATATTTCTAAAACCATCTTCTATGTTATCTATTCTTTCATGTAATATACTTACTTGATTTACAATAAAATCTACCTTATCTTGAAGATCTTCAAAGTAAAGTTCATATTCTCATTTAAAAAACAAGTTTAAAGCAGATTCCATTTGTCTAAGTATAAGAACTTGAGGTTGAAAAACATGTTTAAGCAAAGTTATATTTCTTTTTTTTATTAATATATGCTTAACTTTATATGTTGTAGCAGAATCAAAAATTTCAGTTTCAAGCAAATTAAGGTCCCTTTTTTGTTTATATATAACATTATATACTTTTTCAAGCATAGACTCTATAACTTCATATAATATATAACCTGGATTTATTTTTTCTCAATTAATATCTATACTATCATAGGCATCAAATATCTTATTAATATGTGAAGAATTATGATCTCTGAAAGTTAGTATATAATCTTTTCATAAAAAAATATTAAATTCATTTATAACATAATGACCATTATTAAAAATATACTTGGGGAAATCTAAAACTATAAATATATAATCATTATTTTTATTTACTCTAGTAAACTGATTTTCCTCTAAACAAGCCTCAACATCAAGCTCATGGAAGTTATAATTTTTCAATACTTCTATTTTCTTTTTTGTGTCCAAATTAACACAATCTATCCACTTAATACCTCACTTTTCCAATACTCTTATCTTACCCATCATTAAAAAATGTTATAAATAAAAATATATTTATTAAACTGTCTTATAATATACTATTAAGTTATAACAAAATTCACAAAGCATATATATATCAGCTTTTGGAACTATTTGATAAAAATATTGTCATTTTTTAAGAGTATTAAAATCTACATTTATCTTAAATCCATAATTTTTAATTCAACTTTTAGGAAGTATAGAAGGATAATCTATTTCTAAATTTAAGATACCATCTTTTACAGATTTTGAATCCAAGGTTACTATCTTTCTTTGCAATTCTCTAAAATCATGCTCATGAAGTTTCATATCAGGATCTATATTGTGTGAAAGTATATTTCTTATAAATCTTAGACCATACCGAAAGGCATCCATATTTTCTTTTTTGATGATACTTATCAACCAAGTTTTAAATTTTTTATCTTTTTCTATACCTTCAAGTGTTGCTCATAGTATTCATCTAAAAGCATTTATCTCAACAAAAGTAGAAAAAAAGTTTTCATTTTCCTGTTGTATATATAAACTTTCTAAACTATCTTTTATCTTATATCAAGAAAGTGAAAAGCCTCTATTGTCAGCAAATTTTAAATTTATATTTTTAGCTTTTACAGATAAGTTATCTTCAAGTGCAGCCTTTGAAAAAAAAGTTCATAGGTGCAAACACATAAAATTTCATTCTATTTGACTTATTATATCTTCTATAAGTGCATATTGCATAATCTTTATATTGAAAAACTAAATGATTATAATATAAAGATAAATAAGAAACTTACAAGATTTTATTTTAAAATAAAGAAATGCTAGATAAAATACTTACCAAAATAAGTTTATGAATAATACGAATATATCAAAAAACTTTTTCATCTCATACTTGAATTTTTAAAGATATACTGTATACTAAGCCTGTATGTGCTCATACTCCACATTGTTCAGAATATGGAAAAAAAGTTTTCAAAAGATATGGTTTTATAAGGTGAATAAAATACACAATGAATAGAATAGATAAGTGCAATGAAGATACAAAGATAAAATATGATCCTCCTTATTATAAAGTAATTTTCTTCTCTTCTGCTCCTATATGAATACCTTTTTTAGATGAACTTTATGATGATAAAAGATTTAAGATAGTGGGTGTAGTAACTTGAAAAGATAAAAAAGCAAATAGATGACAAAAACTTAGACCAAATATTATAAAACAACACAGCATACAAGAACTTTGAATCAATGAAGAACTTATACAAACTCCTTGAAAAATAAAAGATAATATAGAGTTTCAAGATTGGCTACAAAAGCAAGATGCAGATTTTTTTGTTGTCCTTTCATATGGTAAGATACTTACTAAAAACATCTTAGACATACCTAAAAAATGACCAATTAACATACATTGAAGTATATTACCAAAATACAGGTGAGCTAGCCCTATACAGTCAGTGTTTTTAAATAAAGAAAAAGAATCTTGAATAACAATAATGTATATGGACGAACAAATGGACACTTGAGATATGATAAAAACTCTTAAGATACCATTAGAAAAGCAAGATAATGCAAAAACTTTAATAGACAAATTTATGAAATATTGACCAAGTTTTTTTGTAGATTGATTATGGGATTTTTGAAAATGAGACCTAACTAGAAAAAAGCAAGATGATAATCAAGCTACATATTGCAGTAAATTTACAAAACAAGATGGACAGATAGATTTTAATGAACCTGCAGAGAATATATATAGTAAATTTCAAGCTTTCTACCTATGGCCAGGTATATATATCGATTTTAATGATAAAAAACTTGATATAAAAGATTGTTTTTATGAAGAAAAAGAAAGTTGAAAAAATATATGAGAATACTTCAAAGAAGATGATAAATTAAAAATAAAAACTTGAAAATGAAATCTAATAGTAAAAAAAGTTAAGATAGAATGAAAAAAAGAAATGAATGCAGAAGATTTTTATAATGGGTACATAAGGTAGTTTTTAATGAAAAGAGATCTCTTGGCTTCGCTCGATATGACAGTATTGTAACTTGTATCTTACTATTTGGAAATTGCAACTATTTTTTTACTCTTGAAAATTTGTCATCACAGAACAAAATGTTACATTTTTCTTAGCTCAAGCAAAATAAACAACATCTACACAAAAGTTTTTTTCTAAAAATCTTCAATCAGAACAATCAGGGTTTGAAACTCAATCAGGACAATTAGTCATTTCATTATTGGCATCTTTATCTAGTAAGTATCATCATCTTACTTGTTGAAAATAAAGTTCTGGAGCAAAATAATTAGTTGGTCTTCAAGTTATAGGTCAAGTACAAGGTGATATAGTACCATTTTCTTTACATAAAAGATAGTTCCAATCAGTTGAAGTAATAGATCAATCAGTTTTTAACATTTGTGATTGAAGAGTCAATAATGGATATTTTTGATTTACTCATGTTAAAGAAAGTTTATAAGATCAGCTACCAAACCATGTATCATTTTCACACCCATCATTACTATTATCAACAAGAGGGTTTACTTTTAGCCAACATTTATCTTTTTTTCATCACCACCTTTGCCAATTTGTATTTCTTATATTAAAAACTGATTCGATTCATCATCTTGCAATATTTACAGCTGTAAGTTTTGATTTTATATCAGTAAGAAAAGTATATGAATTACTTATCATTGTAAAAACTCATATAAGTCATGTTCATATAATAAGTACAACTACCATAAGCTCTATTATACTAAAAGCTTTTTTATTCATTATTAAATGTTATTTTACTAAAAAGTAAGTTTCATATCATGATCTTCTTGTTTGAAGTACTCTTGATGAGGCTTTATATCAACTAGAACACAAAAATGTATATTGTTTTCATTTTTCAAGTTTAGGTATTTTTTCTCATTTTTCAATATCTATTAGCTCTCACTTAATTTCTTTAGTTTTATACTTATTTATAAACTCAATATCTAAAGGTTGTGTAAGTATATGAGTTCTTAAAGAAAGTTCCTCAAAGTCTATATCAAGTTTATCAAACAAATCTATAACATATTGTCTATCTTTTATCCTAGAATCTGAATGGTTTTCTATATTGCAAGTTTCTTTAACTTCTCAAGACATATTGAAAGTTCATACTTCTTCTGCTATTTTCATAATATCTGTTTTATCAAAACAAGCAATTGGTCTTATATGTAAAGTATCAGTAATACTATCAAGTAACTGCATATTTTGAAGTGTTTGAGTACTAACCTGTCATATATTTTCACCATTTATAACTGACTTTACTCAAAGTTTATCGGCTGCTTTTTCTGATAGTTTATACAAGAAGATCTTAAAAACTATTTGTCTGTATCAAGAAGGTACTTGTTTTTTTATTTTTTGAATAATATCTTGTATAGGAAGAGTAAAAAATTTTCAATTTATACCATACTCTTTTTTTAAAAAACTATATATATTAAAAACTTGAGATAATAAAAGTTCACTATCTGCTATATTTAAAAATAAAAAATCTTGTCTTATACCTCTTTTGGCAGCTAAAAAAGTAGCAACTGGTGAATCTATTCATCAAGAAAATAAGTTTAATGATCTTCACTCACTACCATATGGCAATCATCATACTCATTTATAAGAATCTTTCGAAGTTCGTATCCATATCCTATCATTTAGGATTCTTACATATATAGTAATGTCAGGATCTTTATATAAAACCTTTTTATTATAATTTTTACATATATAAGATCAAAGTTGTTTTTGTATATTCATACTATCAAGAAAATAAGCTTTATCTTCCCTTTTTGCTTTTATACAAAAAGTATCAAAATCATGAGTTTTAACTATATCATCAAGTATGTTATAAAAATCTTGAAGGTTTGAAGTTTTTGTAATATTATATTTTATAGCTTCAAATTTATAAACTCAAAAAGTATTTTGTAAAACATTAATATCTTTGGTTGTTTCAACAATAAGATAAGAATTTTTAATTTTAATATTTGTAATTCACTTTTGTTTTAAATCTCACCTAAGATAATCTATAAATTTTTTTTTAGTAAATTTACTTTTTAAAAAAACTTCTCAAAATTTTAAAAAATATAACATCTATAAAACTATAAATTTGCTAAAATTTCCATAAAATACATTTTACCATCCAAAGAAAAGAAAAGTCAATCATCATTATATCAAACAAAGTCAACATTCTTTATATTTATAAGTTTTTTAGAAGAGATATCATCTTTATAAACTAAAGTTCAATCTTTATAGTAAGAAAATTTTATACCATTCCATATAAAATCATAATTTACTGTAAAGTCCTTTGATACATTTAAATTTAAATTTAAAAACACTGTACTGTATGTTATAGGATGGATTTTTATAGAAGATGATGGTATATATATTATGTTTGAGTAACTTTCAGACTCATAACAGTCATATTTTTCATATTCTCATATTTTTATAGTTCAACACTTATTAGGTTGCAGTCAGTATATAGTGAGTTTATTATCTACAGTATAGTATTTTTCAGAATTAATAATTATATTTTTTTGAAGATCATCATTAGAAAAATACTTAATATCATATATTCATGGAGATCTTATAAATCATCTTTGCTCATCATATTTGTATCAAAAAACATAGAAAAAAAATATGCTAAATATAGCAGAAAAAAGAATTATTAATCTCAAAAATAATCTTGCAAAAATTTCAAACATATTATATAACTATAATCAAATAGATATTATTTTTATTGTATAATCACCTCTTGGAGATTCTACTTTAACAGTGTCTCAAGCTTTTTTATCTCTAATTGCAACTCACAAAGGTGAGTGAAGAGAAATTTTATTATCAAATATATCAACCTCTCAAGAACCAACTATTTCGAATTCTTCATTCTCTCAATCTCTTTCTATTTGAACCTTATTTCCATAACCTACAGTTTCTATAGAACCTCATTCTATAATTTGTACATCTTGTAAAAAATCCTCAAGTTCAGATATTCTTTTTTCAGTCATACCCTTATCTTCCATAGCTTGTTCATACTCTGCATTTTCAGATAAGTCTCATTGCTCTATAGCAGTTTTAAGCTTTTCTAAAACTTCTGGCAATTCTTTGTTTTTTAAGCCATCAAGTTCTTTTAAAAGTTTATCATATCAAGTTTTTGTAAGATGATGTTGTGCCATTTTTTTTATTTTTAATAATAAATATTATATATAAATAATGATTTAAAGTTAATATTCAATGTTTTTTTAATTTTTAACTAATACATTCCAATTAGATAGATTATCTCATGATATGTAAGCTTGTTTTAAATTACAATGAAGTTTTTCAACTTCTTCTTGCTTTTCTCATAAAATTCAAGTTATAGTAACTTCTTTCCATAGTCAAGTTGAATCTAAAACTTCAAATGTATCTCATACATATATATTATGTTTTGGACTTATTGCATAGTATGTTTTTCACTTATGTTCTATACTATCTTGCTTTGTAGTTCATATATATTGCTTTCCATCTACTGGTCATGCACTTTTTTTTGTAGTAGTTTGAACCATAGTTTGTCATTCTTCACCATCTGGAGCAGATCTTATGTTATTAAACAAGAAACCATCCCAATAGTCTCTATGAGGTATATCATAAACTAAGTCTAAAATTTCTTTATTAGGTTCTTCATTATTTTGTACAGAATCTCTAAGATGAGAATATGCTTTTGCAACAGATCATACATAAAATTCTGATTTGCTTCTTCATTCTATCTTCCAAGCATCTATAGCTTCATAAAGTTCTTTTCAATGATCTATAGTACAAAGATCTTTTGAAGAAAGAAGGAAAGAGCCTGTCTCATCCTCATCAACTTTAAAGAACTTACCTGGTCTTTTCTCTTCTTCCAGGTAAACATTATATTTGTATCTACATACATGAGAACATTCTCATTTATTACCATCTCTTCAAGAAAAGTATTCTCAAAGCAAGCATCTTCAAGAATAAGTCATACACATAGCACCATGCACAAAAGCTTCAAGTTCTACATGAGGAACCTCCTTTTTAATATCAAGTATTTCTTTGATTGAAAGTTCTCTAGCAAGAACAACTCTATCAACTCATTGATCAGCCCAAAATTTAACTGCTAAAGAATCTAAAGTATTTGTTTGTGTACTAAGATGATACCTTATATTATCTTTTAGATATTTTTTAAGAATCATAAAAACTCAAGGATCTGAAAAGATAACAGCATCAGCTCATAAATCTTGTATTTTTTCTATAGTCATTTCTATAACCTTTATATCAACATTTCTAGGAAATATATTAATAGTAAGATATGCTTTTTTTCACATAGCATGTAAATCTTGTATAGTTTTTTTTAACATTTCAAAATCCTTTATTTTATTTTGTCTCATTCTTAAAGACAAAAAAGGAACTCAAACATAAACAGCATCAGCACCAAATTTTGCTGCTATCATAGCCTTTTCATAACTTCAACCAGGAGCAATTATTTCTGACATAATTTTTTTAAACATTATAATAATAAAACATTACAAATATAAGTATTTATAGTTTAATACTTTTTACTTGTAATTTTAAATTTGAAACTATTACATTATTCTTTTTTTGTAATAAACCTATTTAACCAATAAGCAGAAGGAGCTGCTAGGAAAATAGATGAATAAGTACCAAACAATACTCATACAAATATAATTAAAGAAAAATCTTTAAATGTTTCATTTCCAAAAAAGAACATACAAGCAACTACAAGCAAAGTTGATAAAGAAGTTAGTATCGACCTTCTCATTACTTGATATAAAGATTCATCAAATACTTCAAATAATTTTATAGTTCATTTTCTAAGTCTTTCATCGTATTTTACAATATTTTCCCTAATTCTATCAAATATAATAATAGTATCATTTACAGAATATCAAAGTACAGTAAGTATAGCCATTACAAATATACTATCAACTACTGCCATAGGATGTATCCACATCCAAAAACCATATCAACCAGCTGCTAAGAAAACATCATGTAAAAGTGTCATAACAGTTACAAGTGAAAATATCCAAGGAGCAAAGTATTCTCTTACTCAAGCAAATGCTATAAACACATAAATAGCCATTATAACAACTCACCATATAAGGGCAGTTTTAGCAGCATTTTTCATATAATCTCAAATTGTAGGTCATACAAAAGAAGTTCATATAATATCTTTTTCAGTATCTATATAATTATTATCCATCAAATAAGTTTTTACTTTTCATAATAGTTCATCATCATAGTCTACACTTGCATCCAAAGATCTAAAATCTATATTTGTAGCATTTTCACTTTTAACTATCTTAATATCAGGATTTATATCTTCAAATGAGTTTGTAAAAGAATCTTTATCAATATCTACTTGTTTATCCAAAGTTAGTTTGATACCTCAAGTAAACTCAATACTCCATTTTAAATTATTAAAAAACACAAAAGAACTTCATATTACAAGTACAAATGAAAATATTAAAAAATAGAAAAAGTTTTTAACTATACTGATTTTTTTCATTAAAATAAATTAATATATAAACAATATGAATATAATGATTAAATAAAAAAAATAAAGATGTTTTTTGAAAAATAAATTAATATAAGAAAATATATATAATTATAGTTAAATAATAAAATAAATACTTTAAAAATCATATTAAAACTTACAAATATTAACCTATTACTCAAATTTTTTTTAGTGCATTTTCAGCAGCTTGAGATTGAGATTTTTTCTTATTTGGTCAGTATCATTCTGCTAAGTATTCATCTTCAAGGTAAACTTCAGATTTATACTCTATAGGATTTCATTTATCATCTACTTTATTTTCTATATCTTTATACAAAGGTACTAGTTTGTGTTTTCTTTGGATATATTCTTGTAACATACTTTTTGTAGATTTTATCTTTCAAGATTGCTTTATATTTTCATACTTTGAGTATATATACTTATCTATAAATTCTCTTGCATGTTGCTCTCATAGGTCTAGATATAAATAAGCTATAAAAGCTTCTATAAAATCTGAAAGAACAGAATCTTTATTTGATCAATCAGAGTTCACTTCTCAAAGTCATAAAAATATATAATCTCAAGCATTTATCTCTCTTGCAACTTCTGCCAATATCTTTTCATTTACTAAAGCTATCTTATATAAACTCATTATATCTTCTCACATATCTTTTTCTTCATGATATAGGTTATCTGCTATAGTAACTCAAAGAATTGCATCTCATAAAAACTCTAGTCTTTCATTAGATTCAAGTTTTTTATGAACATCATTTGAAAAACTTTTATGAGTAAAAGATCTTTTAAGTAGATCTATACTATAGTCTTCACCCAACTCAACTCATAGTGACTTTACATAGTCTATGATTGTTTTATCTTTACTATTATATTCATTAAGTAAGCTGTCAACATTTTTAACCATGATTTAATAGAGTTATTTATTAAAGTGACTTATCTAAAACAGCATTTACAAGACTTGAATTGCCAGAAAAAGTATCAGCAAGCATCATAGCTTCTTTTATAACAATTTTTTTAGGAGTTTTACAACTTTTATATTCAATAAAAGACAAAAGAAGTATAGCTTGATCAACAGAGTTTATTTCAGAAAACTTAAATGTCTCCAAAAAGTTATCTATAATTCATACAATGTGATTATAATTATTTTTTAAGTAGACCATATTCTTAATAATAAAATCATACTCTATACTAACTCAATCTTTATTTTTAATAAAACTATTTGAAACATAAGAAACTATAGAATCAAAATCATCACTATCTATATTAAAAAAATTAGCATAATCTTGAACCGTACTAACAGGCTTTTCTTTAACATTAACTGCTAGTAATGGTGCAAAATCATACTTTTCAAACTCATCTACGTCTATTTTATCAAATCATAATTTTACAATATTATCAACTTTATCAGCCATATCTACATATAAACTTTTTGACAATATATAATTATAAAAATTATACATATAAACAATCCTAAAAAGCACTTTTCTAGTATAAATACGATTTGATAAATTCATTCAAAAAAAATAAATAGAATAAAATAATAGCAAAAAAATTAAAAGCCTAAAATTACAACTTGCTAATTGCAATTTACTGCTATTATTATGCTTCTATAACACTATCTTTATTTTTTGACTTTATAGTTAATACTTGATTATCCCTATAAAAACCACAAGAAGTACAAACATGATGATTTTGTTTAAAGTCACCACAGCTTGGACATTTAACTAAAGATAACTTATTCATCATTTTTTTAATTTTTAAAGTCTTCCATGTACTTGTTCTTTGCTTTTTCTTTGCAATTGAAACCTTTTTCTTTGGTACTGCCATTAAAATAACAATTTAATATATAAATATTATACCTTTAAATAAGTATATAGTATAAGATACAACTAAATTTATATCTTTTACTTTATACTTCAATCAAGAACAGGGATAGAGGGACTTGAACCCACGACCCGCGGCTTTGGAGACCGCTGCTCTACCAACTGAGCTATATCCCTAAATTTGGGTTTGCAGGGATTCGAACCCTGGACCACCGGCTTAAGAGGCCGTTGCTCTACCAACTGAGCTACAAACCCAAAATGAAAAGTGAAGACTATAATATATATTTTAATACAAATTTCAAATACAAAAATGAGTTTTTAAGATAATAAAATAATTAGCAATTTATAGTTTTGCCTCAACAGCTGCATAATCTCACTTTCATTCTGCATTTATTATTATACTCATTTCCTCTCAAATATGAAGGTCAAAATATGAAATTGCAGCAGGATTTAACTTATATGTTTTACCATCATCTCATATTGCTATATAATCATTTCAAGATTGAGACAAGCTAGCTTTTATATAATTTCTTGGAGCAGGAGAAATAAGCTTATACATCAACTTACCATTTGGCAAAATAGTCAATTTAAGTATATCTTGTGAAACAAGCTTTGACTTACTAGAGTAATTCAATGGTACTGGATATTTTTTATCATCAGAACCTATCATATATAAACCATCATATACTCATTCTACAACTTGTCATTCTCAAGCAGAATCATAATTTAACAATTTTGATGACATACTTTTCAACTCTTCTTCATCTACACTACCTGCATCATAAGAACCATCTTCTATTCTTTTAAGTAAAACTCTAACTCTTTTAATATCATTTTCTACATTTGCTAACAAACCTCATATAGAAGATATCATTTTATTTAGTTTTTCTTTTTCTTCCATTATTTTGTTTTTATTATAATAAAATATTGCATAAAGTATAAATATTCTTATTATATAAATATATTTTTTAAAAAAACAAGGAAATTTTATTGTTAATTAACATAATTTAATGAAAAAAACAATAATTTTATTATGAATAATAATTTCTTTTTGAGTGAGCTTTTGATGATTTTGTGAAGATACATCCCAAGAAGTTCCACCTAAAGACAATATTTGTAATAATGCACCACAATGGCTTGAAAACTATATAGAAAATACTGCATATATATTGAATCAAATAGACACAAATAAAAAAGCACAATGACCATCATGATTATGATCAAAAGCTTGGCAAACACCAAAATGAGCGATAGAAGTTAGTAGTTTATTTGTTTGACTGTGATTATGAAATTTTTTTCAAAATTTTGAAGTAATATTTGAAGACAAACACATAATTAGAGATTGGGTAAGAATTACAAATTTAAAAGTATTTGTATCAAACTATTTTTTAGAATCTAGTTGAAATTGAATACTAAATAAAAATATAGAAAATATTGATGAAATTAAAAATAAAATTAAATCTACAGATTCTTATATTTTAGAATGAGAATTTAAAACATACAAAGAAGTGTTAATATATATATATAGCAATCAGAATTTAATAGAATCTATATATTTTGAAGAAGTAGTATCTTCATGAATATGAGACATAACAAACATAAACAACAATGAATACATTAAAAAAATAAAATTAAACAATAATAAATATACAAAATATAAACTAAATAAAGAAAAACTTAAAAAATATATCTTACAAATAAGAAAAAGCTACTATAAAAATCATAGTCAAAAGGTATCTTGACAAAAAATAGAATGTGCAAAGACATGGTCTGAATTTATAAAATCTATAAATAATATAGTATGTAATATATGAACTGATAAGGTAAATGAGGCAACTGAAAGATTTTCTTGCAATTACAATAGACTTAAGGAAGTTTTATGAATGGGATGATGAGAAAATAAAAATTGTTGATCTGTACAAGAAAAAGATTGGGTAAGTATGGAAGATAGGGTACAAGCAAATGGAGATATAGAAGATGAAGAAGAACTCAATGAAATGTGAAAAATGTTTAAATCAATACCATGAAACATAAAAAACTGATTAGCAGATTATTATAACAGTTATTCAACATGATATAGAAAATTTGAAAACACTGCTAGCATAAAAATAGGTACACTTAAAAGTAATATGAAAAATACTTCAAACAAAATAATAAAAGATAAAGATAAATTAAACAATATAATCACAAAAATAGAATCATCTAATTTTACCCACAATACAACAAAAACATTTCCACAAATAAGTCAAAAAATACATAATATTATAGACATATTAAATGAAAAAAATGATGATTGATGAACAATACTTGATAATACTGCTACAGCATGTGAAAACCAAAGTCCTTTTAATTGAAGATGTAGACCTTAATATTTTTCATAAACTCAAGACTCTATTTCTTCCATGAACTTATGATAAAGTTTTGGTGTTATAATTTCTTTATTAAATAAGTCACTAATAACTCATTCTTCTATCCTAAGTAAAGTCCTTTCTGACAATTTTGTTTCTAAACTCATTATTGTTGTTTTATAATTTTTAAGTAAGTTATCATTTTTATCATTTGCTATTTTAAGTAGTTTTTTATACATATCTATTATTTTATGAAAATATTTTTTATCAAAGTAAAAATTTACACAACTTAATTGTTCTAATTCTGTAATAGTATTTTTTATTATAATAGACCTTGCCCTATTCCTAACATATCTATTAGAAGGATTTTGTTTATTAAGAGATTTTTCAGCAAATTTTTCAAATATATTTTTATTATCAAATCTAAAGTCATCCCCATTTTTAAATTGTGATAATCAACCTTCAATTCTATCTTTTTGTCTTTCTATCTTTCAAAGAAGTATCCTATAATTATTTTCATCTATTTCATTTGAAATAAATAAATTTTTAAGATATTGCTTTTCAATACCAAGGGCATGTAAGCTTATAGCCTTTTCTATAAGTTCTTGAGAAGATTTTTCTTCATTTAAAAGCTTTTTCATACCTAATATTGCATCATTAAGCTTTTTTTGATACTTAAATTTAAGTTCATCATACTCTTCTTTTACTATATAAGATGAACTATAATTTTCATCAAGCTTTGCTAACATTTTCAAAAGTGCAATTATTATTCATTCATAATACTCAAATTGTTCAAGTGAATTTATTTTATTTATATTTAATTTTTTTATCAAGGGCATAATTGTCAAGGCCTTAACTATAAGTGTAAACATAACAGAGCCAACAACAAGAACAGTTAAAAAATCTTTTATACTAAATGATAAATCCCATCAAGGTAATGTTAAATGTTCAGGAATCATAAGAACCATCATGAGAGCAAGTGCTCATCTTAAACTTCACCATGCAAGAAGGTGTTGCCAATTTTTAGGTATGGGTTCTTCTATTTTAAAATAAGAAAGTATTGATAATGGTAAATAAACACTGATTCACCTAATTATAATAACAACAATAATTGTTACAAGTATTAAAGGTAAAAACATCAAAAAATTAGCATCCACATCTGCCAACACCAACCCCATAAGTATAAAAACTAAACTATTAGCAATCCAAGCAAAATATTCCCAAAAATGATCCATATATTCTTCAATTTTAGGACTTATTTTATGTCTTCAATAATTTCAAGCAACAACACCAGCAATTGCAGTTGATATAATTCAAGAAATAGCTAATGGTGTAAAGTGTGTTATTCACTCAGCAAGCAAAAATGTTATATGAGCCAAAACCATAGTAAGAGTCATTTCTACTTTATCTACATTTTTAATTTTTCACAATACTTTTGAAAATAAAAATCATATAACTAAACCAAATACAATTCATCAAATAAACATAGATAAA
Source organism: Candidatus Altimarinota bacterium (assembly GCA_041694255.1). Classification (GTDB taxonomy): domain Bacteria; phylum Patescibacteriota; class Gracilibacteria; order Absconditabacterales; family Absconditicoccaceae; genus S009-33. The sequence continues at coordinate 26,883 of JASMTN010000005.1, forward strand.
AATGTAAAAAATCATTCTATAAATGATGATGTTAAATTAAAGCTATTTCAAAGGGATATCTCAGACAATATAGATATAATAATTAAAAAAACAGCAAATGAAGTACCATCATTAAATAAGCTTTCTCACTCAAAAATAAGTGAAAGTCTTCTTGGGGCTCATACAGATTTAAATAAAGAAAGAACAGCAACAGGATCCGTAGACGATATAAGTGCTCAAAAAAGTAAAGTTACTCAAAATGGAATATTCCAACCCATTAGTCAGAATATAAAGTATAATAAAAATCAAATACTAAAAGTTGAAAATAAAAGTCATATAACAGCAAGAGAAAAAATTGTTTTTCAATTCTTTAAAAGTTCTTTATATTTTATATTATAAGCTGACTCAAAAACAAGTATAGGAAGAAAAACAAAAAACAAAACCTCTGGAGTTAACTTAAAACTACTAATCCATCAAAATATTTCTATGTCTGACAAGGGAACAAGTGCAAGTCAGACAACAAACAAAAGTATTGTATATGGCACATTAATCTTTTTTGCAAGCAAGTACATAAAAGAAGATATAATTAAAAGAGAGAATAATGACAAACTAACAATAATAAAATCAACCATTCAAGACTCCATAATAAATAATAGTTACAAGTTAAAAGTTACAAGAGATCTCTAGGCCTTGCTCGAGATGACAAAATACTCTTGTGTTATTTCTACCATAAGTGGAGAAATCTTTATCATAAAATATAGATTTTTTTATTCTTTTATCTTATTTAATTTTATTCCATAAAGGGAATATAGCATAAACCATACTATACCAACTTTCAGATGTTTTAGCTATTCAAACACTTTTAGTTCACATCAACCTTTCTGTAAGCTTAGTTTCTCAACTTTCAATTATATATTCCATTTCTTTTCATAACTTTTGAAACTCATCTTCTTTAAAAAATCTAGAAGAATTAAGTTTTCTAAATTCTACCCAAAACTTATTTTTGTTTAAAATTTTTGACATTATAATTCATCACTTTGTTTTTTTGTTTTCTATTTTTTTTAATATAATACTATTTGTAAAATCATCTATCTGATTTTTTATTTTCTCATCTATATTTTCTGGGAAAAGAAAGTCATATTTTTTATATAAATCCTCGAAAAAAGGAAAGTATCAATTGTTTTCATAATAAGATATTATAAGATTCTTTATTTGTAATAAATCTTTTTCTTCTAACATTAAAATAATTAAATAATAAAATTATATGGCTAAATAATATAAATATTTTTTAATAAACATCAACTTGAAATTGCATATTAAATAATTATAAAGGATAAACTTTTTATTTATTGATAAAAATATATGCCTACAATTAATCAGCTAGTTAAAAAATGAAGAAGTCAAAAGACTAGAAAAGCAAAAGCTCCAGCTTTGGGGTACAGGATTAATACTCTTAAGAATGATAAGGTGGTAAAATTACCAGCTCCATTTAAAAAGGGTGTATGTGTTAAAGTGACTGTTGCATCACCAAAAAAGCCTAACTCTGCTCAAAGAAAAATTGCAAAAGTTAGACTTTCAAATGGTACAGAAGTTATAGCTTATATCCCTTGAGAAAAACATACTTTACAAGAACATAGTGTTGTGCTTGTAAGATGAGGTAGAACAAAAGATCTTCCTTGAGTTAAGTATAAGGTTGTTAGATGAGTGTATGATGCCAACCCAGTAGAAGGTAGAAAAAAGTGAAGATCAAGATACTGAGTTAAAAAATAGATTCCACATTAAATTTCATTTAGTGTAGGAGTACCATCTCTTATTATGCTGATCCAGTGCGGAAGAGATAGGGAAAATTTATAAAATTAACTTTTAAATTAATGGCTAAAATTAAAAGAAAAGAATTATTAGTATTACCAGATAGTAATGAAAAGATAGAGAAATTTATAAATTTCTTAATGAAAGATTGAAAAAAACTATTGGCTAAAAAAATATTCAAACAAACTATGGATGAGATAAAAAAGAATTGACATCCAAATCCTATTGTTGTTTGGGAACAAGCTATAGAAAATGCTTCACCAAATGTTATGATTAAATCTAAAAGAATTTGATGAGCAGTTTATCAAATACCTTTGGAAGTTTCAGCTAGAAAAAAGTTTTTTTATTCTAGTAAGTGGATACTTGATTTTTCAAGAGCTAAAAAATGAACTCCAATGTATAAAAAATTAGCTGAAGAGTTGCTTGCAGCTTATTCAGGTCAAGGTTCTGCAGTTAAAAAGAAAGAAGATGCACATAGAATGGCTGAAGCTAATAAAGCATTTGCTTACTTAGCAAAATATGTTAAATAGTTTTAATTAATATAAAAAATATCATGTGACATAGAGTAAAATATAGCCACTTTTGGTTTAATCCAAATAAAAAAAGAAGTGTAAGTGGAAGTAAATATGAAAAGGCTATAAATCATTATAAAAAACTTCTTAAAAGAAAAGAAATAGAGTGAGAAACTAAATGGATCAAAAATGCTTTAATAAAAGTTGAAGCTAAATTCAAAAAATATGGTATTAAAGAAAATATGGTTAAATAATTTAAATTGTTATAAAAAATTTATGCCAAGACTTAACACACAAAAAAGACATAAGCTTAATAAAGCTTTGAATAGAGTTGAAAAAGTTGTTATTATGGATACTAGAAATAGTTTAGAACAACAAAAAAAATGGAAAGCAAAACTTGCTGAAAATAGAAAAAATAGATAGTTTTAACTGCTTAAAAAGTTATATTAAAAATGAATTTTGAAAGAATAAAGCAACTTGCTGCTTTGAATAATTTAAAAATATGGGATGTAAAACCATGACAAGAAGTAGAAGTTCATGAGAGAATAAAAGAATGAAAAAATGAAAGAATTTGGAGATTCAAATGATTGATAATAAAAGTAAATAAGAAAAACTCTCATGATGGTACTTTTGTTGTAAGAGGTAAAGTACTTTGAATTACTGTTGAAAAAATATACCCTATGAGTACAAATATAATTGAGAAAATAGTATTATTAGATGAAAAGAAAATAAGAAGATCTAAATTATATTTTATAAGAGAAAAAATAGGTAAAGGTGCTAGATTGAAAAGTTTGTTAGTTTGAGATAAAGCTAATAAAAGATGAGTTGAAATAGAAAAAATTGATATAAATGCAAATTTACCAAAAGAAGAAAAAGTTGAAGAAAATAAAGAAGAGGTTAAAGAGTAATAATTTTACATATTTTTTAAAATGTTAAAATGGAATTAAAAGTTAGTAAAAGACAACCAGGTAAGGTTAAAAATATACTACTAGAGAAAAAAGTTCCTGGTATAGTATATAGTAAACATATCAAAGAACCTATAATGGTTCAATTTGATAAGGTTGAATTCTTAAAATTATATAAAGAAGCTGGATCTAGTACTGTAATAACTCTAAAATGAGATGGTATAGAACAAATGGCTCTTATATATGATTTACAGTTAGATCCAGTTAAAGACTTCTTAATACATGTAGATTTCTTAGCTGTTAAAAAATGAGAAAAGGTAAAAGCAGAAGTTCCAGTTATAGTAGAATGAGAAGAAGTTCTTAAAAAGGTTTGACTAAAAGCAAATCTTATAACTGATTATATAGAAGTTGAAGCTATACCTTCTAAATTGCCTCATGATATAAAGGTTGATGTTAGTAAGTTAGAAGATGGACAAAATATGCATGTAGAAGATCTTGATTTATGAGATGATATAGAAATCATCAATGATAAAGAAGATGTTATTCTAGTTATATATAATCCAGAAGAAGATGCAGAAAAACAAGAAGAAAAAGATGCAGCTAAAGAAGAAGAAATAGAGAAAGCACAAGAAGAAAATAAAGATGAGTAATTATAAATTAAAAACTATGGACAAACAATATCCATAGTTTTTTTTAATATAGAAAATATCTTTCTCCATCAAATGAAATAATTCATTCAAGTTCAAGCATAGATAGTATATTAAGTATATCATCTGTGCTTTTTTTTGTATGAAAACATATAGTTTCTAAAGTATCATAACCTTCTTTTATACTCTTGCATACTAACTGCTCTTTTTCTGATAATTTACTAAAATTACTTTCTTTTTTATGTAGATTATACTCTTTTTTTAAATTTTCTATAAATACATCCATATCATATATTCATTTAATTTTATTATCAGCTATTAGTTTATTTGTTCATTTTCACATATCATCTTGTATAGAAGATAAACAACTATATACAGGATTATCAAATTTTATAGCTTCTTCAACTGTTATTAAACTTCAAGATTTTTCTCTTGCTTGAGGTACAAACAAAAGGTCAGAAACTCATGCTATTATCTTATTTCTTACAGGGAAAGTCCAGTGTGTTCCATGTTGTTTTAAAGGAAACTGAGATAATATAAGTCAATTATTGTCTTTTATATCTTGTATAAGATATCTTTCTTTTCCATTTAATGCCTTAGCAATACCAAATCATAAAACTCATATAGTTGGTATGTTATATTTTAATGCAAGTTTATGTGCATACTGGTCAGTACCTTCTGCAAGTCAAGATATGATAGCTACATTAGAAGAAAGATGTTGAAATAAATAATCTAAGTAAGATCTTATAAAATCAGTTATCTTTCTTGGTCATACTATTCAAATAATTTTTTTATCTTCAAGTAAGGAATAATCTCACATATAGTACACAATATAAGGAATAGGCTTTGTCTTTTTTAAAAAAACTTCATCGCCTACTAAAGATTTAATATTATATTTATTACAATAATGTAAAAAACTTTTTTCTTTTACTTTATCTAATATTATTTTTTCTTTTTTTTTAATTTGTGAAATAGATATATCTTCTATGCTATATAATATTGCTTTTTTATTCATAACAAATATTTTTAAACAGTCAAATTAAGATACTATTTTATATATTTTTTCTATATCTAAAGAAATTTTTTCATCAATAAATCATAAATAATCATTTTCTTTTTTTTCTCTATTATTAGAGTCAAGACTATATAATTTTTTAATAAAATTTAGTTCATTTTTTAAAGAGTTAAGAAATCATGAAAATCATAAATTATCTATGTTTATACATAACTTATCTCATTTCCACATGACAAGATTATTTCTAAATAAATGATAAAGTATTACTTTTGTTAAAATTACATATTTTTGGAAAGGAGCTTTTTCTTTTCTTTGTATTGTTCTTATACTATCCATTATAGTAAACTCTACAATTTTTCTAATATCATTATGTGAATATTCTTTTTCAAAGTTTTCATCATAAATTTTTAAGTAATAAAATAATGTAGCTTTAAGTTCTTCAAGTTGAGAGCTAGGATGTCATTTAATAAATAGACTATGTCAATACTCATGATAAGAAACTTCCTTAATTAATTCTTTTTTTAAGATACTTTTATTATAATTAAAATCCTTTCATAGTAGTGAATACATTCATTTTTCTGAATTATCTATAACAGCTTCCATACTAGCAAGTTTTAATATAATAGCATTTCATTCTTTTTTTGAAAGATCAATATCATTTGGGAATGCTTTTCATATAAATCATGAAAAAACTGCATCTCATCACTCTAAAATTGGCTCTACAAAATTTAAAATAACTTTATCCATATCATATCAAGAATCAAAATACTTTTCTGAAAAATTTGAATAGCTATTACTATCAGTATCTATATTTATATCTTTTAATAGTATTATTATCTCAGGCTCTACACATCTTTCAGAAAGTATATAATCTTCCATTGGGGCTATAAAACCTAAAGAGCTATTTTTATCTTTCCAAGAATTCATTTCAAGCACTTCAGCATCAACCCAATCTTGATATGATGTGTTTTTATTATCTAAAAAGTTTTTTATTAATAATAAATATTTTCTAATATTATCATTATTAATTTTATTAAAATAAGATTGATTTATATTTGAATATCATAAAACATCTGAATAAGAAACATATTCTCACTCTTTTATTGCTCCATAAGAAAGTTGTTTAGGCTTTGCTGGTAAATTATTTGTTTTAGAATGATCTTTAGCCAGCTTCTCATACTCTAAAAATACATCAGTAAAATATCATAATATTCATGATTTGATAACATTTTCTATATCTTCAATTTGTTCAATAGAAAGTAATTTATCTAATTTTCATAATTTTATCAAAAAAAGTAGTATATTATTATAAATTTTATTTTTTTTCAATATCAATTTTGTAAGTTCTTTAGCTTGTTTTTCATCACCATTAAAATTATCTTTATTTGAAACAACAAAAGATCTAACAAAAGAGTCACCTTTTCATTCAAGATCTTTTGAAAAGATATTTGTTATAATTTTGTTAATATCCTCCTTAAAAGCTATAAATTCAAAAAAATCTTCAGGCTTTTTTAGTTCCTCTAGTTTTTCTTGAACTGTTAATATAAAATTATTTTCATTTAACTTGTTATTATCAATTTCATTATTAATTAATTGTTCCATATTAAATATAATAAATATAATAAATAATTAAATTAAATATATGTTTTTAGTATATATTTTCAATAGTACTTACATAAAATACTTTTTATAGATAATCCTGTATAAGAAAAGGTATAAACCTAGATATAAAAGTATAATTCAAGATATTAAGTATATGTTTAATCAAATTTGTAATAGAAAATATATATTTAAGAAAACTCATAAAAAATTTATAATACTCCAAGTTACATAATCTAATGCTCCAAGTATATCATTTTTCTTTCATATAAATATCATAATAATTGTAGTAAGCAAGTTCCAAGCAATTCATCATATTGCTATGTATAGGTAGTTTTTTCACATAAAGTCTATTATTGTAAAGTAAGTAACAAAATTTAGTATGAAAAATGCAAATATCCTTTGGACAAATACAAACCATCTAAGGTGTTTAAACAATAAGAAATTTATAAAAAATACTATTCATCAAGACCAATATATAATCTCATTGTAAAGCCCATTTCATCATCAAAGATTTTGAAAGAAAAACCATGTTGCAAACAGTACAGGTATAGAGTTCGTAAGAGCAAATATAATCTTTACAGTATCAGGAGCTTTTAAAAAGAAGTTTATAATTATATCATAATAATCTTTATTAAAATTTTTATAGTATATCTCATCTTTTTTATCTAGTTTTATATCTGAATATCAAAAAACATTGATCTCATGCTGTCTTTTTTGTATGTTATCTTTTATATTATGATATCTATTATAGTTTTTTTCAATATATACAACATAAAGTAAGATAGCCAATACTATAAGTTGTATTATCAAAGATAAGGTATTTGAAGATATATCTAGTGTGTTTTTAATAATCAAGAATATAGATATAATGAAAGATAAAAATATCATATAAAGTATAAACCTATCATACACTCACTTTCTTACAAAGTATATAAGATGTCCAACAACAGATATAGACAGTATAAAAGATATAAAATATTCAAAGATTTTAAAATCTCATAGAAGGTAGTACATATAAGAAAAAATCACAAAAAATCCAAAATAAGAAACTTTTAGTATATTTTTCTTATCAAACAAACAACTAAATAAATATAAAGCTATTGAAATTCAAAGTACAAAAAGCAAAGATTGTATATCAGATATCATTCATACACCATGATGCTGTTGTAGAAAATAATTGATTATAAGGTATATTCATGATATGATAATAAGAAAATTTATATACATAATGTACTCAAGGAAAAACTTTTTAATAAAAAATTTAAGGCTTTTTTGTCATGTATCAGAAAACAATGCTAGCAAAACCATGATAGAAAGTATAACTCAAACCAGGTAGTTTCAATATATAAAATCTATACTATAAAAAAAATATATAAACACCAAATTAACTAAAAGTAAGATAGCAAACATATATATTTTATATGAAAATTAAAAATCTACCTTCTTTTTAACAAAAATAACCTGAAAAACAAGATTTTTTACTCACACTCTATAACATAAATATTATCAGTTTTACTTTTTTGCTTACAATATTCAGGAAGTATCAAAGTTTGTTTGTATATCATGTTTGTATCATAAAGGTAAGAATCCTTTTTTATGTTATGTTGTTTTAGAAAATCATAATAAGCTTGTTCATTATTTAACACATTTATATATTTTAGTATGTGTTTTCAGCTTGAAAGTTTAAGTTCTTTAGGGTTTATATATACTTTATCATCAAGTATGATTATATGATCTACAAATTTTGATATCTTATTGAATCATATATTATAGAAAAAAAGATAAGCATAAGATGGTTTTTTATAGTATATAAGATTTGATTGTTTAAGATGATTTTCAAAGTTTTTAGAAATTCAAGGAAGATAAACTCTTATTTTTCATTCTTTAAGTATATTTTTATAGTTTTTTATAAATTTTAAAGCAAGGTCTTTTTTATCAAAAGAATTTATATACTCAAGATAATCTTGTTTAGCTCATCATATTCATTTTATACTTTTATCATCTTCATATTCTCAACTAGATTCACTCAATGCATTTAGCACTTCCATCTTCCGTATCTTTTCTTTTCAATTTGGAAATAAGTTTTCAAGCACACTACTTTTTAAGAATATTACTCAAGATATCTTATCATCAAAAACTTGGTTATAGTGTCTTATTATACTTTCACCATTAAGTTTTGTAAATCAGAAAATGTTTGAAGTTAGAAAAGTTGTCTTTGACCATAATGCATTGTAAGGTTCTATATCATTTTTTAATGAAAGGTCTTTTTTGTTTTTACAGTTTTCAAACCAATTTTCTCAAGAAGTTCCACAATATTTCCATAGAAGATAATAAGAATCATATACTTTAAAATCTACAAGATGTCATCATGAAAAAGATACTTTTGCAAAACTTCAGAAAAATCAACTATCAGGTCTTTCTTCTCAGATATTTTCAAATATTATAAGATAATTTTTCTTCTCATTTTTTCATAAAAGTTTAAATATATCTTGCTTGTAAGGTTTAAATTGATTGTAAATATAGCTTATATCTTGTTTGTAAGCACCATATCATAATATACTTAGGAAAACTTGCATATTATCTTCTAAAAAAGAAAAAGCTATATCATTGTCTTTAAGTATATTTTCACCATTTTTATAGTCTTTTATTATCTTTCAAATCTGAGATGAGATATTGTTTTTAAAAGTAAATTCTAGAGAGTTTATATCTTCTACTTTTTTTACAAAATCTTGTTTATCAGCATGCACAGTATCATTTACAATAGAAAAAAAAGAAAGGAAGCTTATAAATATTATAAGTAAAAAACTCCCTTTCCAAGTATTTAAGAAAATTGCTTTTTTATTATATTTGCTAGTATTCTCAAATCACCATTGTTGCATATGAAGATGAAAGATTAAAGATAAAAATTATGTCATTTCAACTGGAGTAAAACAAAGTGGAGAAATCTATTTAGGAGCAAGTTGAAAGAATGTCATTTCGACCGTAGTGAAATGAAGTGGAGAAATCTACTTAACAATAATGGAAATCTCTCAGTAAAACCTCTTGAATGGACTCAAGATGATAAAATACTTTTGTACCACTAGTATAAATTAGCACTCTCTTGTATCTTGCAACTTGATACTTGTAACTATTGCTTATACTTTAATAAACCATTATGTATCATAACTATATAATATGATCTTTTATCATTTGATAATGAAGAAGAAAGTATATCTATCTTTTCAAAAGCATTGTCTATCTTATCTTCAAATTTATTTGCTTTACCTTTTTCTTCATATTGATCATAATATTTTATAAGTATATTATTTACTGTATCTGATAGATCTCCATATTGATAATAGTATCTTATAGCTCATACTTCATACAGTTTATCTAAGTTTTCTTGTAATTGTAATTTCAATCTTATATTTTCAACTTTATCATTAAAGTTTTCATAATCTTCAAGTACTTCAAGATCTTCTTTAATATCTTCTATCTTTTGTTTATTGTTTCAAATTTCAAAGTTTTCAACTGTTTGCTCTATACTATCAAGTTGATTTATAAC
>JASMTN010000006.1:0-4453 GCA_041694255.1 Candidatus Altimarinota bacterium
AGATTCATCATCAAGATTTTTTGGATTATAAAGTGGAGTTTCAATATTATTTAAACTACTTATATTTTCTAAAACTCTTTTGTCATCTTCTTCAAGTTCTTCTTCTTCATCATCTTCGATATTTACATTTGCACTTGCCAAATATTTTATTCATTCATTTCATTTTCAGCTTGACCATTCATAACCTAAGAATTTTTTGATCTCACTATTTCATGAAGGAGTTTTTATTATCAAAGTTTGATTTTGATTATCACTTGCAATTCAAAAATATAATAATTTATCTTTTTCTATCTCTTTACAATATTTTAAAAATTCTTTTTCATCATAATTTTTTTTCTCACTTTCTGAAAAATGTTTATAAAAAGTTTTTTTCTTATAATTTTTTGTAGTTGAAAGTTTATCAAAATCTGCCTTGTATTCTTTAAAAATCTCATTTTCCACTAAATTATTATTTATATTTCAAGTTAAAAATTCTTTATATTCTTCAAAATCATATTCCTGATGAGAACAATATTTTTTTAATAATTCATTGTATTTAAAATTTTCTTCATTAGTTTTAAAATCTCACTCAAACCACCAACTAACCATATTTTCAAAATGCTCGGCAAAACTAGGATGAGTTTCTTTTTTCTTTAAAAATAAAGTAACTGTATTTGTTCAAGTTTTACCAAAAGTTCAAGATCAAGATTCATAGATTGCTATTATATGAAAATTTTTCAAAATAATTTCTCTAGTTTTTTGATAAACTTTATTTCATTTATTTAAAATACTACTTGGAACAATAATCCCAGCAACTCATCAAGTTTTTAATAATTGAGCTGATTTTTCCAAGAAAAAACATTCTATAGCATTATTTGAGCTATAAGATTTTTTATTTATTTCATTTGTTAATTCATATTTTTCTCTATCTTCTTCTTTTAGAGTTTCCAAAAATCATTTTACACTATAAGGAGGATTTGCAATTAAAACATCAAAAGTTTCATTTTCTATATTTTTATTTTGTGCAAGTGCATCATCATAGATAATTTGCATATCATCATTTCAATACATAAAAGCACTTACTTTTGATACTTTTGAAAGTCTATATTCTTTTTCTATTCAAATAACTTTTGCAACTTTATTTTTGCTAGCATATTCATTCAAAAAATGCCCAGCACCACAAGCATAATCTATTACATGTGGATTTTTCTTTTCAGGTAAAGAGTTTATTAAAAACTTAACAATAGGCATAGGAGTAAAAAATTGTCATTCTGATTGCTTTACTCATTGATCCAAAAATCACTCAAACATATCACCTAAAAATTGATTTTCTTCTCATCAAGTTAATTTTATATCTTGAAAAATTCTTATAATCTTTAGAAAAACTGCAAAATTTTGATAAAATAATTTTTCATTATGAATATCTATAAAAGCAAAATCATTATTTGTAAAAAATTTTAATTCTTTAAAATAATCTTTTATAACTTTTTTAGTTGCATTTTTGTCTTTAAACATTCTAAAAGCTTGGTCTATCTGAGCATTATCAATATATGTAATATCTTCTCATAAAAATTTTTTCATTCAAATACTATAAAGTTTTTGCAATCTATCTTGCAAAGAAAAAGGATCATCATAAGCCTTTCATTTCCAGTAAAATTGTAAATCGTTTGAGTTATCTTTTTCATCAACTACTTTACACAAAAACAAATTTACAAGCTTATCAAAAGCATTTTCTCTTCAACTTACATTGTGTTGTCTTAAAATTGTTGCAAATTCATGGTATTTTCAAGCAATATCTTTTGAAGAAACTTTTTTTAAATCATCAATTCAAAATTTATCTTTTCAAATATCATAAGCTCTATTATTTTCAAAAAGTCCAAGTCTTGAATATTCTCATTCATAAGTTTCTCTCCAAACTTTATAAATTTCTTCTACACTTGTTGCATCTTTAAAAGATTTTAGTTTAGGATTATTTTCAAGTAAATCTTTATTGTCTTTTAAACTTACAAGATAATATTCTGGCATTATATCACCATCTACAAAATCACTTGCATAAAGTGCTATAAACTTGGTAGTTCTTGCTTGCTGAGCATAAGAAAAAATTTGAGTTGGTTTTGTTGCTGTTTGTTTCCAAGCATTATTAAATTCTCTTCAAGCAGTTTTACATTCTATAATCAAATAAGAGTTATTAGAATTATCTTTTACCAAGATATCAGCTTTTCATCATGCAGCTCAGTGTCATACTTGCCATTTTGGTTCAAGCTCTATATGTTTTGGACTATATCATTGTTCAAACAATCTATTTACACATTCAAAAACTACAAAATTTTCAGGTGATGAAAAATTACTTGTTGTTTTATCATTTACTTTTAGTCAAGAAGTTTCTGGATATATAAGTTTTTGATTTTTAAAATCTACTTCAAGCTTGCAATCAAAATTTTCAAATTTTTTAGAAAAATAATTTTCCTTTATTTCTTCAAATCATAGATTTTTTAAAACTTGTTTTAAGTTAGAAGTTGTTATCATATTTATATAAAAGACATAATTAAATTCCTTTTTATACTATACTTTTATCATCTTTTTTCAATAAAAAAAGTTGTATTTGGTTTTATTTTATATATATTTTAGGTTGATTTAATTATTAGAAAACATATATGGAACTTTTGTCTTCATGACATAGATGAGATGTATATATCCAAGAAGAAGATGGTATCATGTATGCTATCAAAAAAGCAAAAGCTTTAGAAAAAAAGTGAGCTATAAGGAAAGAAGTTGTAATACTTAATTACCTTAAAGATAAAGTTGATTTTGTTCCAGTTATACAAGAATATTGAGAGGATTTTTTTAAGTATAAGTTTATAGAATGAACTACTTTAGATAAGATCAAAAATCCTTCAAAAAACATATATAAACAACTTATAAAACATGCTTATAACCTAGATAAAGTAAATGTAGAACATGGAGAGCTTTCAAAACCTACTAAAAATATTATAGTTTCAGATGATGAGAAAGTACACATAATTGATTTTGAAAGAGGAAATTTAGCAAATACAAAGTGAAAAAATCTAAAATGAATGAGTAACTTTCTTATGAATAATCAGTTTATAAGCCTTGAACAATGTAAGAATTTACAAAAGATGAAAAATCTTGATGAAATCTATAATTTTTTAATTACAATATTTTAGTGTTTAATTTAATAATTTAAAAAATGAGTAAGACAATTGCATTTGCATGATGATGAACTTGATGACATATATTTCCTATCAAAAATTTAATAGATAATATAGATAAAGATAAATATACTATACTTTGGTTTTGATGAAAAAACTCACTTGAAGAAAAAGTTTGTAAAGATTTAAAAAATGAGGGGAGAAAAATAATATTTGTTCCTGTACTTTCTTGAAAGATAAGAAGACAGATAAGTTTTAAAAATATATACTTAAATACAATAGACTTGTTTAAAAATATATGAGGTTTTTTTCAATCTCTATATTATATAATAAAATATAATCCAAAGTTCGTATTTTCAAAATGATGATTTGTAGCTTTTATGCCTGCCCTTGCTTGAAAATTACTATTAAAAAAAGTATATGTACATGAAAGTGATACTATCCCAGGACTTGTAAATAAATTAGTTTCTTCTTTTGCAAATAAAACATACTTAGGTTTTGAATATGCAAGAAAATATATGAAAACAAAAAAAATAGAAGTTGTATGACAGATACTTTGAAATAAGTTCTATGAAGATGTAGAATATAAAGAAAATGAAAGGACAAAACTTCTTGTAATATGATGAAGTCAATGAGCAAAAACTATAATAGATGCTATCAAAACTTTACTTGAAAGGTGAGAACTTAAAGATTTTGATATATATATCATATGATGAACAAAAAATAATGATAATATTTTTCATGATTATAAAAATGTACATTTTTTCTGATTTTTAAGCCAAAGTAAGCTGTTGGATATATATAAGAAAGTTGATATAAGTATAACAAGAGGTTCTGCCACATCTTTGGCTGAACAAGATCAGTTTGATATTAAAAAGATAATAGTACCTTTACCTTATACTTGAGGTAATCATCAGTATTATAATGCACTTGAATATGAAAAGAATCAAGATACTTTTATAAGCCAATTAGATAAAAAATTTATAGAAAAACTTTCTTGAAAACTGAAAGAACTTAATGGGTACAAGGTGAATTCCGAAGGAAGAGAGGGTGCCCTGGGGTATAAAAAACAAGAATGAACTTATAGAAAAGAAAAAGATTGAAAACATATCATATTAAAAGAAATATTATAATTATTTAATCTTAGTAGTATCCCAAGGTCTATAACTATATTTATAATCAAAATTTTTATTAGTTTGTAAATATTTTCCATCTAATATATCATCTATTATATTATATTTTTTTTGTAAGATATTACTTTCCTTTGCCATTTGTCTAAAAACATAATTGTGATTTACATACAT
>JASMTN010000007.1:0-8878 GCA_041694255.1 Candidatus Altimarinota bacterium
TGCACTATTATCATATATATTTATATTATCTACAAATTTAAGCAAGAACTCTTGTAAACTACTACCAAAATCCACATCAAGCCAACTATTAGAAGTTATAAAACTAAAAATTCAATTTTCATTTATCAGTTTTAAGCCTCTAAAATAAAAGTAAATATATAAATCACTTCTTCATCATACTTTAATATTTAAATTGAAATTTTTATTTACTTCATCAAGATAATCATTTTTTATAGTTTTTTCTAAAAGAGTTTTGTATTGTTTTTTATCTTTTACAATATTATTTGGATCTTCAATTTTTTCTTGTCTTATGTAAGGAGGATTTCAAACAAGTAAATCAAAACCTCATTTTTCTACAAAAACTTCTGCAAAGTCTATAGCCCAAGCAAATGGAAGGTTATCCTTAAGTTCTATTTGTTGATAAACATTTTGATTTTGTTCAATAAGATTTTTATATTTAGTTATTTCTTTTTTTAATCTTTGTTTTTGTTCTACTGAGAGTTTTTCTTGTATTTTACCAAAAAGATCAGTTACATTTTCATCCAAATCATTTTGTAATTTTATAACTTTTTTTCTATAAGTTTTTAATTTATTTTCCAATATAGTTTTATAAACATTTTTTTCTTCTTCTAAAATATATATATCATCTATATTTTCATTATCATAAAAATCGTTTTTAAGTTTTATAAGTTTATTTATCTTATGTTTAAGTGAAGTTTCTACTTCATTTGAATCTAAAAAGTCTATTGGAATTAGATCATCTCATATTTTATTTACCAAACTATCTCAAGCTAATATCTTGAAACTAAAACTTGGTAAAAGTGGTTCTTGTTTTGATTTTTCATCTGTAAAATATTCACTTTCAACATCAAGTATCATAGAAAGCCAAAGCCTCATTTTTGCTATCTCTACTGCCCAATTTTTGATATCTACACCATAAAGTGTATTTTTTATAAGTTCTTTTTTTCTTTCAAAAAGTTGATATTGTTTTATCTGATTTTTCTCTATAAGTTTATTGTATAAGTAGCTATGATGATATCTTATAGTATCTTCTATATCTAAAATAGTTTGCATAGTTCAAACAAGAAAAGCTCATGAACCACAAGTTGGATCTACAACTTTTAAATCTTCAAGATAGTTAAATATATCATTTATTTGATTTTCATTAAAATCTCAATACTTTTGTTCCTTATCATCTCAAGCTTCTCTATATACAAGTTTATAAAGTTCTTGTTTATCTAATCACTTTTTTGATAAATACTCAATTATAGATTGTCTTACCATAAAATCAACTTCTATCTTTGGAGTATAGAAAATTCATCATTTATTTCTTTCATTATCTTTATTATTATCATATTCTTGTATAAGATTTTCAAATATGTATCATAAAAGTTCTGGATCTACTGAAAGATTTACTTCCAAAGGAGTATCTTCTTGTATAGTAAAGTTAAAACCATCTATTATTTTTTCTATAAAATCATCTATTATTTTGTCTGATATATCAAATTGTCCATTATCAAAACTATGTTTTTTAAACAAACCACCATTTAGATAAGGTAATTCATAAAAAATATCATTAACATATAATTTTTCTAATCTATTTTTATCTCTTTGAGATTTTGAAGTGTTAAATATATCAAAAAATAAAGTTTTCAATATAGAGTTATAAAAATTTTTTGAATAAATATTATTTTTATAAACTTTATACTTCAAATAAGCTATAAAACTTCAAAATTTTTTATCATAGTTAAATATTCATCATTTTTTATCAAGAAAATGTATAAATAAAAGTCTATTTAAATTTACAAGTATAAACTGATTTAATTCATTTTCATCTACAGATTTTGGTTTATTTTGTTTTTTTATTTTCTCAAAGATTTCTTCCTTATAGATTTTATAAAAATCTTCTGTAAGTTTCTTTTTTTCAAAAAATTCTACTATATATCTTCTTTTTAATTCTTTTTTTCAAAACTGAACATTAGATGCTAAATTGTTTAATTGTTCATTTAAAGTTCTATTTTTATATATTCTATTATTTGAGTCTTTATAATCTTCAAATCCTTCTGTATCTATAAAAAAATTTGATATTTTAATTTTTGAATTTTTTATAAAATCTATCCCATATACATAAAATCATTTTTCATTTTTTAGTAAAAATACAATATAATTTATATTATCTCATATATTTTTTTTATTATCTTTTAAAAAATCTTTTATAAATTTTTGATTTACTTTCTGATTTTCTAATTCAATATATATAAAACTAATATCATCTATATTTTTTAGTATTTTAATTTTATTGATATTTTCAAATTTATTTTCTAACTTATAATTTAAATCAACCGGAATTCAAATATCAAAAAATATTTTTCTAAATCACTCCAAAGGATTATTATTTAATTTTTCTATATGGTTTTCAATTTTGATTGATGACATAAAAAAAGTTAGTATCTAAAATTTAGATATATACTACATTTATAGTTAAAAAAATCAATATAAAGATTCTTCTCTACACATCAAGTATTCAATTTATTAAAAATGATATAGCTTGTTCTTCATCAAATCACTTTATTAAAAGATTTTCTATAGCTTTTTTTTCTAATGTTCAAACAGATGCTTCATGAGTAAGTCTACTTGTCGGATTTTCAACTAACAATTCAGGTATAGTGCTTATAATTGATTTTCACATACTTATCTCATCACATTCTACATGTCCTTTTGTATTATCTCAAGCTCAAATCATTTTTGCTTTAAATTTATTTGTTCCTCATTCATGAGTTACAGACTTTGACACTATTGTTCAAGAACTATTTTCACCATTTAGATGAAAAGTTATATCAAGATCAGATATGTCCTTATTTAAAATTCTATTTTTTGTAGTAAAATCTGCTTTTGAATTTTTTCCATTACAAAAAACTTCTCATCTTGTCATACCATGTCACAATTGTCATACAGTACTTACATAATAATTTCTAAAAAATGCATTATCTTCCAAGTTTGCAGTAAATGTATTAAAAACCTTCATATAAGAAGTATCAGCATTATAATTAAATTCATAAACTTCTAAACTTGAATCTTTATCAAGATTATATTTTTTTCAATCTCAATGAGTTACTTCATACTCAACTCAAAAACAATAAGCAAATATCTTTACCTTTGCACCTTTTCATATATTCCAAGTTGGTTGTACAGCTTGTTTTGTTCATTTTGTATCAAGTATAAAACAAAAATGTATAGGATCATCACTTACATAACCATCTGGTACATTAATAACTGTTCTCATTGAATTATTTTCAACTTTTGATTCCATTGTAATTTTTTTATCTTCAACAGCTTTTATATTTTTAGTTACATTATCTTTATCAGCATTATTTTTAAGAACAAGGATATTATCTCAAGTTCAAAAAAGCAATTTACTTAATGGTATATTTAGTCTATCTGCTATTTTTCTCAACTCTTTTAATGCCTCTTTTGACATTGGCTTTGTTATTTTATTATCCATAATATATATAATTAACTATTTAAATTTTTATGAGAACAATTATCCTTTTTATTACAGTCTTTACACTCTCATACATATTGTGAATAAAGACTTTTAACATCTCATTCTTCTTGTATTCTTTGATTACAAAGTAATATTCATTTTCAAGCTACTTCTATAAGGTCTTTATTATGAGATATTATAATAAAACTTATTCATTCATTAGATTTCTTTAATATTAAGTCTTTAAGTATATTTCTTGAGGTAGCATCTAAAGAGGTTTCAACCTCATCAAGTATATAAAGTTTTTTATCCATCATTAAAGTTGTTATAATCTCTATTTTTTTCTTTTCTCATCAAGAAAGATGTTGATCAAATTGTCTTTCTTTATAAGTTTCATAATCTAATCAAAATAAATCAAAAAGATAAGAAATTTTATCTTTATCAAATTTTTCTTTTAAAATATTATAAATATAAGTATATACTTTAATTCAAGTATATTCAGGTATTTCCTGCATTATATATCATATTCATTTTTTAGATCTTTCATGTATATCAAGGTTAGATATATCTTCTCAATCAAACTCTATCTTTCAAGATGATAAATTAACAAGATTCATTATGCATTTTGATAATGTTGTTTTTCAACTACCATTATATCACATTATAGAAAGAGTGTCTCATTCTTTCATTGAAAAAGATATATCTTTGAGAATTTGTTTTGATCAAATATTTATATTTAAGGATTTTATATTAAGTAGCATAATTATATTTAACAAATTAAAAAATTATGGATGTAAAATATATATATTTACAATTGATTTTCAAATATAAAAAATTATTTTACAAATTCTCAAGTAACTGTAATTTCCATCTCGTCAGCCTTGAAGCCTTTTGGTAAATTTATATTAAAATCCTTTGTTTCAACATCCATTATCTTTCAACTTTCTTTATCAAATACACATAATTTTAAAAAGAAACTATATAATTGGATCTATTCAAACAATTTTATTCCATCTATATTTTTATATATTATCACAAAATAATCATCATATCATTGATTTAAGTTTGTACTATGTCCTTCATTTCATAATCTAAACTTGTTAATATCATATTTTAGTGCTTCTTCATAGCTTACTGTTGTCTTTCATCATGGAATTAAATATGTTCAACTTGTTCATATTGATCATCATACCGTATTTCTTGTATATAGCTTTCCTTCTAGCACTAGTTGCTTATTTAAAGCATTTGTCCTATCATATGAATCTTCATAATTGTCAAATCATATACTATTATCCCGTATACTTATCAATCATCCATCTCCATATAAGTATCATTTTATATAACTAACATCTTTTTTTACAAATATATTTCATAATGTTTTATCTTCATAGTCATCTCTTAGTAGTATTATTCACATTCAATTATTTATATTTTGATCTATAGTTAAATTTCAATTTCTTATAACTATAGTCTTTACATTTGTTTTATTTATACTTGAATAATCATAATCTCATCCATTTAAGTACAATACTCAATTTAATTTCTGCCCATCTTCCATTCATCTTGTATATTGCAATGTTTCCTTTTTAAATTTATTTCTAAACTCAGATGTTGATATATTTGAAAAATTTACTTGTTGTTGTGTTAAATCTTGTTTTCATACAGCTTGTGATAGTCATATTATATTAACTCATACATAATTTCAATTATGCAATTTTACATACCTATCAGTAGGTTCTGTATTTTCTGATAAGTAATACTTTACATATTGTCCATCTAAATTATATGATATATATGGATCTGTTTTGATACTAGCACTTCATAATATATCATTTCATGTATAGTTTAATATAAATTCAAGTTCTGATTTTCAATCTGGCAAACTATTATTTTCTCATGTTTTATACTGTATATAGTATCATGTAGTATCTGCAACAAGTCAATTTTTTAAATTATGTGTTTTTACATTAGATTCTGATAAACTTACTCATGATACTTTTTGTGGTGTTAATATTAATTTTTGTTGATTTCATATTATAAAAGAATTAGGGTCTGTATGTAATCATCAAATATAAGGCTTTAAAAACTTATAGTTTATATTGTTTATAGTAAAATTTTTACTTCAAACATCAAACGAGATACTTCCATTACTTATATCTAAAGGAGTTCTTGATGTTACAGGTATATTTAAGATATTACTATTTGGTGCTACACTACTTATACTTGTTGAATAATTTATATTTAAAGCATCTCATCATCATCCATCTATTTTATTTGAAGGTATATTTGATGCATCTTGAAAATTACTAAAATATCATTTTGATAACCATCATACTATATTTCTATTTTGATTTGTATTTCAACTTATTCATATTTTTACTATATTTTCATCTATGTTATTTGCAAAATCATTTGCATATACTGTACTTGGTGTACTTAATTTTATACTTATATTTGCTATATTATCTGGATAATTTGGTTGAGGAGCATCTGAAGGACAACCGCTTGAATCGCAAGTACAAGAAGTAGAACTACTACAGTTATTTCCATCAGCATCACAAGTAGTTGTTGTGGTACAATGTTCTGTTCAACAAGAAGAAGAATTTGGAGAATATGATGGAG
Source organism: Candidatus Altimarinota bacterium (assembly GCA_041694255.1). GTDB lineage: Bacteria > Patescibacteriota > Gracilibacteria > Absconditabacterales > Absconditicoccaceae > S009-33. The sequence goes on from JASMTN010000007.1 coordinate 6,107, forward strand.
TTTGTCTACAGTTTATACTTCAAGCAGACCATCATCCTTCTATAGCACAACTAGACCATGTTGTTGTTCGTGATGAGATATACGAACTGCATCAAAAACTTGCACTAGTACTTGTTGTTACTATTGGCTCTGGGTCTGTTGGCTCTGGGTCTGGTCAACCTCCTAGATCTGTTGGTTCTGGGTTTGACTCCGGTTCTGGATCTGGGTCTGTTGGCTCTGGATCTGGGTCATCAATACTAGCAACAAGTCAATTAGAACATGTTGCACCATCAGAAGTTAATGTTCAAACTCAATGATCATTAGCAGCATTAGTAATAGCTTGAAATAAAGTATCAGAATCCCGATCATTTTGAGTTGCTTCACGAACCCAGTAATCCGTATCTTCAGGATTGCTAGATTCATGAGTTAAATTAACAGTTACTCAGTCAGATGTTGTAAAAGAAGTTTCATATCAAGCACTATCTGTTAATCAAAATGCTAAATTCAAAAAGAAAGTACCTTGAATAATTAATATCATAACTTTAATTGTTTTTTTCATTTTTATATTTTATATATTTAAATATATAATAATTGTATTTTATTTATTCTTAATGTCAATGTTATTTATTTTTTCCTGAATAATTTTACTAAAATTATTTTTTTCTGAAGAAGATAAAGTAATGTCATTGTGCACAACATCCAACGCTTTTTTTAGCAAAATAGAATAATTACCTTTTTCTTCTATATTTTTAGCAAAAAATTTATAATACATTGCTAAATAATAATATCACATAGTTTTATTAGGATTGATATTTATTGTGTTAATTAAATACCTATGAGCATTATCAACATTTTTTCACAAAAATTCTGTATCTTTATCATCTAAATTTTTTATAGACTTAAATAAATAAAGCTTTCATAATCATAGATTTGCTGAATCAAAAGCTGGATCAAATTCATAACACATACTGAGATATTTTTCTGCTTTTTCATAACTTTTTTTTTCTAAATATAAACTTCATAAAGAATATGTAATATCAGATTTAAATCTAATATTGTTATTCACATCATCATAAGCTTTTAATAAATATTCTTCTGCTCTTTCATAATTTCACATTAACATATATAATTGTCATATATTCAGTGAAGAAAAAAAATAATTATTATTTATATTAAGTGCTTTTTTAAAGTAATATATAGCATTTTCGTAATCTCACATTAGCCTATATGAATGTCATATATTTCATAAAGTATTGAAATTATTAGAGTCAATTTCTAAAGATTTATTATAAAACTCTAATGCTTTTTCATAATTTTCTATTATCTCATAAGAATATCACTTAAGTCTATAAATTTCACTATCTCACTTATTGTTTTTTAAATATTCATTTAAAATATTTAATGACTTCAGTGCATGTTCTTCTTCAGAATAATTTACACTTCCTTTATACAATAAAACAGATGCATAATCTGCAACAATTTTTTTATTTAAAGAATGTTCGCTATAGTATCAACTTAAAATACCTATTGCTTCATCAAAATTATGATTATTAAATAATTCAGAAACTTCATTTTCTATCTCTTTTGAATATTTATCATTATTAAGATCCTCTTTTGTATAATTTAAAGTAAAAATGTATATAAATCCAATTAAAAATATTATAGGCAATAATACAAAGAAAGTTGGCTTAATTTTCATTATACATAAATAATATATTAAAATATAACTTAAGTATAATAATGTATAAAAGAAAATCAATAATAAAATTATTTTACAAATCTTCAAGTAACTGTAAGCTCCATATTATCAACCTTAAAACCTTTAGGTAAATTAATATTAAAGTCTTTAGGATCAATATCTATTATATTTCATGTTGATTTATCAAAAAGATGCATATGAATTCACTTATTTATTTCAAAATAAGCTTTTTTTCATATGTTAGTAATTTTTGTAAGTTCTCATTTTTTAATTAAGTTATCTAGATTTCTATATACTGTTGAAATTCAAATAGAGGGATATTTCTTTTTTAAAATAACAAAAACATCATCTGCAGTTAAATGTTTATTTTTACATATATTTAATATATCATCATAATAATAATGTAACTTCATTTACTTTTATATTATTTAAATAAGTATTTTCTTGATTTTTCATCAAACAACTTTTCACATTTTTTTGTTCATAGAAAGCAATGGTACATTATCAACATCAAATGATCTTATTTGTCCATCTTGTAATAGTATTTTAATCTCTCATTCATCTATATTTATAGCTCATACTATATTTTCTTTTGTTCAAAGCTTTGTAAATATATCTCATGTTCTTCATCTTCTTTTAATTTTAAGTTCTTCAGTTAATATTGCCTTTGCATTACCTTCTTGAGAAAACATTGCAAGGTACATATTTTCATGATAGTTAAACATATCAACTATCTCATCGTTATCATCTAAACTCATGGCTGTTACTCATCAAGCTAATTTTCACATAGATCTTACTTCATTACTATCATATATCAAACCTAATCAGTTTTTAGTGATAAGTCACATCTTATCTCATTCATTTACAGATATAACTTTCATAACTTTTTCTCATTCTTGAAGTTTCATTATATTTCATCATTTTCTAAGTTTCCATAGTAAGTTTTTATCTATTTTTTTGATACTATTTTTATTAGTTACAATAAGTAGATAATCTCATATATTTTCTGTTATATCAAGATATACTATTTTATTTTTAATTCAATATTTTTTCCAATCTATACTTGCTCATTTTATATTTGTAGAAGGCATATC
>JASMTN010000008.1:0-19952 GCA_041694255.1 Candidatus Altimarinota bacterium
TAATAATAAAAATTATGATTATTTAAGTCATTTATTATATTATGATAAGTTTCTTCATCTATACTTTCTATAGAATTTTTATCTATAAAATCTTTTATGTTTTGTATATACATAGTAATAGTTACAAGTTTAAAGTAGCAAGTTAAAAGTATGAGTTTTTCAAGTCTAGTTTTTATCATCAAGTATCTTTTCTTTCTCTTTTTCTACAACTTGATGTAAGTAAGCTATATTATGTAAAGAAATTAAACTTCCTGCAAGCATTTCTTTTTGTCTTATAAGATGATGTAAGTAAGCTTTGGAATAATTTTTACATACATAACAATTACAGTTTTCATCTATAGGTTCTGGATCTTTTTTATAACAAGAATTTTTAAGTTTTATATTTCAATTAGATGAAAATGCAGTACCATGTCTTCATAATCTTGTAGGTAAGACACAATCAAACATATCTATACCTTGATGTATTCACATTATAATATCTTCTGGTGTACCAACTCACATAAGGTATCTTGGTTTATCTTCTGGTAGATAGTCTGTTGTATAAGAAACCATCTCTTCCATCTCTCACTTTGTCTCTCAAACTGAAAGTCATCATATTGCTATACCATCTTTTGCAAAGTTTGAAAGATAATTAGCAGATTGTTTTCTAAGGTCTTTATACAATCATCATTGAACTATAGGAAACAAAACTCATTTTTCTTTATCATATTTTGTTTCATAATATTCATAAGCTCTTTTTGCCCGGCTATGAGTTATATTCATCTGGTCTTCAACTTCTTGTTTGGTTATATTTTCAACTGGAGAACATACATCAAGCATCATCATAATATCTGAACCTAAGTTACATTGTATATCTACAACTTTTTCAGCATTAAAAAAATGTTTTTTTCCATCTTTAGGAGATTTGAACCATACACCATCATCTTTTATCTTAGCTAGCTTCTCTCACTTTGCTCAAAGTCATAAAGAAAAAACTTGAAAACCTCAAGAATCAGTAAGTATCAAACCATCCCAGTTTTCAAACTTATGAAGTTGTCCCATTTCCTTTATAAGTTCATCTCAAGGACTTAGGAAAAGATGATAAGTATTTGCAAGTATAAGATTTATCCTTTCTTTTGTTCATAGAAAATCAGGACTTTTTAGTAAATCAAGCATAATACCTTTTATAGTAGCTTTAGTACCAACAGGCATAAAAACTGGGGTTGTAACCTTTACTCCATTAAGTTCTATCTCACCTACTCTAGCTTTTCATTTTTTAGCAAGTACCTTATATTTTAGTTTATTCATAAAGTTTATATTTTTTTATTAAATGATAATATTATTACATAAAATTAAATTATTATCAAGTATAAAAAATATTGAAAATATAGATTTATTTTATAATATAGTATTTGATTTATAGTAATGCTTAATTACATTAACTTTGATATAAAAAATGGAAGAATTTAAAAACTTTTATATAAAAGAGTTTGAAATTGAAGATAGTATTGTTCATTTTACTTTTTCTTTTGATGAAAAAATTTATTTTCAAGAAAGTATAGATTTTTGAATTAAAGTAGATACAAATATAGACAATCTGCTAACAAACCTTTCTATTGCTTTGTGAATAAGTTATTTTAAACTCTACCCTTTTGCAAATTTTAATTTTCCTGTAAATTTAAGTAAAGAACAGCTAAATTTTTGGATGAAATTTTATATTAACTGACTTTGAGAGTTTTTCTATACAAACAACATAGATCCTAATATACATTTTATAAATTGAAAAAATAATTTTAAAAAATATAAAGTAAATATTGAAAGTTACAAAGCATTATTATTATGGTGATGAGGTAAAGATAGTATTGTAAGTTACAGTTTTATAAAAAATAGATATGATTTTACTCCATTTGTTGTATGAAAACTTGATAAGATAAAAAAAGATACTATCAAAATAACTTGAAAAAAAGAAATTCTAGTAAAAAGACAAATAGACCCAAAACTTTTTGAATATAATAAAACATACTATAATGGACATGTACCTATAACTTGAATTATAAGTTTTATAAGCTTGATTTCTGCTAAATTATATAATTATGGATATATATTTACTTCAAATGAAAAATCTGCTTGAGAAGAAAATACTACCTGGAAATGAATAAAAATAAACCATCAATATAGCAAATCTAAAGAATTTGAAGATGACTTTAATGATTATAACAAAAATTTTATAGAATGAGTTACTTATAAAAGTTTACTTTCAAATCTGTATGAGATAGATATTGCTAAGTACTTTTCAAAACTTGAAGAATTTTTTCCTTACTTTTCATCTTGTAATAGAAACTTTACAATATCTAAATCTGGTATAAGTAAAAGATGGTGTGGAGAATGTGAAAAATGTGCTTTTGTGTACTTGATACTTTCACCTTACATAGAACAAGAAAAATTAGAGAAAATATTTGGTAAAAACTTATTTGAAGATGAAAATTTGCTTTGAATTTACAAAAAACTTATTTGAAAAGAAAATATAAAACCTTTTGAATGTGTATGAACTTATAAAGAAAGTGCCAAAGCACTAAAAGAAGTTTTGAAAAAATATGAATGAAAAAAATTACCTCACATATTAAAAAAAACTACTTTCTTAACTTTAAATAAATAATTTTATACAATAACTTATTTAAAATAATATCAAAATTTCAAGTATATTCTATATGTTCTCATCAAAGACTATGTTTAAACTGGCTTACTCATTTTAGATGATGATCTTCATATCATAAAGGTGCAACTCAAAGTAAATCTACTTTTTTAATTCATTTTTTCTTAAGATACTTAAACATTTCATGCTTTAGAAAATAATGCCCTCAAATTTTGATATAATCTCTATTTGTAGCACCATATAGATAATAAGAATAATTATTTTCAGTTATTTCAACACTTCAAGATATTATAACATCATCTTTTTTGACAATATACAAATCTCAAGATCATGTAGCTCTAAGAAAATCAATAAGTTTTAAATAATCTTTTCTAGGATATATATTAAATCATTTATTTTGTGCAGTTTGGTACCATAAGTTATAAAAATCTTCAATTTCTTTTCTATCAGCAATTTTAAAGTACAAACCATTTTTGATAGATTTATTTATATTTCTTTTTGAAGATTTACTAAATCATCTGTATAGTTCTTCTTCTGTTTTAGTAAGATCAACTACAACAGTAGCTTCAGGCATATTTTCTTTAATTGTAGATTCTAATCAATAGTTTTCTTTAAAATTTTGCTTTATCTTTTGTCTATTTTCATAAAATGGCTCTTTGATATTTGTTATAAATCATAATTGAAAAAATATATTATTCCAAGATTTAAATTTTTGTTTTAATTTATCTATCTCATACTTAAATTGATCATTACTTATATCTTCTGGTATCTCAACTCAAAGAACTTGATACCAATGAAGTTTAATTCAAAATTTTTTATGTGTTCTTCTAACTCCCCAATACTTTTTTCAAAAAATAGTAATATCAAAAACATCTTTTTTAAAAACATCTTTAGATATACTCCTTCGTATCTTATTTTGATAAAAATTCATTTTATTATTTTATTTATAAAAACTATATATGTTTTAATGATTTAATATTTGTTTTAAAGTTGTTTTTAATTTAAAAATTATTATAGTGTCTTTAATCTGTTTTGTCATCTCAAGCTGAGTCGGGAGATCTTTTTTACAATAATTCTAATTTAGATTTCTCAACTTCGTTTCACTACAGTCGAAATGACAGTCTTGCTAGTTGTTTCTTGAAACTTACTATTTTTAACTTGTAACTACTATTTTATGTTTGTTTTCTTAGGTTGAGGTTGAGCATGATTATCAGCAATTGCAAATATTTTTTTTGATATAGGTTTTAAAAACATGATTGTTGTTGATGCAAACAAATCTCAAATAACTGACAAATTACAAGCAAAATGAATAAAAGTTATAATATGAGATGATATATATGATTACCAAGAAGATGATATAATAATCTATTCTGATGCGGTTGTAAATTCTCAAGATTTTCAAAAAATAAAGAATAATGTAAAATTTACATATTTTGAGCTTGTTTGAGAAATATCAAAATGGTTTAAAACAATAAGCATAGCATGAACACATGGAAAAACTTCAACTACTTCACTTATGATTACAGCTTGAAAAAACTTATGATTTAAAGACTTAGCTTTATGAATAGTTGGTTGATTTGTTCCAGATCTATCAAACAATAATTATTATATCAATACTGATTATAAGCAAGATATGAAAACTATTATTGAAAAGATTTTTACTAGAAAATGAGATAGACCAGCACATTTATTTAAAAAATATTATTTTATCATAGAAGCTGATGAGTTTAATAGACATTTTCTATTGTTGGATAGTACTATAAGTTGTATTACAAAGCTTGATCATGACCACAAAGATGTATATAAAACAGAAGAAGAATACTTAGAAGCTTTTGATGTATTTAAAAACAAAACAAGGTGAAAGATATTTGAACAATGAAAGATAAAAACTTACGATATAGATTTTGATTATGTTTTTTGAGATTATATGCAACAAAATGCAAGTTTAGTAATAGAAGTTTTTAAAAGTCTTTGATATGAAGAACAAGATATTATAGATAATTTAAAATCTTTTAAGTGAGCATGGAGAAGACAGGAATATCTTTGAAAAATAAATGCACTTAATATATATACAGACTATGCACACCATCCTATAGAACTACAGGCAGTTTTGAAAGCTTTTAAAGAGCATTTTCAGCAAGAAAAGATAATTTGAATTTTCCAAGCACATCAGGTTTTTAGATTTGTAAGTTATAAGAAAGAATTTATAGAAGTTTTAAAAAAGTTTGATGAACTTATACTTTATGATATATACTCTGTAAGAGAAGAAGAGCTTTTAGAAGAACTTACATGAAAGGCCTTACCAGTTGAAAAGCAAAAAAAGATAGTTTGAGAAGATATTGCAAAACAAACTTGATGAACTTACATAGAAGATTTTCAAAAGTTAATAACTATATTAGAAGATAAAAAATGAATTTGAATAATTCTTACAGCATGAGATTTAGATTATAAGATAAGAAATTTCATTAAAAAAAACTAGCCATTAAGACTAGTTTTGATTTTACTTTTTTAAGATGAACAAACAATGTAAATTATTTTAAATTCATAACATTTTTTGAACATCATCAAGTAAAAATCTTTTATATATTTTATTATCAGCTGTTTTAACATATACTCAAACATCACTATCAATATTTTTACAAATTGTTTCTTCTTGATCAAGATCAGTATTAAAAGATGAAGATTTATGCAATTCAAATACATTATATCAAGTTTTGTTTATAGAATATTCAAGAAGATTATAAATATCTTTTTTTTTGAATTTTTTTTCTTCAAAAAAGTCTAACATATCTCATATTTTATCATTTACATTTTTAACCTGAGTTATATAACTATAAACAGTATCTTGATGCTTAGAAAAAAGCAAATACAAAACATACAAGTATTGTACTAGTTTTTTATCATCCTTTATATATGTAGACAATCACTGATATATAATATTATTCATTATGCTTTATAATCTTTTAAATTAACTGTATCTGTATACTTTTTAATAAAATCTTCATCCTTTCAAATAAGCTTACTATATATAGAATATACACTTTTTTTAACAGAATCTTCCCAAGATTGTTCAAGTTCTTTTCTTTCATTTTCCATTTCTTGATTAGCTTTTTCCAACATAGATGCTTTTTCATATTCTGCTTGCTCCATCACAGAATTTCTATGTTTTTCTCATTGCTGTTTAGCTTCTTGTATAAGTTTATTTTTATGTTCCATACCTTCTTGTATAAGCTTTTGTTTTTCTTCTTCAGCTTCAGCAAGTTTTTTTTGTAATATCTCATCAGCATTTTTAAATTGATCTAACATTTCTTTTCTTTTTTCCACAGCCTGAACTATAGGTCAAGCAAAAAAATACTTAAATATGAAAAAAAATATTACAAGATTAACAATTTGTACAGCAACATTGATAATAATATCTATCATCTGATTTTCCATTAAATTTTAATTTATAACTTTTAAATTAATGACCACCTGAATTAATTATCATAAATGCAATAACAAATGCATATATTGAAGTAGCTTCAGCTAAAGCCATACCAATTATAGCATATGTCATAGCTTTACCTCAAACTTGTGGATTTCTAGCAAGTGCATCAAGTAATGCTTTACCAACTAAACCTACACCAATACCTCAACCAATTACACCCATAGCAGCTATACCAGCTCAAATCATACTAATTTCCATTATTTTTTAATTAACATATAAATAAATTAATGACTTTCCTCAGCCATTTTGAAATATATCAACACTAAAAGTGCAAATACAAAAGCCTGCAAGAAACTTATTAAAAGCTCCATAACAAACACTACTAGAGGAAAAAGGAATGGAACCTTCATCATAGCAATACTTGCTGCAACTATAAGTCATATAAGCATAACTCAAGCAAATATATTTCAAAATAACCTTAGAGTCAGTGAGATTATCTTACTTATTTCTCATATCAATTCAAGTAAACCTATAAATAATCATAGAAAAATATCTACAATTTTAATAGGAAACTTATACCATTTATCCATTTTAACTATTCAAACTCACTTTAAAGGTATATATTTTTCAAAAAATTTTAAACCATTATTTTGTACTCAATATACCAAAGCCCATACAACACCAACAATTGCAAGAATAGCATTAAAATATATATCTGTACTAACAGGTCTAAGATTTTCATGCAGAAATGGAACAACAGTTGCAAACATATCTAAGAAAAGTCAAAAAAGATTATTCCAAAGTATATAAACAAATAAAAATAATATATATGTTTTAACAGAAGTAGGAACTTTATCTGAAACAGAACCAAAAAAGTTATCTATTGTCTCAATAAGAAGATCTATAGTAGAAACAACAACATTATTTTCATTTTTATTTTTCAGTTTATTATAAATAAAAACAAAAACAATAAAAAGTATCAAAGATATAAATGAAGTTAATAAAGTTTGAGATATTTGCAATCAAAATATATTTATATAATCTGCAAACATTCAAGGTATATGAAAGTTATCCATTTGTAATAATTTTTATATTAAATTTATAAAGTTTAATTCTATATATATATTTTTCTATTTTATTTTCAAGATATAATTTGTTCAATATCTGAAAACACTTTATCTATATCTTGATCAGCATCAATATGTATAAGATTTCAATCATTTTTATATTTTTCTACAACAGGCATAGTTTTTTCAAAAAACTGTTCTATTCTTTTTTCTATAAATGATTCTTCATCATCAGATCTTTTTTCTAGTTTTTCTCAAGTTTTCGGATCTACTAGAGTTCAAGCAGGAAATGTTTCTCAAGTTTCAGGATTACACATTCTACCAAGAAGTCTCCTAGTTGCCTCATCCCTAGGTAAATCAAAAAATAAGACCTTATAATTTTTTATAGCATTATCAGCTGTTTTTTTGTTTCATTCATTCCTAACAAGACCATCAAAAATTATTTTGTCATTATTTGTTTTAGAAAGATAATCTTCAAGTATTTTTTCTATAATTTCTGGTGTAACCTGCTCTCATCTTTCAACAGTGGTTTTTACCATTCTTCAAAGATCCGTATCCTCTTTAATAATATTTCTAAGTGCTTGTCAAGTTTCAAATATTTCAAATCAATATTTTTCTTTAAGTTTTCTTGCCTGTGTTCATTTTCAAGAACCTTGTATTCATATCAAGATTAATTTCATTATATAGTTAAGTGTCTTTAAAAATAAATATACATAATATATAAATATTATAGTCTTATTTTCAACAAAAAGATTATAATATTTGACAAAAGTCATTATAAAAATATAATAATTATTGTTTTTATAGAATATTTTTTTAAAAATGTATAAAATAAATACCAAAAAATATAAGTGAAATTTTGATGAAGATAAAAATAGCCTTAACAATCTTATAAAAAAAAGAGTTGAATGAAACATAACTAAGGAAGAGTTTGAAAAACTTAAAAAATTGAATAACTCTGTATTTTGATATGTAGATGAAGTAAGAAGTGAATTAGAAACGATCTTTTCAGAACCAATAAAAGAAAGTATATGAAATTGACAAGATAACATAGTGTACAACTATAAAAATAATTGGGTTATTAAAATAATGACACAAAAAAAATATGATATATGTGAAAATTTACTAAATTATTTTAATTATAAATATAAACTTTTAAAAAAAACAGTTTGAGAACATATACCTGATACTTATTTTTTAGAATGAGAAACAATAAACAATCATCCAATGCACTATAATAATTTAAAAGAATATAAAGTAAAATATAAAACCATATATACTGCACAAAGAAAAATAAAATGATATACATTAAATGACCTACCAACAAGCATTAGAAATAATTGAAGATTATTAGAACAACTTAAAAAGTTATATTTGAATTATATAAAAACAAAATTATATATGCACTATATTGAATATAAAAAATATTGAAAAATATGAAAGTTGCAATTTAGAATGGATATATGACAATTATCAAATAAACTTAATATTGATGATGAAACATTAATGAGCTATAAAACACCAAATATAATGTATGATATAGAAAAAGATAAATTATTTTTAATAGATTTTGATACTTGAAGTTTAAATAAAGAAACAAAAGAAGTTTTTGATGAAACAGACAAATCACCAAAAGAGGAAATATTACAAATTTGATGAGAAATATTGAAAAATATAACAAAAGAATTTAAAAAATTAACACCAAGAAATTTAGAAATATTTTTTGAAAATTATTTAAAAGATAATTAATTATTTTTTTTAAGAATATCAAAACCAAAGAGCTTAATAACAGAAAATTCTAATATGAAAGCAACTATAATAGTATAGAAAAACCAATTTAATCAAAAAGGAAATAAGATATTTGATCAGTAGTATCAAAGTACAAAACCTACAAATATTATAATAAAAACATCAACTAATCATCAAATTAGCATATATTTTAATTTTAATAAATCTGCATTTACATATTTAAAAATACCATACTCTAGCATATAAACTAATAAAGAAAATATAATTATATCATATACTGGATCTAAAAAAATATAAGGCATAAGTAATAAAAAATTACAAGTTAAAAATAACAAGTATATTAAATTAATCTATAAACTTTTTTAGTCTTTTAATAGTTTCTTTTTTTCAAAGTATTTCCATAAGTTCAAATGCTCAAGGACTAGCAGCAACTCACGAAAGTATTGATCTTATAGGCCAAAGTGTTTGTCCATTTTTTAATCAATTTTCTTTATTATATGTTATAAGTAAATTTTTCAAAGTATCTTCATCCCAATTTTCTATACTTTCAAATTTTTTTATCAATACTGGAATATGTTCTTTTACTATATCTTCTGTAACTTTCATTTTTTCATTATAAAGTATATCATCTTTTACAGGAACATAGTCAAAAATATATTCATTATAAAGTACAAATTGTTTAAAAGTTTGAAGTCTTACTTTTATTTCTTTTACCCATTTTTTATTATATTCTTTATCATTAAATTTTCATTCATTTATAATTTGTTCCCAATATCTTAATTTGCTTATAAGTTCTTCATCTTCTACTTTAAATATAGGATCTTGTAAAAGTGTATTTACATATTCTTTTATCTTTTGTATAAATTGTTCATCATCAAGTGCTCTTATATGCTCACCATTGAACCATATAGCTCTTGAAAAATCATATATAGAATTACTAGATTGCACTCTTTCGTTACTAAATTCTTCTAAAAGTTCATCAATATAGAAAAATTCCCTATCATCAGCTGTATGCCATCATAATAAAGCTATAAAGTTTATAACTGCATCTTTCAAAAATCATTCTTGCATAAACCTTTTTACAGTTACAAAAATATCTGAAGTATCTCTTTTTGACATTTTTGATTTATTTGGATTTAATAACAATGGTAGGTGTCAAAAAGAAGGTAAATTATATCATAATGCTTTGTATAAAAGTATTTGTTTGGGTGTATTTGATATATGGTCTTCTCACCTTATTACATGAGAAATATCCATAAGATGATCATCAACAGCATTTGCTATATAAAATATAGGTGAACCATCAGATTTTTGTATAACAAAATCACTTACATTACTCATATTAAAACTTATTTCTCATTTCATAAGATCATTATATATTATCTCTTCATCAGGAACTTTAAATCTTACAACAGGATTTCTTCATTCTTTTTTAAATTGATCTAGTTGTTCTTGAGTATAATTTATTTGTCTATAAACAAAAGGTTTTTTTTCCTTTTGTGCCTTTTCCTTCATTTCCTGAAGTTCTTCTGGAGTTTCATAAGAATAGTAAGCATAATTATTTTCCAAAAGATAATTTATAGCTTTTATATGTTTTTGTTCATTTTTAGATTGATATACTATATCTTCATCATAGCTTAGACCTAACCATTCAAGTCATTTTAATATCTCTTTTGTATGTTCTGGCAAAGATCTTTCTTTATCGGTATCTTCTATTCTAATAAGAAATTTTCAATTATTTTGTTTAGCAAAAAGATAATTAAAAAGTGCTGCTCTTGCAGTTCATATATGCATATTTCATGTAGGAGATGGGGCTATTCTTGTTCTTATCATATAATAAAAAATAATATAAAATAAATATATATAATATATAAATATTTTAAGTAAATTATCAACAAGAATGATTATTAATTAAAGTTTTAATCAAAATTATATTAAAAATAGATAAATTTTCTTTGATTTAACTTGTAAAATAATTATTATGAAAGTAATAATTTAAATTAATATTATTTAAACATGAATATTTCTAAAGATTTTGAAAAATACATAAAAAATAATTATCCACTACAAACATGACTTAAAAACACAATTTTAAGAACAAGGTCAATTGAAGTAGATAATATAACAGATGATATAAAAGATTTTGCAGAAGTGCTTTATGCATGAATGCAACTTTATGATTGAGTTTGACTTGCAGCTCCACAGATAGGAGAAAATATTAGAATGATTGCTGTTTGTCAGTTAAATAAAAAAGAAGATAAGATAGTTGATTCTAAAGTTTTGATAAACCCTGAAATAATTGAAAAATCAAATAAAAAGTTTATCCAAGAAGAATGATGTTTATCAATACCTTGAATGGAATGAGATGTAGAAAGATATGAAAAAGTAAAAGTTAAATACATAAACTTAGAATGAAAGGAGTGTGAAATGATTTTGAGGTGAACAAATGCTGGTATAGTGCAACATGAATTAGATCATTTAGACTGAATTTTATTTTGGGATAAGGTAATAAATAAAAATAAGTGATTAAATATTAAACAATTTATTAAATTATAAATAAAACATGTTAAGTAAAATAAAGTGAGTAGTTAGATGAAGTGCATTTTATAAAATATATAAAACTTTTGAAAGTAATATAGCAAAATTTGCTTTTTCCAATCCATCAAAGGATATTATAGTTATATGAGTTACTTGAACAGATGGAAAAAGTTCAACATCATCTTTAATACATAAGGTATTTAATGATAATTTAGGAAAAACTGCTCTTTTTACAACTGTAAATCAAAAATTTTGATCTAATACAATAGAAAATATATATAAGATGACAAATGTATCAGCATGGAAAACTCAAGAATTCTTAAAGCAAGCTGTAGAAAATGATTGTAAATATTGCATTCTTGAAGTATCATCACATGGTATAGATCAAAAAAGAGTTGCAAATATAGAATTTGATGCTGGTGTACTTACAAATATTACAGAAGAACACTTAGATTATCATAAAACTTTTTTTAACTATGCAAATACAAAGAAAAAACTTTTTCAATGGGTACTTAGAAACAATAACTGAAAATGAATTGCAATACTTAATGGCGATGATGATATATGAAAACAATGGAAAGATGAAATGGCTTTTAATAAAACAATTACCTATTCACAGTTTTCAAATTCTAATATAAGGGCAAGTAATGTAAAAGAATATATAGATCATACAGAATTTGATTTAAAATATCTTTCTAAGGAATATAAAATTAAAACTAAGTTATTATGAGCATTTAATGTAAATAACATATTAGGTGCTATATCAATATGATATGCTTTTAAGATTAGTTTTGAAGATATTATAAGATCAATAGAAAGCTTTGAAAGGGTTGATTGAAGATTAAATCCATATAAAGATGAAAATTGAGTATTTTACTTTATAGACTATGCACACACCCCTGCTGCATTAAATGCTGTATTAAATTTTCTTAATAAGATTAAAAAATGAAAAATAATAACAGTTTTCTGATCTCCTTGAGTTAGAGATAAAGATAAAAGACCAAAAATGTGAGATGTTGTATCTAAAAATTCAGATATTATGATAATAACAGATGATGATCCAGATACAGAAGATAGAATGGATATAATAAAAGATATACAAAAATGAGTTAAAAGAAAATTATGAAATAATTATTGGGTAATGCCTGATAGAGAACTTGCAATAGAACTTGCTTATGATATGGCTGAAAAAAATGATATAGTACTTATTGCATGAAAATGACATGAAAAAGTACAGCTTACAAACTATTGAAAGAGAGAATATTCAGATATTTGAACATTACAAAAGTTAAATAAAATTGAGAAGTTGAAAGATGAAAGATAAAAATTTACTCTTTAGTCTTTGCTCTTTAATCTTTACTATTAGTGTTAATGGAAATAAAAATTTTTTGATGTAGATTTAATAAGTATTATGCCCAAAAATGGTTAGATAAGCTTTGATATAAAGAAAATGCAATACTTATAGCATCTTGTGCAGTTACAGACAATGCAAAAAAAAAGTTTATTAAAGAAGTAAAACAACATATAAAAAAAGGTAAAAAAGTTTATCTTACTTGATGTTGAGCATTTTCTAAAAATTGAAAAGTTGATGAAGACTTTTTTTATAATGCCTACCCTAGTTTAAAAGACTATCAAGAATATATTGTACTTTTAGAAGAAGATCCTAAGCACAAAACAAGCAATATCGAAAATAAAATATACACAAAACATTTTAGTTTAGTTCAACTTTGATGTAATAGTCATTGCACTTTCTGTATAACAGTAAAAAAAAGATGAGAACATAGAAATAGAAAAGTTGAAGAAGTTATAAAAGAAATACAAAAAGTTGAGAAAAAATGAATTAAAGAAGTTGTTATAACATGAATAAACCTTGCAGCTTGGTGAATGAAAGATACAAATACTTGGCCAAATCCATATTTTCCAAAATATTTACAAGCAATACTAGATAACACAAATATACCTAGGATAAGAATAAGTTCTATATGACCAGAATTTATAGATGAAAGCTGGTATAAAGTACTAGAAAACAAAAGAATACTACCCTTTTTTCATCTTAGCATACAATCATGATCTGATAAGATACTTAAAAGCATGTGAAGACATTATGATAGTAAACATATTAAAAAAGTCATAACAAATCTTAGAAATTTAAATAAAAGTCTTCCGGTAAATATAGGTGCTGATATAATAGTTTGATTTCCTTGAGAAACAGAAAAAGATTTTCAAAAAACTTTAGAACTTGCAAGAGATTATAATATAAGTAAACTACATGTATTTCCTTTTTCTTCACACCAAATATGAGATACAGTTCCAGCTTGAAGTTTTAAGAATCAGATAGATTTACAAACCAAAAAAGAAAGAGAAAAACAACTTATAAAAATATGTGATAAAAACTATGAAAAACTTACTGAACAAACAAAAGGAAAAACTGTAAAGATATTAGTAGAAGAAAACAATAGTTGATGGACAGAAAATTATTTAAAATATGAAAGTAAAAGAAGGTTAAAAACTTGAGAAATATTTGAAACTATTTATTAATATTAATTTAAAGATAATGCAAACATATCTTTTTTATGGAACGTGAAAGGAACTTACAAACATCATAAAACCTTTATTATATAAAAAAATAGTTAAAGAAGTAATAAAAGAAAATTATATTACAAGTTATACAATAGATAATAAAAAATTAATTAAAAATAATATAAAAAAAGTTGTATTTATAAGTAATTATAATATATATGATTATTTAAAAAATAATAATAAATTTACAAAATGGATATAAATTTTATATATGAAGTTAATGAGGGTAAGTATATTATATGAACTAAAACTAAAAATAATATAAATAATAAGCAATATTTTTTTTGAAATATTTGAGACCTAAATATTAAAGAATGAACAGAAATTTATATTGAAGATACTAACTTTAATTTTGATATTAAAACATTTTTGTATGATAATAATAAAAAAATTTGATTAAAAGAAATAGAAGAAAACTTGAAAAAGTTTGGAAAAATTACATGATATACAATATTAAATACAAACAAAAAATGAGAAAAAATAAAATTTATACTTTGACAACATTGAGAAATAAGCTATGATATAGGTATATATAGTATTAATAACAAAAAAAAGAATCAAATATTTAAAAATTTTTGAAAAAACATAAAATTGAACATATTTCCTAGTTCATTTTTTCTTATAAAAAATGTATGAGAAAAAATAAAACAATGAACTATATTATATTTATTAAACAATACTACAAAAATAATAAATATTGAAAAATGATTTTATAAAAATATTGAAAAAATAAATATTTGAATAGAACAATTTGAAAATACAATAATTGATATATATGGAAAAAAAATAAACAATATAAATAATATGTGAGAATTTAATAAAAAAGTATATAATAAAGAATTAGATAAATTTTTAGAACCAATAAATATTTTTATTCAAAATGGTTTATTAAATAATAATATATATATAATTTGAGAGTTTAAAAATACTCCATTGTTATTACAAAAAATATGAGAAAAGCTTAAATCAAATATAATACCTATTAAAATTGACAATAAAACCTTTAAAAACATAGAACAAGCAGATATACATTGTATATTAAATAATTAGAATAATATAAATAAATATATTATAAATAACCTTTTTTATATAAAAAAAGGCAAAGAATTGCCTTTACTTTTTTAAATAATTTTTTATTTATAAATTCTAGTTATAATTAATATAAAATTATTATTCTCATTTTGAAACTTTTAACATCTCAAATAAATTTTTACTACCAATGGGTGGATTTGTCCATATATTTGTATTAGTAGTTATAGTTAAACTTCAACCATTTTTAATAGCATATTCTTTTCAGTTTCTAAACCAATTTTTAAGAACTGATCTTCTTTTTTTATAAATTTGGTCTGCATCATCTCATATAAGTACTCAGTTTAATAACAATCTACCATCAGCATACCATCTTGAAGAAGAAGGGTTATCATTAAGTATATTTCAAGTTGTACTTGCAGGTCAAGTTACTTCAAAACTTTTATCTGTTATATAATATCATTCTAATGTAGATTTTATATTCATTTTTGAATTTTGTATTTTAATATTACCATTTCTAACAACAAGCATGAATGGTCATGTTATTTCTCAATCTATAGTTACATTTCAGTTTTCAACTATTAATGTAGTAGGCTTACTAACAGGGATATCACCAGATATGTTTATATGCTCTCATTCTATATAGAAAACATCTTGAGTTAAAACCTTTTTTAATCATAACATACTATCAACTCATAATAATGATGCTGGCATTTTAGCATATTGCTTATATTTTCAAATAAAAGAATCTAAAATTTTAGATAAATCACCTGTATTATAGTTTGGTAAAGAATTTGGAGTTGAAACATTGTAATAAGAAAGAGATTTTCAATCAAAATTTAAATCTACATTTGACACATTTGTAAGTGGAGTTCATCTTTGAATCATATAATGGTCAGTCATGGTAAACTTTTCAGTTGCAAACAATGAAGGTGATGTAATGTCATCTTCCCATTTATAACGAGTCTCTATTCAATATATAGTATTTCAGCTAGAATTTGTTCATTTTGGAACAGTTACATTATAAGATGTACATTTTTGTCTATAATTTATATATCAATTTATTGTATTTTCACCATAATTAAAAGATGGTGTATTTTGTGAATCTATATAACCTTGTCATAAAACAGATGTATCAGGAAAGGCATATAAGCTAGATCATGCAAATCATGAGTATTCACTAGAGTAAATAGAATTAACTTTAAATTGTACTTTTACATTATTTTTATTGTATTCTCAAATACTTCAACTATTACAACTTGTATTATATATTTCATTATATTTTGGTAGAATCCACCCAAATGGCAGGTAATCTCAAGACATTATACTTTTAGTATAAGTTGTGTCATAATCTGAATTAAACCTAATAGGTCACTCATAATCAAAACCATCACATTCTGAACAAGCAAATACTGCTCAAGAATAAGAACCATAAACTTTTATAACTCAACTATTAAATTTAATATCTGCACTACAGTTTTGTAATCAACACTTCCAATTAAATTTTTTCTGATTTATAGTAGGATTATAAGAGTATGAAAGTATACTTCAATTACTACAAAACTGATTATAATAAGTTGAAGGATCCTGCAAATAATTTATTTTTGTAGTATCAGTAGATGATATAGTTTGTCAATCTAAAGGTCAACAAGATCATGTAGAACAAGGAGGAGAAACACATGAAGTAGGGTTACCTCATCATCCTCATCATCCTCATCAATCATCATCTCATCATCCTCATCAATCATCATCTCATCAATCATCATCTCATCAATCATCATCTCATCATCCTCATCAATCATCATCTCATCAATCATCATCTCATCTTGATGCATTACAACTTACTGTCTGGTTTCATAAACTACATGTCCAGTTTACACTTGAATTTTCTGAAGGAAAAGAAGGTGTAGATCAACCTAGTAAAGAATATTGTCAACAAAAAGAACCATCAAAACTTGAATCAGAATTACTGTATTCTTTAGCAGCATCTCAACAAATAGGATCAATTATTTGACAAGAATCACTACAAGCAACTCAATTTCTAATATTAGGAGTTCATGATCCATCAAAATTGTCTGATCAATTATCACACTGTTCATTATGAGATACTACTTGATCTCAACACCAAGAAGGAAGTATTACATAAGATTGTAAATGTTCTCATTTTAGATTGGTGCTTGTTTTTTTAACTCATGTATCTTGAATATAATTACATGAAGAAAATAATCTTTCACCAGATACAATAGTTATAGAGGTAGTACAATATTTCCAATCAGTAATGGGAGGTTGTATAGATCAATTATTGTTAACTTCATAAGTTGTAATGTTCCAATCAGCTCTTGCAACTGGAATATTTAAGTTTAATTTTGATGTATCTTGACCACTATCTAGTAAAACATCATATATCCATCATATAACTGGTTTTTTTCAAGAATATCAAGCCCTATCAGCCTCAGAAGATATCCAATTACTTGAAAATTGTGCAAAATTATATCTTAAATTATAATTTGAATTATCTAAATTTAGTAAATTTATAGAAGATTCACTAGCTTTTAATATTCTCTCTTTTCAGTCTGTTCATTTCCAATAATCAACAAGATCATATGATTTTCAAGGGTATAAACGAATATCATAATATCAACATATATCTGCATTTGAATTATAATAACTTGAATATATTCAACTATTACAATTTTCATGGGTTACTCAATATGTTGTGTATAAAAGAGAATAAAAGATGCTAATAGCTATAAACAATATTACCTTTTTCATTTTATTATATTTTAAGTTAATAAATTACTATACAAATTATTATAAAAATTTCATAGAAAGTCAATATCTTTTTTATTACAAGTTAACAATCATCAAAGATGGTTAATTTCCATAAGATAAAGCTCATTATCTTTAGTTTTAATAAACTCCAATACTCATACTTTCCGTCAAACTCATTTTGTTATAGTTTTTATAAATTTTAATTCTTCTTCAGTAAATTTATCTTTATCAAAGTAAGTAAAAGAAACATCCAATTCTTTATACATTTCAAGCTTTCACTTGTTAAAAGCATCTTCCATATTTTTGTTTTGTTTAAGTTTAGCTGTATATATGGTTAATTTTTTATCTATATAAGTATAGTAAATTCTATACTCATTTTTTATTTCAAAAAATGGAACTGTAAAGATGGGTTTATAAATATATGAATTTAGTATTTTATCTATTTTTTTATCATAATAAATATCTTTTGTATTAAATGTAAATACTCACTTTCACATTTCAGATTGACTTGATTTTAAAACTATTTTGTTATACCTATCTTTAAGTATATTTCTAACATATTTTATATATATTGGATTTGTTAAAAATATAATAGATATATCTCAAAAAATATATTTTAGTTTTTTAAAACTATACTTTTTAATTAATAAACTTATGAAAGACAATTTGTTAAAATCATATTTTCTTTTTCTATCAGGAATTATTATATTTGTAAATAAAGAAAAAGTTTCAAATAGTTGATTATTAAAATTATTTCTTAAAGCTATTATATAGTCCTTTTTTGTTAAAATTCTATTATAATCATTCAAAAGTTTAACCTTTCAATCAGTAAGTATTACATTAAAATCCTTAATAGGTTTAATATCTTCTAAAGATATATTATTATGCAAACAATAATCTAAAAAAGAAAAAAATTCAAACAATGTTGCTTTATTGATAGTTCATTTTATATGTTTTTCATCTATTCTTGGTATATAAACATCTATTATTTTATTTAATGTTATCTTATTTTTTTTTAGATCAGAAAAAAGACGAGTAAGTATATTGTACTCATCTAATCTCATATTTTCAGCTAATAAAAAATAGTACATTTTTATAATATAATTATAAATTACCAAGAAGGCACTTCCGGATTTTCTTGAATTTCAACTTCATATGATTTTATATTTTTATTATTATTTTCTTTTGAAATATTATTAGAACATCATGATAAAAAAACACCTATTAAGAATAGACAAATAACATATTTAAGCATATTTTTTTATTAATTAATAAATTTTTTACCACCCATTAACACTATCTCATCATCATTCTTTTTGTCATCATTCACTTGTTGACCCTCAAGGTGTTCAGCTACTTTCTTCTGGCTCTTCTGGATCTTCTGGCTCTTCTGATTTTTTATCATCTTCATATCAAAGTGCAGCAGTATAATTATTTATATCAGAATCTATAGTATTTGATAAAAATAATTGTCAAGATGTAGCTGTTATTCAAAGTTTATTTCATCATAAAGTTATATCTTTTATTCACAATGTGGAATTAAAACATTCTCACCATTTAGTAAATATAATATTATAATTAAGATTAATTCTTTTTCAATTTTTTAATAAGGTATTTTCTAAAAATAATTCTTTAATTTCATTACTGTTTAAAGAAACACCATATTTATTAAATACAACATTTTTTAAACTTTCTTTAAATGTATCAGATAACATATTATACATGTATTCTTTTATTTCCAAGTTTCATTCAACTGATTTATAGTCATTTTGATCAAAAACTCAATCACTATTTTTATCTACCATCTCAATCATTCAAGAAATGGGAACATGTCAATGTTCATTATCAACTGCAAGTTTATATGTAAATGGGAATGCTAATATATTAGACACATTTACTGTACTATATGTACTATTTTCAAATGATTTATCTTGCATATATTCTTTATTTGAAAGTATAATATTGTAAAAAGCTTTTAATCTTCATTTTTCTTTATTAGATAAGTCTTTAGCCCAAAATGGAAGTTCATTTGTTTCAATTAAGTTTTTTGCATCTTGTAAAACAAGTTTCAAATCTTCTTCTCATGAAATAACAAGGTTTCATTCAAATGTTGAATATTTTTGTCAAAATATCTCATCTCTTAATGACCTTGCAAATC
>JASMTN010000009.1:0-13861 GCA_041694255.1 Candidatus Altimarinota bacterium
AACAGATCCAGACTGAGCTAGTGTAAGTGATAGTTTTGATATAACAATAGTTGATACAACACCAACTCCAGATACAACACCTGATAGTTTTGATATAACAGATAAAACAGGAGTAGGAATAAATACACAATATGTAACAAATGAGATAACAGTAAGCGGAATAAATACAAGTGTAAGTGCAAGTACAACATTGTGAGAGATACAAGTATATGAATGAACACGGACAGTAAAATGAACAAGTACAACATTGAATGAATGAGATAGGGTAAGGATAATAGGAACAACAAGTGGGAATTATAGTACAACAGAAAATGGAACATTAACAATAGGAACGGTAAGTGATAATTTTAGTGTAACAACAGAAAGTGAGCCAGTACCAACAAACAATGCTCCAAAATTAGAGACACAGATAGCAGACCAAACAGAAGATGAATGAACAGAATTTAACTTAGATGTAAGTTGAAATTTTAGTGATGCAGATGGAGATAGTTTAAGTTATAGTGTAAGCTGATTACCAAGTGGGTTAAGTATAGATGAAAACACATGAGTGATAAGCGGGACACTACCAAATGTATGAAGTAATACAACAAATACGGTAACAGTAACAGCAACAGATCCAGACTGAGCTAGTGTAAGTGATAGTTTTGATATAACAATAGAAAATGTGGATACAGTAGCACCAAGTAAAACATGAGAAGATTTAAGTTGACTTGATACACAATGAGAAAGTGGAAGTTGAAGTATAACATTTAATGAGAATATAGCAAATGTGAATAGTATAGAATTTATAGATGCATGAAGTTGAAGTTCATTATGATGAATAAGTGGTGTAAGTATAAATTGAGGTACAGTAAGTTTTAATTATACAGCACCAAATGTAGATGAGGTAATGATAAAAATAAATGCAGAAGATATGTCATGAAATAGTCAAGACCAATATACACCTACATATACATTAAATTAAACTTGATTTTTAAATATAATTTAATATATAATTAAGTATATATTTTATAATTTTTATAAATTATATTATAATTTATAATAAAAAGACAATATTATGTTCTTAAAAAAAATATTATCGATTTTATTAATTTCTATAATAATTCTAAATATCTCCTTTTTTTCTTTTAAAGTTTATGCTATTTCAAATATTGATATAGTTTGATTTAAATTAAATAATATTACTAATAATTCTTATTTTTTAACTCCATGAGAAAAATTTAATTTATATTTAGAATGACAAAATAAATTATCTGAAAATATAGATAACATTTTTTTAAATATAGATTTTACAGATAATTCAAATTTTTCTTATGACTGAACTAATCATAAGTCTTATACATATGACCCATGAGATATTGACAACCCTGTACCCTCATCTGCTTATGACTCTAATTTATGATTTCAATATAACCTTACTTATGATAATGAAATAGATACATGAATGTTTGGTAGTAGTAAGGCATCATTAAGATTTAATAGTTCATCTGCTTGATGATTTCAAGTAAGTCAAAATATATCTGATTATACTCAAGATATATCAGTATTTTTTACTTGAGCTAAAGTTTCTGATTGATCTGAAATTGTATGAGAAACTCAAACAAAAACAATTTATGTAAATGTAAAACCATACATAGTAGACTATTATTTTGAAAAATCTGATGGTTCAGAAACTACAAATCAAATACAATGATCAGAAGCAGAAGCAATAAATCTTGTTTTAGCTGTAAAAGATTATAATGGTCATTGAAATATTGATGGTTGAACAATTACAGCTGATCTGTCACAACTTTGACTTTGATCTTCAGAAAATTTAACTTATGATTCTTTATCTTGAGATCTTGCAATATTTAAAAAAACTTGAATAACAACTTTGGTATCAACTTGAACTTATAATTTTAATGATTCTCATTTTACAGCTATAGATGAAGATGGAAATATAAATGACTCAAGTGAATTAAATTTTGATAATGAAAATAAGACAACTAATTTACCTTTAAGTGTAGTTGCTGCTGATGCTCCTTCTGTACATTTAGTATCAGAACCAGATTATTATATATGATGAGTAGATGAAACTTCTACAAGTTTTTCTTTTTCTTGATCTCAAATTTGAGAATATGCTGTTAGTTTAGATTCTGATGGTTCTTGTATATGATGAACTTCACTTACTTGATGGACTGCTTATGATTCTGCAGATTCTGAAATTTCTTATACTATAAATTCTTCTTCTTTAAATGAATGAAATAATAGTATATTTGCTTGTGTAAAAAATGGTGATGGAAATATATGATCTATAACTTTTGATATTACAAAAGATACATCTTTACCTTCTGTAAATGATTTTTCTCTTTCACCTGCAAATGTAACTTCTGAAAATAGTTCAGTAAGTTTTACTTGCTCTGAAGATTGAGAATACAAAGTAGTTATAAATACTTGATCTACAATTATTTTACAAGATTGGAGTAGTGTAACTAAAAATACGGAAACAACTGTAACTATACCAAATTCTGATCTTTCTTTATGAGAAAATGAAATAGAGGCTTTCTGTAAAGATAAAGCAAGTAATGTTTTTTCAAAAACTTGAAATATTACTAAACAAGAAATAACACCTTCTATGGTTTGATCTATAACTTCTTTTTCTGATATAGATGATGATTATGAGTGACTTGATGGTAGAGATATAAAAGTAACTTGGGACACAACAACCTGAGAATTATTTAATTGATTTGAATCTTATAGAATATATATACTTCCTTCATCAACTTCTTTGGATACCTCAATTCATGATTATGTAAGACTTATTTCAGATGAAGTTCTTGAAGCTTTATATGAACTGAAAGTTTAACTACTGATAGTGCTTGAAATTCTTGGGTTTCTTGATCTTCTTATAAAGCATATATTTTGATAATGTGAAAATCTTGAGAAAAATGAGCTCATTGAGAATCTTGAGAAATAACATTGCAAGGTGATACTATAGAAAAAGCAAGTTTAGTATCAGCTAGTTTTACTTCAGATACTATATTAAAATTAACTACAGATACTACACTTGATACTAACTTATCTATTCATAGTTGAAGTTTGATAACTTATACTTATCAATGAACTACTTATACTTGAACTTCTATAGATTCTGTTGATTGACAATCTATAAATATAACTATACCTCCTTTATTAAACTTATCTGCAACTTGAACAGATATAACTATACACACTTGAGCATTAAGATCTAATGCATGAGGGTATAATGATTATATAACTTCTTCTATAACTATACAAGATAAACAAAACCCAATTATAACAAACTTTACAAAAGATATTTCTGCTTGATTTTCAAATAATTGAAATAATTATTATAGTTGATCTATACAATTTTCTTGGGGTTTTCAAGAACAAATGGCTGGATGATGAGATACTTATTTTCAATTTACAAGAACTTCCTGAAATTCTGATAGTTCTTTAAATAAAGCTAATTTGGTTGATTCTCCAAATTTAAGTTCTTGAGTTCATAACAAATCTATAGTTTTAAGTTGAAGCTCTGATGAGGCTGTTAGTTTAACTTGTGGTACTCAATATAAAGTCTATCTTGCTGGTCAAGACCTTGCTTGAAATACTGTACAAACTTCCGATATAACAAATATATGGTATGATGCTTGTGCTCCAGAACAAGTAGTTTTAAATCAAGAAGATACTTTTTGAAGCTCTGATATAACTTTAACTTGGAATCAAGCAGATGATGATAATTGAAATGGATCTTGAATAAAAGAATATAATTTATTGTTTTACAATGGAACTTGATGTTCTTCTTTGAATAGTACTTATAATGTTTGAACTACTTCACAAGCTATAAATTGATTAGCTAATGGGAGTTATTCTTGGAAAGTTCAAGCAGTAGACAATATGGTTAATATATGAGACTATTCTTCTTGTGATGATTTTGTTGTAGATGATACTGTACCAACTATATCAAATGCACAGATAAAAGATACTACATTAGATAGTACAACTTATACTACTTCTTGAAGTAATATTGAAGTAAGTGCTAATATCTCAAATACTAATAGTTCTCATATATGGTTAGATATGACAACTTTGGCTGGTGTAAGTTATCCAAGTGTAAATTGTTCTAATCCTCAAGATGTAAATATAACTTGTAATTATACAGAGGGTACTGTAACTTACTTTTTTCCAGTATGATTTTCTGGTTTTGTAAGTCAATGAACAAGACAAGTTAATTTTACTGCTCAAAATACTGTATGAGCAAATGAACAAACAAAAATAGCTTCTATAACTTATGATGATATAGCTCCAAGTGTTGATCCTACTACTATAACTTTTCCAAATGGAGGAGAAACTTTATGATGAGAACAAGATATAACTTGGGATGATAGTTTGATAATAGATGATAATTTTGATTATATAGAGCTTTCTTACTCTTCAGATAATGGTTCTAATTGGACTAAATTATATACTTGATGAAAAGTTTGACCTTATACTTGGGATACTACTTCTTTAACTTGATGAACTGATTATCTTGTAAAAATAACTGCTTATGATAAGGTTTGATTAACTTGATCTGATATGTCTGATGCTATTTTTTCTATAGATGCTTCAGCTCCTAGTATATCTTGAGATTTATTTACATATCCAACTGATGGAGATCTTTTTGCTGGTTGAGAAAGTATAAACATAACTTGGAATACTTGAGATATAACTGATGATATTACAACTTGAACTGATTTTGATTTAGATTTTTACTATTCTTCAGATAATGGAACAAACTGGTCTTTAATATCTACTTGACATATAAATGATTGAAGTTTATCTTGGACTATACCTACTATAGATACTACTTCTTGAAAACTTAAAGCTATAGTGCATGATGAAGCTTGAAACAAAGAAGAGAAAATATGAAATTTTAATTTTTCTATAGATAGTACAAAACCTTCTTTGAGTATAACTTATTCAACAGCTTGATGATCTACTCCTCCAGATGGTAATGCTATTAATGATAATGGTTTTGATATATCTGCTTTTGCAACGGATGCAAACTTATCTTGAGTTTATTATAGATTTGAAAATATAACTGATAGTACTTTTTATAATCTAAGTACTTTTACTTGAACTGAAACTTGGAATCTTTTCTGTACTGCTGATTGTTGAAATACTTTAACTTGAATAAATGCAAACATAGAAGATTGAAAACAATATAAACTTACTTTAAAAGCTATAGATACTGTTTGAAATGAGATTTTATCTTCTCAAACTCCAGTTTATGATTGAGATAATACAAATCCAAATATAACAAGTTTAGTAAATTCTTGAAGCTATTTTTCTTGAACTGCAAATATTTACTGAACAGGTTATGATAATCTTGATATACAATCTGTTTTATTACAAATAAAAAAATGAACTGACTATTATGATGGGTCTTCTTTTGTTTGAACTGAGACAACATTATCTACAAGTACTACTGATGATTTTGCTAATTGGAATTATGATTTTACTATGCCTGAATGAGATAGTGAATGACAAGCTTATGATATAACTTATATTATAGAAGATAGTTCTTATAAGGTAGCAAATTCAAATAGCTGATATATTACAATATATAAAGATACTGAATGACCTGTTATAGATACTAATAACTTTTGGACAGCACCTACATGATGAACTATACTTAATGGTGGTACAAACTATACTATAACTTGGGATAAGACAAATATAACTGATAACTTGGCATGACTTTGAACAACTCCTATTAAGGTAGAGTACTGGACTTGAGCTTGGCATGTTATAACTTGAGCAACAGAAAATGATGGAAGTTTTGACTGGACTTTACCAACTATAGATAATGATTCTGTTAAACTTAGAATAACTGCAAAAGATAATATATGAAATGAAAGTTTTATAGAATCTGAAAACTTTACTATAGATAGTAATCCTCCAAGTATCAACACTATAGAAACTATGGATAAGGATGCAAATTGACAGATAGATGCTTTATCTATAACTTTTTCTGAAAAAATAAAGTATAGTAGTGTAGATATTTGAGATTTTACTATAAACTGATGAATTACTATAGATAGTTCAAACTCTATTGATGATTATACTATAGAGCTTATATTTGCAAATACAGGTGATACTTCTACTATTCCTACTTTAGATTATACACAGGGTGGTTTAGAAGATCTTGCTTGAAATAAGCTTGAAACTATCTCTAATGTTGCTTCAATAGACAAAGCAGTACCAAGGATATTAACTTGAGCTATCTTTGATGCTGATAGTAATTGAAAATTTGATGAGATAAAATTAACTTTTTCTGAATATCTGAATTGAAATATAACTGATACAACTGTATTTACTATTAACAATGCTTTAGCTTGAATTTCTATAGCTTCTGTATCAACTACAAACAACATTGCAACTATTATATTAAATGAACAAGATAATATACAAACAAATGTTTGAAACATGACATTATCCTTTAATTCTAATGCAAATTGGAAAGATGCAAATAATAATCAAGCTTGAGCACCTGTATGAGGTAATCCTATAACTTTAGAAGATAAAGCAAATCCTATTATAACATCTGCACTATTAAAAGATGAAGATAGTGATTATACTGCTGATAATATAGAGCTTACTTTTTCTGAAAACTTAACTTGAAGTTTATCTTGATTTACTACAAGTTCTTGAAGTATATCAAATACTTTAAAAAATATAGCTTATTATAAACAAACAAAAAAAAGTTCTTATAGAACAAAAGCATTATCGTCTTTGCAAGATTTTACTACTTCAGAAAAGGAACTTAAAAATTATTATAGTACAAGATATAAAGTTATAGATGGTTTTGTATATCCTAAAGATGATAAACTTACACAAGCTTTTAAGCTTTTTAAAGGTATGATCTTTGATCAAAAGATAGATAAACTTTTTGAAAATGAACAACTAACTCAAGAACAGTACAATAATATAGTTGATTCTTACAATACTATGGTTGAACTTATAGTAATATTTAAAGAAAATAAAACTAGTGAACTTAGATCTAAGATACTTAAAATTTTCAATAATGAAATATATCCTTATTATACTATGAAAATAGTTGAAAAAACTCAAGTAGAAGAATTTACAAAAGAAGAAACTTCACCAGCTTTTGAAAGAAATATGTATATTTGACTTTCTTGAGATGATGTAAGGAAATTACAACAATATCTTATACAAAAATGATATTGGACAAATACAGTTGGTGCAACTTGATATTTTTGAAATGTAACTTTAACTTATCTTAATCAATATCTACAAGCAGAACATCAAACTAGTATAGATTCAAATATTGTTAGTAAGGATATATTAAATACTTACATAAAATAACTTGAAAATGACTTTAAAAAATATATTATGAAAAGCACATACAAGTTTTTTAGCTTGAAAAAATAATAATGACTGAAGAAAACATTAAACATTTAGCAAATTTATCAAAATTAGACATATCTCAAGAAGAAGTTTCTAAGATGAAAACAGATTTTGATAATATGCTAGAATTTGTTTGAAAACTACAATCTATAGATACTGATTGAGTTGATATGATGTATACTCCTATTGATTCAAATAAACTGAATTATGAAAGGCATACAGATACTATTTGTTCAAATAAGGATATTATTAAAAATACTCCTCATGAAGTATCAGATAATATGATTGTTATTAAAAGTTCTACGGTTGAACATTAAATTTACTTTTAAATTATTAAATTAAATAAATGGCTATTGCATGAAAAGTTCCTTTAAAGGATGTTAGAAATATTGGTATATTTGCACATATTGATGCATGAAAAACTACTTTTACTGAAAGAGTTTTGTATTATACTTGAAAAGAACATAAGATCTGAGAAACTCACGATGGTGAGTGAACAATGGATTGGATGGAACAAGAAAAAGAAAGGGGTATTACAATTACTTCTGCTGCTACAACTTGTTTTCGGGATGAAAATCAAATAAATGTAATTGATACTCCTTGACACGTTGATTTTACTGTTGAAGTTGAAAGATCATTAAGAGTTCTTGATGGTTGAGTTGCTGTTTTTGATGGTGCTGCATGAGTTGAACCACAATCTGAGACGGTTTGGAAACAAGCTACAAGATATGAAGTTCCTAGAATATGTTTCCTAAATAAGATGGATAAAATGGGTGCTGATTTTAAGATGTCTTTAGATAGTATTAAAGAAAGATTATCAGATAATGCAGTTGCTATACAAATACCTTGGGGTCAAGCAGAAGAGTTTCATGGTGTTGTAGATCTTAGAACAATGAAAGCTTATACTTTTGAAGGTAATTTTG
The DNA here is from genome assembly GCA_041694255.1 of Candidatus Altimarinota bacterium. Classification (GTDB taxonomy): domain Bacteria; phylum Patescibacteriota; class Gracilibacteria; order Absconditabacterales; family Absconditicoccaceae; genus S009-33. Next base: position 8,337 of record JASMTN010000009.1, read on the forward strand.
GTATGGATATAAAAGAACATGATATACCAGCTGAACTTCAAGACCAAGCAGATGAATATAGAGATATAATGCTTGATGCTTTAAGTATGTTTGATGATGAATTAGCTGATAAATATATGGAAGGTGAAGAGATCTCACTTGAACTTATAGATAAGGCAATAAGAGTAGGTACCTTAAGTATGGAAATGTATCCAGTTATGCTTTGAACTGCTCTTAAAAATTCTGGTGTACAATTTGTATTAAATGCAGTTGTAAAATATCTTCCTTCTCCACTTGATGTAGGTTCTATTGAAGGTGAAGATGCTAAAACATGAGAACCAGTAAAACTTAAACCGGATGCAAGTGAAAAACCATCTGCATTAGCATTTAAGGTAGCTACTGATCCTTTTGTTTGAACACTTACATTTGCTAGAGTATATTCAGGTACTATAAAATCTTGAGATACATTATATAATCCTATTACTGAAAAGAAAGAAAGAGTATGAAGACTTCTTCTTATGCATTCAAATAAAAGAGAGGAAATATCACAAGTTTCTGCTTGACATATATGTGCTTTCTTATGATTGAAAAATACAAAAACAGGTAACACACTTTGTTCTGAAAAAGAACCTATTATTTTAGAGTCTATGGATTTTCCAGAGCCGGTTATAAGCTTGGCTATAGAACCAAAAACAAAGAAAGATCAAGAAAAACTTTGAGTTGCTCTTGGTAAACTTTCAGATGAAGATCCTTCTTTTAAATATTATACTGATGAAGAAACTCTTCAAACAATAGTTGCTGGTATGGGTGAGTTGCACTTAGATGTAATTGCTGATAGACTAAAAAGAGAATATAAAGTTGAAGTAAATACTTGAGCTCCACAAGTTTCATATAGAGAAACTATTAAATGAGATGCTACTTGAGAAGGTAAATTTGTTAAACAATCTTGAGGTAGAGGTCAATACTGACATGTTATAGCTGAAGTTCAAAAATATGAACCAGGAGAGGATGAAGATAATTTTCAATTTCAAAATGATATTGTTTGAGGTATTATACCAAAAGAATTTATACCATCTGTTGAAAAATGAGCTAGAGAAACTATGCAAAAATGAGTTCTTGCATGATATCCAGTTATAAATGTTAAATTTAGATTATTTGATGGTTCTTACCATGATGTTGATTCATCTGAAGTTGCATTTAAAGTAGCTACATTTAAAGCTATACAAGATGCATTTAAAAAAGCAGGTGCTGATATACTAGAACCTATAATGAAGGTTGATGTTACTGTTCCTGAAGAATATGTTGGTACTGTAATATGAGACATGTCTTCAAGAAGAGGTAGGATAGATACTCAAGAAAATAGAGGTAAAGATGTTCTTGTTAGAGCATATGTACCACTTGGTGAGATGTTCTGATACTCTACAGATCTAAGATCAAATACACAAGGTAGAGGTAACTATTCTATGGAATTTGCTCAATATGAAGCAGTTCCAAATAGTATAAAAGAAGATATTATTAAAGAAAGAGCAGGTAAATTTAAATCTATAGAAGATGAGTCATAATATAATATTGAAGGGAGGGTTAGTTCCTCCTTTTTTTGTTTAAAAAACTTGAAATACTAAAAAAATAATATATAATCAAGCTACATTTATTTTATAATAAGGGATTGGTATGTATGTAAGCAAGCAAGCAAGCAAGCATATTTGCTTAGATACTTTTTTATATTCTCTTGTTTACAATACATATTTAGATGCTGGAGATGTTTTTTCCAGCATTTTTTTGTATAAAAAAATTCTTGTATTTTTTTCAGAAAAAAGCAAGTATATAACTGAAAAGTTAAGTTAAATAATTATTATTCTTTTAGAAAATTAAACTCAAAAAAATGAATAAATTAAACAAACAAGCTGTCATTCCTGCGAAGGCAGGAATCTCTAAAGCAAAGAAAGCCTTTACATTAGTTGAACTGATAGTAGTAATAGCGATAATAGCTATCTTGGCAGTAAGTGCAGGTATGATGTTAACTAAATGGATAGGAAAAGCATGAGATACAAGAGTTGTAGCCGATTTGAATACTATAGAAAAGGCAATGGAGATACAATATGTGTACAATGCAAACTACCCAATACCAGATGGAGCAATTACAGTAAGTTGAGTTGCTTGAGAACCACTATGGAAACAAGGTACACTGTGAGAGTTGGCATTATCAAACATAGACGAACTGGATAAGGTACCAGAAGATCCAACAAAAGAAAGTGGCTGATATGATTATTCTGTAAGTAAAGACCAACAAACATATGAAGTATATGGTAAATTATCAGATGGAAACATGATAAGTTACAATCCATACTTAAATGAAGTAGTAGCAGAAGCAAAAGATTACTATATAATAACCGTAGGTAATTATAAATGATATATAGTAGGTGCAACAGGTGGTGCATATTATATATACAATACACCAAGTATGTACATATTAACATGAGGTTATGAGATATTAAGTTGAGTAAGTATGTATGTGTATGATGATAAACAAACATTAAGTAGTGTAGAAAAAACAGGTATAGAAGTAAAAAATGTAGAGATAACAGAATTGGTAACAGATCCAACAAATACAACAGTTCTAGATGAGATGGTAACTACATTTCCAGAGATAGAAGATACAACACAAGCATGATTAGCAGTAAATGATTCTGCATGAAGTACTGTAGAAGTTGAAGTAAGTAGTACAAGTAGTGGTACAACAACAGAAGAAGAAACTACTTCTACACCAGATTGTCCTTCTTGAGTAAACTGTACAGCAGTCTCATGACTATGGGTAAAAGAATCTGATTCTTGAACTTACAATTGGGATAATGCACAACATCAATGTCTTAACTTATCTTATGGTTGATACTCTGATTGGTTTCTACCAAGTAAATCTGAACTAAACTCTCTGTATAATGCTAAATCTACTATCTGATGATTTGTTGGTGATTACTACTGGTCTTCTACTGAGATCAGTAGCAGCATCGCGCGGTTTCAGTACTTCACCAATGGAACCCAGGACATCAACAATAAGAATAACAACTACTACGTTCGTTGTGTTCGTTCAGCAAATTAAAAGTATTCAACAATTTAGCTATTTAACTATTTAACTTTTTGCTTCTTTTTTATAAAAAGAAGGTAAGTATATATTAAAAAAAACAAAATGTGACTTTATTATAATCTACCAGTGTATAAGGAAACTTATGATTTTATATTACTTGTTTTTAAGATAACAAAGAACTTTTCAAGAGAGTATAAGTATACTTTATGACAAGATATGAAGAAAGAAGCTATAAGTATAATAAGATACATATATAGAGCAAATATACATAGAGAAAAACAAGAATATCTTCAATACATACTTGATGATCTTGAAGTTATGAAACTTGAATTTCGTTTGTGTAAGGATTTACAACTTATATGACTTTGAGATTATACAAAGATAGTAAAAACTATGGATAGTATCTGAAAACAAGTAAGTTGATGGAAAAAATTTAGTAAATAAACCTGCCGGAATTTATAGTCTCAAAGAGATTATAAAGTGAGCATATATTTGAATCTTTTAATTTGGGCAAAGTACTTCTTTTAAAGTAGTAAAAACTATTATGCTTTGATAAAGCAATTTATCTTAACATATGTATAAGCTTTGCTAAAACTGGTTGTTGATAATAACTACTGGTCTTCTACTGAGAACAATAGCAACAACGCGCGGAAACAGAACTTCAACAATGGAAACCAGAACAACAACAATAAGAATAACAACAACTACGTTCGTTGTGTTCGTTCAGCAAATCAAAAGATCTTACTTAAGAGGGAGTTTTATACTCCCTTTTTTTAAAAACTAAAACTTGAACTATGAAATATGATGAGCTTTTGGAAGATTTGTTTCAAGCATATTATGAAGCAAGGAAAGGCAAAAGAAAAACTTTAAACCAACTTGATTTTGAGATAAACTTAGAATCAAATCTTATCAAACTAGCAGATGAGATATATAACAAAACTTATAAAGTATGAAAATCTATAGCTTTTATCATAGATAAACCAGTCAAGAGGGAAATTTTTGCTTGAGATTTTCGTGATAGAGTAGTTCATCATTTTCTTATAAGTAAATTAAATTATATATTTGAAAAACAATTTATATATGATAGTTATAGCTGTAGAGTATGAAAAGGAACAAGTTTTGGTGTCCAAAGACTTCAAAAAGCTATAAGATCTTGTAGTGAAAACTACCAAGAAGATTGCTATATACTCAAACTTGATATAAAAGGTTATTTTATGAGTATAAACAAGGGTTTGCTGTATAAAAAGGTAGTAGATATTATAGAAAAAAAGTATAAAAAGAATGATAAACACATCTTGATATACTTAATAAAACAGATCATCTACAATGACCCAACTAAAAACTGCATCATAAAGTGAAAAAAAACAAATTGGGAAGGTTTGCCAAAAGATAAAAGTCTATTCTATACAAAAGAAAACTGCTGACTTCCTATATGAAACTTAACCTCACAAGTTTTTTCAAATATATACTTAGATGAGTTTGACAAGTATGTAAAACACACACTGAAAGTAAGATATTATGGTAGATATGTAGATGATTTTTATATCATAGACAAAGATAAACAAAGACTACTTGATTATAAAAAAGATATAGAAAACTATCTAAAACAAAATTTACAACTTACTTTACATCCTAAAAAAGTTTATCTACAAGATTATAGAAAGTGAGTGTTATTTTTATGAGCTTTTATAAAACCATATAGAACCTTCATAAGAAAAAGAACAATAGGAAATTTTTATAACAAAATACAAGTATTAAATCAAAAAATAATAGAAAACAACTGAAAAGCTGATAAAACTATAAAAGAAGAATTTAAAGCAACTATAAACTCATATCTATGATTTTTAAATCACCATAAAAGCTATAAAATAAGACAAAAACTACTTTTAAAGAATATATCACCTTACTTTTGGAATTATTTTTATATAAGTTGAGGGTATAGTAAAGTTGTAAAGAACGGGTAAGGTTGATAATTTAAATTAGTGCACAAAATGTTTTGCACCCTCTAAGATATCTTTTAAGTTTTTGATTGATTTTTAAAGTAATTTCCTTATAAAAACCTTATATTTATATAATTTTTAAATAAAATGGATAAAGAAATAAAAGAGAATATAATTTTTCATGATATAGAAGAAGAGATGAAACAATCTTACATAGATTATGCTATGTCTGTAATTGTTTCAAGAGCTTTACCTGATGTTAGAGATGGTTTAAAACCAGTACAAAGGAGGATACTTTATGCTATGCATGATATGAAATTAACTCACAGTTCAAAGTACAAAAAATCTGCTGCTGTTGTATGAGAGGTTCTTTGAAAATATCACCCACATGGTGATAGTTCTGTATATGAAGCTATGGTAAGGATGGCTCAAGATTTTTCTTTAAGATATCCTTTTGTTGACTGACAAGGTAATTTTTGATCTATAGATGGTGACTCTGCTGCTGCTATGAGATATACAGAAGC
>JASMTN010000010.1:0-98769 GCA_041694255.1 Candidatus Altimarinota bacterium
AATGAAAGAAAAAGTATCTGAAATTTATGAAAAATTTAATAATAAAAGAAAAAAAATAGAAGCAAAAAAAGCAGATGAAGATGATTTAAAAGAGCTAGAAAAATTAGAAAATAAGTTAAAACAGTATTAAAATTGATTTTCTAAATAAAATACATATAAAAAAAGTGTTTAAAATATTATAATAAAATATGCCAAAAATATCAATAATCACCCCCTCTTTCAATCAAGAAGAGTTTATAGAAAGGACTATTTTGTCAGTTTTAAATCAAAAATGAGATTTTGAATTAGAATATATTATAATGGATGGATGATCTACTGACAAATCTTTAGAGATAATAAAAAAATATGATGAGCTTTTAAAAACTTGAAAATATAAGATACATTGTAAAAATATAGATTTTATATACAAATCAGAAAAAGATAACTGACAGTCAGATGCTATCAATAAATGATTAAAAATAGCAACTTGAGATATAGCCACTTATTTAAATTCTGATGATACATATATAAATGGTGCTTTACAAAAAGTAACTCAAAACTTATGAACATCAAACAAAAAATGGTGTTATGGTAAATGTAAAATCATAGATAAAGAAGATAAAGAGATAAGAAAATGGATAACTTTTTATAAAAATATAGTATGAAAAAAATATTCTTACTCAAAACTGCTATCAGAAAATTTTATATCTCAAATGACAGTTTTTTGGAAAAGGGAAGTAATGGAAGAATTTTGATATTTTGATATAAATGAACATCTTTGTATGGACTATGAATATTGGTTAAGAATATGACAAAAATATGATCCTTTGTATATACCAGAATATATTGCAAACTTTAGATTTTATCACACAAGCAAAAGTGGTAGTATGTTTACCAAGCAATTTACACAAGAACTTGAATTAGCAAGAAAATATGCAAATTGAAATTATAAATTTAGCTTATTTTTACATAAATTTAATTACTATAAAATAATCATTATCTATAAAGTTTTAAGTTTTTTAAAAAAGTAAAATGAAAAATATACTTATAGTTACTCCCTTTTTTGTACCTGCATATAGTTATGGATGAATAGTAAGAGTAGCTTATGAACAAGCAAAATGACTAGTTGCAAGATGATATGATGTAACAGTTATAACTACAGATGTTTTTGATGCAAAACAAATAAATAGTATCCTTAATGAAACTATAGAATGAATCAAAATAAAAAGATTTAAAAATATATCAAATCATCTAGCAAAATTTCAAAATCTTTACTTGCCTATATGAATGAAAAAATGGTTAAAAAACAATATCTCAAACTATGATGTAGTTCATATCCATGATATATATAATCTATGTACTTACTGGGCTTGAAAATATGCTTTAGAAAATAATATAAAATACTTCTTACAACCACATGGAACACTTTCAGATATTAGAATACAATCAAGAAAAAGTTTTATAAAAAAATGGATACTTAAAAAGATTAAAACTATCTTTGATAATGCCAATTGATGGTTTGCTTTGACCAAAACAGAGGTAAATGAGATAGAAAACATAACTGACAATACAAACATACAAGAACTACCAAATGGTATAGATACAAAAAAGTTTGAAAATATTAAAAAAGCAGATATACATAAGATGTACAATTTAGATAAAAATATAAAGATTATTACTTTTTTATGAAGGATACAATATATAAAATGACTTGATATATCTTTACATATACTTGCAAAACTTGATAAAATATTTAAAAAATGGAGGTTTCTTATTATATGACCTAATGAATGAGAAAAACAAAATCTCATAGAATTATCTAAAAAACTTTGAATTCACGATAAGATAATATGGTATGGTGAAGAAAATACTGATAAAAAATATGAACTACTTGCTTGAAGTGATTTGTTTTTGTTTACATCTAGATCTGAATGATTTCCTATGACATTACCTGAAGCTTTAGCTTGTAAATTACCTTTGTATATTTCAAAATGATGTAATTTAGATGAGGTTGATAATATTGTATGAAAAGTTATAAATATAGATAATATAGAAAATTCTTCTTATGAATTACAATCTATGTTAGAAAAAAATGATAATTATAAAAAAAATATAGAAGAGTTTTTACAAAAATATGATTTAAACATTTTAAATGATAAGTTAATAAACTATTATGAATGATAAAAATATTATACAAGAATTTTATCAAAAAAATGATGAAAAAGCTCAAAAAGAATGAATAATTCAATGATGAATTATGTGAAAATTATTTCATCTATTTGAAAGATTTTCTATTTGAAGAGATAAAATAGCTTTGGAACTTATTAAAAAATATAATAAAGGAAATTTAAAAAATGTTTTTGAGGTTTGAGTTGCTAGATGAAATTTTTTTATAGAATTATCAAATAAAGTTGAATGAATTGAAAAATTTTATTGAGTGGATGTAAATGAAAATAGAATAAAAGATGCAAAAACAAATTTAGATAAACAAAATCTAAATAATGAATTAAAGTATATGAATATAGATGAGTGATTAGATTATAATGATAATAGTTTTGATTTAATTTCATGTTTAGCAGTTTTGGAACATGTATTTGATCCTATAAAAGTAGTTGAAGAATTTTCTAGAACAATGAAAAAAGATTGATTACTTGTTATAGAAGTTCCAAATATTGTTGTATTTTTTAGAAGGATAGCTTTTTTACTTTGAGTAAGACCTAGAACATCTTGGGATTATGGTTGGGATGGATGACATTTGCAATATTTTACAGTTTCAGATTTAAAAAAATTATTAGAAAATAATTGATTTGAAGTATTGGAGACTTCTTGATCTTGAGTTTTTGCTAAATTAAGAAATTGGTGGGTAAGTATGTTATCTGCAGATATAGTTTTAATTGCTAAGAAAAAATAAATTTTATTACTAATATACTTAGAAAATATGAAAAAAATAGAAAACATAAAAGAATACTATAATGATTATTTCAAAAATAATGAATGGACTCTGCTTTGAGCAAAATATAAAAGTAAAAATATAATAGATCTATTAGAAGAAAAAGAATATATAAATATACTAGAAGTATGATCAGGAAATTGATCTGTTATGGAATATTATTCTAAAGATAATCGTATAATCAATATTTATTGAATAGACATATCAAATGGTTGAATTAAACAAACATTAAATAAAAATATTCCTAAAGTAATAGAAATAAAAGAATATGATTGATATAGCATCCCATATTGAGATGATTTTTTTGATTTAGTCATTTGCACACATGTTATAGAACATGTTGAACATCCAAGAATGATATTGAGGGAAATGCAAAGAGTCTCAAAAGAATTTATTTTCGAAATCCCTATAGATTTTTCATTTTTTGTTCATAAAAAATTAGATTATTTTTTAGATTATTGACATATAAATATATTTACCCCCTCTTTATTTAAATTTTTAATTTTAAATGAATGATATAAAATAAAAGGTGAGTTGTTTAGATTGGCACCTTTAGAAATTTATAAATATATATTTAAGAATAATTATTTTGCTTATTATTTAAGAATAATGAAAAATATAATTTTTTCTATTATACCTTTTCTAAAAAAGATTAAACCAAATACATATACTATTTATTTAACTAAATAATACAAATAAATGAAAAATAAAATAATTCTTATACACAATATCATCACTCCAACTCGTACACTGTTATTTAACAAATTACATGAAAAATTTACATCACAATGATATGATTTTAAGATAATTTTTACTTCTGAAACTGAATCAAATAGAAAATGGAATACTCAAAAAGAAATAGACAAATTTGAATTTGATTATGAGATACTACAATCAAAGCAAATACAAAATACTTGATGAAAAGACAATCACTTTTTCCATATAAATTTTGATATTAAAAAAATACTTGATAAAGAAAAACCAGATATCATTATACATGCATGATGGGCTTGACTTTCTGCTTGGAGTTCTATGTTTTGGTGTAAAAAAAATAATGCAAGATATATACTTTGGTCAGGAAGTACAAAATATGAAAAATCTTGGAGAAGAACAATCACAAAACCATTGGTAAAGTATCTAGTAAAAAACTCTGATAGTTACTGGTCGTATGGAACTAGAGCTAGTGAGTATCTTATATCACTTGGAGCAGATAAAGAAAAAATCTATCCTTTATACAACACAGTAGATATAGATTTTTTCTTGGAACAATCAAACATTTTAAAACCTCAAAAAGAAGAATTAAAAGAAAAATACGGAATAAAAACAAAATATATTTTACTTTTTGTATGAAGATTTATAAATTGAAAATGAATTTATAATATACTTGAATGATTTGCAAATTTTCAAGAAAAAAATAAAGATATATCACTTGTGTTTGTGTGATGATGACAAGAAGAAGAAAATATGAAACAAATAATAAAAGAAAAAAACATACAAAATATAGTATTTACTTGATTTGTACAAAAAGAAAATATATGAGAACTTTTCACTATAGCTGATATATTTACTTTACCGTCTATGCAAGAAGTATGGGGACTTGTGATAAATGAAGCTATGTGTTTTGGCTTACCAATAATTACTGCTTATGAAGTATGAGCTAGTGCCGATTTGGTACAAGAGTGAAAAAACGGTTATATCATGAAAGAAAATACTGTTAAAGAATTTGAAAAATGAATCAATTTTATATTTGAAAATAATTTAATAGAAAATAACAATAGTTTAGAAATTATAGAAGATTTTACACCTAGTAAAATAGTTGAAAATTTAGATTTATAGTTTTATTTTGAAAAATCTTGATTTTATGTTTTTAATAAGTATACTTGTTAAAATTTATTTTTTATAAAAAATAGCAAATGAAGTTATGATATAAAAGAACATATTATTTGGATAAAATAAGTAAATATCTTGATAATACAGGGCTTATTAAAGTTTTATTATGACAAAGAAGAGTTTGAAAATCATATATAATGAAACAAATTATAGATTTTCTTGTAAATACAAAAAAAGTAGATAAATCAAATATTATCTATATAAATTTAGAAATAGATTATTTAAATTTCAATAATATAAAAGAATTAGATGATTTTATAAAAGATAAAGTTAAAAATAATAAAAGATATTACTTGTTTATAGATGAAGTGCAAGAATTAAACTGATGGGAGAAGCTTATAAATTCTTATAGGTCAGATGATAATTTTGATATTGATATATTTATAACTTGAAGTAATGCAAATTTATTATCAAGTGATCTATCTACATACTTATCTGGTAGGTATATAGATTTTGAGATATTACCTTTTTCTTATAGTGAATATTTGTGATATTTTAAGTTAGAAAATAATAAACAAAACTTTTTAAAATACTCAAACTATTCTTGAATATCAGAACTTTACAAATTAAAAGATGATGAATCAAAAATAAATTTTTTAAGGTCAGTAAAAGACAGTATCATACTTAAAGATATAGTTAAAAAACATAATATAAAAGATATAGATTTGCTTGAAAAGTTATTTTTTTATCTTGCTTGAAATATATGAAACTTATTTTCACTAAATTCTATAGTTAAAAAATTAAAATGAATAGATATCAAATCAAATACTACCACTATTTGAAATTATATAAACTTTTTAGAAAAAACATATATCATACATTGAGTAAGTAGATATGATTTAAAATGAAAAAAAATACTTGAATGAGAAAAAAAATATTACCTAAATGATCTAGCATATAATAATTTTTTTAGTTCAAGTTATGATATATGATGAGGTAAAAAACTTAAAAATATAGTTTATAATTACCTAAAACAACAGTGATATCAAGTATATATTTGAAATATGTGAGAATTGGAGATAGATTTTATAGCAGAAAAAGGAAAAGAAAAAAAGTATATCCAAGTATCTTATATAATAAGTGATAATGAAGTTTTTGATAGAGAGTTTTGAAATCTTGAAAAGATAAAAGATAACTATGAAAAGATTGTTTTATCTTTAGACGATATGCTTATTGATTACAAATGAATAAAACATATAAACATATGGGATTATGTTATATAGTAAAAATATATGTAAAATAATTTAATAGAAAATAACAATAGTTTAGATATCATAGAAGATTTTAAACCTAGTAAAATAGTTGAAAATTTAGATTTATAGTTTAATAAAAACCCCTTAACATGGAAAAAGTAGTAGTTATTTGAATGTGATATGTTTGATTCCCACTTGCTTGTGCTATAGCAAAATCAAAAAAATATGATGTTTATTGATTTGATACTGATAAACATAAAGCTGACCTAATAAATAAAAAAAATTCTCCAATAGAAGATGAACAAGCCCAAAAGGATATTAAAAACATCACATTACAAGTTAGTAACAATGAAAATATAATAAAAAATGCTAAATATATAATCATAGCTGTACCAACTCCTATATTAGATGATAAAAATCCTGATTTAAGGCCTTTAGAATGAGTTTGTAAGATGCTTAAAAACTATATTAACAAATGAATGAATATAGTAGTAGAATCTACTATAAATCCTTGAGTTTGTGAAGAAGTATTGAAACCAATATTAGAAGAAAGTTGATTAAAAGCTTGAGTTGATTTTGAACTTTCTCATTGTCCAGAAAGAATAAATCCAGGTGATCCAAAGTGGAATGTTTACAATATACCTAGAAATATATGAGCTTCTACAAAACAATGAACAAAAAAAATAGCTCAATTTTATAGAAGTTTTCTAAATGCGGAAGTAAATGAAATGAAAGATATTAAACATACAGAGGCTACAAAAATCATAGAAAACACTTTCCGTGATATAAATATTGCTTATGTAAATGAGCTTGCAAAATCTTTTGATAAACTATGACTTGATATAGTAGATGTTATAAAATGATCATCAAATAAACCTTTTGCATTTTTAGCTCATTATCCTTGATGTGGTGTTTGATGACATTGTATACCTGTAGATCCTTATTATCTCATAGAAAGAGCCAAGAAAGCAGGATTTGATCATAAATTTTTATTAAATGCTAGAGAGGTCAACAATTCTATGCCTAAGTACTTGATAGAAAAACTATTATTTGCATTAAATGAGCAAGAAAAATCTATAAAATGAACAAAAATAGCTCTTTTTTGAATGTCTTATAAAAAGGATATTTGAGACTTAAGAGAAAGCCCTTCTATAGAAATAAAAGATAGATTAGAAAAGCTTGGTGCTGATTTAACGGTTTATGATCCATTTTTAAAACAATATAATAATTGAAACTATAAAGATATAGTTCAAGAAAATGATGCATTAGTGTTTGCTACAAATCATACTAAGTTTAAAGAGATAGAAAATAATATGGATTTATTAAAATGAAAAATTATACTTGATTGAAGAAACTTTCTTGATAAAGATTTATTTTTAAAAAATTGAATAATATATAAATGAATATGAAGATAAATATAATAAAATTTAGATTTATAGTTTAATTATGAAAATATGAAAAATTTACTTATTATAACAGCATGATTTCCTAGTGAAAATTGAGATATACCATCAACGACTTTTGTTAAAGATTATGTAGATAGTATAAAATTTGATTTTGATAAAATTTCTATCATATCACCAACTCCTTATTTTCCTAAATTTTTATCAAAAATAGATAAAATACCACACTTTTTTAGACAACAATCACTTTTTGAAGATTATAGTTATGATAATGTAGAAATATATTTTCCAAAGTATTTAACTGTACCAATAAAGTTTTTCAGAGAAAAAAATGGGGATTTTGCTTACAAAGTTAGTAAAAAATGTATAGAAAAAAATAATATAAAATTTGATTTGATACATTCTCATTTTACTTGGGTTAGTTGATATGTGTGAGTTAAGTTAAAAAATGATTATAATAAAAAGTTAGTTACAACAGGACATTGATTTGATGTTTATGATTTACCATTTAAAAATAATTTTTGGAAAGAAAAAATATCTTATGTTTTAGATAATTCAGATGTTATTACAACAGTTTCAAAAAGTAATGAAAGTTATCTAAAAAAACTTACTGATAAAGATATAAAAGTTATAGAAAATTGATATGATAATAATATTTTTTACAAACAAGATATTGATAGAAAAGATTTAAATATAAATCATGATAAAAAAATAATTCTCACAGTTTGAAGGCTTGTAAAAATTAAAAATCAAAAATCTTTGATATATGCTTGTAAAGAATTGATAAAAAAAAGAGAAGATTATATATTTTATATTATATGAGATTGAGAATTAAAAAATGAGTTACAACAAGAAATAGATGATAATAATCTACAAGATTATATAAAACTACTATGAGCTAAGCCTCATGATAATATACCAAAGTATATGAATATGGCAGATTTATTTTTACTTCCAAGTTATAGTGAAAGTTTCTGAGTTGTAAATATAGAAGCTCTTGCTTGTTGAACTCCTGTTATATCTACTGTAAATGGTTGAAGTGAAGAGATAATTATAGATGATGATTATTGATATTTACTTGAAGGTCCTGATGACTATATTTGATTATTAAAACTTATTGATAAGTGATTAGATAAAAATTGGGATGAAGAAAAGATTATAAACTATGCAAAATATAATTATAGTTATGATAGAATTTGAAAAAAATATTTAGAAATTTATAATGATTTAATTTAATATAAAATGAATAAACCTTTAGTATCAGTTATAATACCTGCTTATAATCCAGACAATTATATATTTAGAGCAATAGATAGTGTTTTAAATCAAACTTATAAAAATATTGAAATAATTGTTGTAGATGATGGAAGCAAAAAAGTAAATGTAGAAAAATTATTAGATAATTATATACAAAATAATAAAATTATTTTTCATAAAAAAGAAAACTGATGACCTTGAAGTGCTAGAAATTTTTGAGTAGAAAAATCTAATTGAGAATATATTGCTTTTTTGGATGATGATGACGAGTATTTACCAGAAAAAATTGAAAAACAAATTGAAGCAGTAAAAAACTGATATAATATTATTTTAACAAATTGATATGTAAAGTATTTAAATTGAAATAAAATAGATTATATAAGAGAAAAAGAAATTAATATTAATAATGTTATAAAATCAAAATCTTTTTTTTGTATTCAATCAATTTTATTAAAAAAAGATATTTATGAAAATATAAAAATTGATGAAAATTTAAATTATTGAGAAGATAGATTATTTTTACTTGAAATAGTAAATAGTCATAAAAATATCTATAATATACCTAAATTTATGGTTAATATCAAAAATAAGTTTAGAAAGTAAATGTCAGAAAATTAAATTTTTATCCATTTTTGAGGAACTATATCACAATAATTTTTTTTATTATCATTGAACCGTTTATTAGGAGCAATAACTATTTTTTCTTGATTTTTATTTAACCAAGCTCCCCACCAAGAAAAACTACTATTTGCAATTATATTATGTTTACATAAACTCATAAGTCTCATATCTTCATAATTTTTATCAGCATTATTCCAATCAATATAGTAAGCTTTTTCTATTTTTAGATTGTCTTTTACCCATTTAATGTCATCAGAAAAAATAAAAAATACAGGATTATTTATTTTTGTTTTTATTACCTCAATTGCTTTTTGATAATAAGCTAAACTACAAGTTCAATGTACATTATTTGCTTTAGGATTTGTTACATAATCTCATCTTCTAATATGTATACTTACTGAATTATAATTATTAATAATTTGTATAGTTTTTTGATTTTTTTTACTTGGTGGAATTATAAATTCAAAATTTTTTCTAATTTCATTTTCAAAATCTATAAAATATTTTTCTGTTTGAAAATATCATTGTATATATCAAAATTTTATATTAAAGAAATCTGAATCAAAATTAAATTGTTTTTCTATATAATCTTTTTTATTTAATTTTTTACATATATTTTTAAATTTAGTTAATAAATATCAAATATATTTATTTTTTGAATATAAATTTTCATAAAAAGGTGTTTGTTTTTTAGATGCATAGTTTTTCTCAATATCAAATATTTCTAGTTCATAAGGTCTAAAGTAAGTTTTATATTCAAAAAAATCAAGTTTAAAATCTTGTTTATTTCTAAGTGATAAAGCTTTGACATAAGCATATTGAAACATTTGGTTTCAAAGTCATCATTGTAATTTTATTATTATACTCATATTAACTTTTAATTAATTCAAATATTCAACATCCATAGTTGCAATTAAAATTGTTTTTTAATCATTTTTCTATATTTATATTTTCATGCAAATTTCAATTATCATCAACATATGAAAAACTTTTTATAATATATTTATCTTTAAATAAATCAATTAAATATTTTACTGAAAAGATCCTATGTGCATTAAATTCAATTCTTTGTTCTCAAATAGGTGCTGAAAAATAAAAAACTCATCATTTTTTTAAAATTTTATAAATATTATCAAGTCATTTTATATGTCAGTCTAGATTTATAGGATCTCAGTATCTTCATAATCAAAAGTGCTCTAATGCATGAAGAGATGAAATAGAGTCTGTGTAATTAATTAATTTTTTATCTAAATCCATTAAGTTTGCTTGTTTAAATATAATTCAAGCAGTTTTACTTTCAAGAATTCTAATATCAAAAACTTCAACTTCTCTAAAAACGGCAAGATGAGCTATAAATCAATCTATTCTTGATCAAATATCAATATGTTTTTCTGGATTGTTTTCAAAAATTTTTCTAGCAATAGACAAATCTTGATGAAAATAATGTCATTTTGCAATTCATCAACTATCATTTTTATCATGTAAACAAGGATAAGTTAATTTAATTTTTAACTTTTTATTATTTTTCTTTATTTTAAAATAATCTTTAATATAAAATCACAAATTTTTAATTCATTTTATTGTTTGTATAGGATTTATTCAAAATTGAGTTAAATATCTATATATTATTATAAGTATCTTTTTCATAATTTAAAATTAATAATTATCTAAAAACCATTTATAAGAAAGTTTTATACCTTCCTTCAAATCAACTTTATGCTCCCATCAAAGTCCATGCATCTTACTTGGGTCAGTTAATTTCCTAGGTGTTCCATTTGGCTTGTTTGTATCCCATACTATGTTTCAGTTAAATCATACCTCTTTTTGTATAGTCTCTGCAAGTTCTTTTATAGAAATTTCTACTCAAGTTCATATATTGAAAAATATCTCTCACTTTTCATTTTGCTCCTTTGTAGGATTGAAATGATCCATCAAGTATATACAAGCTTCTGCCATATCTTCTACATAAAGAAATTCTCTATAAGGACTACCATCTCACCAAAGAGTAACTTCTTTTTTTCAATTTACTTTTGCTTCATGAAATTTTCTTATCATAGCAGGTAGTACATGAGAGTTTTCCAAATCAAAATTATCATATGGACCATATAAATTGGTAGGCATACAAGCTATAAAATTTGTTCCATATTGACGATTGTAGCTTTGACACATTTTCATACCTGCTATCTTTGCTATAGCATAAGGTTCATTTGTAGGTTCCAACTTCCCACTTAAAAGTTCTTCTTCCTTCATAGGTTGATTAGCAAACTTTGGATATATACAAGTAGATCATAGAAATAATAATTTTTTAACACCATGTAGATAAGCATTATGAATTACATTATTCTGTATTTGTAAATTTTGATAGATAAAATCTGCTGGATAATTATTGTTTGCTAGTATACCTCATACTTTTGCAGCAGCTAAGAAAACATACTCAGGTTTTTCTTGTTGAAAAAATTTTTTAACTTGATCTGTATTGGTTAAATCCAATTCTTTTGAACTTTTACATATCAAGTTTGTATATCATAGATTTTCCAATTTTCTTTTGATGCCAGAGCCTACAAGTCCATTATGTCAGGCTATATATATTTTTGATTTTTTTTCCATCGTAATAAAGATTAAAGAATAAAGGATAAAGATTAAAGGGTAATATTTTTTATATATCAAGATAACATTTTTGAAATTTCTATTGTCATATTTAGCATATATTTATAATCATCATTATTTATATATCATAATTCTTTTCATATTATTATCATGTTTCTAACTTCTCAACAAGATCATTTAGCTATAAATAAAAATTGCTTGAGTTCTTTATTGGTTTGTCTTTCAAATCATTCTGCAATATTATTAGAAACCGATATTCAGGCTCTTTGTATTTGATCCCTAAATCAAAAATCTTTACTATTTTGAAAAATTTTATAAATTTTAATAGCTAAATCTTTTGATTTTTCCCAAAAAAGTAAATCTTCAAAACCTTTGTATCTGCTTTCCATTATGTAAAATTAAAGAATAAATATCTTTCATCTTTAGTCTTTCATCTTTAGTCTTTTGTTTTATTCATATTGATTTAAAATCTCATATCCATGTTTTTTTAAAATTTCTTGTTTTTTGCAAGATTCTATATCAGAAGCTACCATCTCTTTACACATATTTCTTACAGTATATTCAGGTTCCCATCATAGTTTTTCTCTTGCTTTTGAACTATCTCATAATAGATAATTTACCTCTGCAGGACGGAAATATCTTGGATCTACTTCTATCAAGCATTCTCAAGTTTTTTCATTATATCATTTTTCTTCTATTCAAGTTCATTCCCATCTTATCTTGATTCAAGCTTCTTCAAAAGACCAATTTACAAAATCTCTTACAGTATAAGATTCTCAAGTTGCTATAACAAAATCTTCTGGTTTTTCTTGTTGTAACATAAGCCACATAGCTTTTACATAATCTTTTGCATGCCCCCAATCTCTTTTTGCATCTAAATTTCAAAGATATAGTTTATCTTGTAGTCATAGATATATCTTAGCAACAGCCATTGTTATCTTTCTTGTAACAAAAGTTTCTCATCTTAAAGGAGATTCATGATTGAAGAGTATACCATTACAAGCAAACATATCATAAGATTCTTTATAGTTTCTTGTTATCCACATAGCATATAGTTTTGAAACTCCATATGGACTTCTTGGATGCATAGGAGAATCTTCATTGTATCAAGCTTCTGGTCTATTATAATTCATTCATCCATAAAGTTCACTTGTAGATGCTTGATAAAATTTTGTTTTCTTCTCAAGATTTGCAACTCTTATTGCTTCAAGAAGTCTTAAAGTTCAAAGACCATCAGAATTTGCAGTATATTCTGGCATATCAAAACTTACAGCCACATGAGATTGTGCGGCAAGATTATATATCTCATCTGGTTTTATATCAGACACAAGTTTTATCAAGTTTGTACTATCTGTAAGATCTCCATAATGCAGGAAGAAATTCTTTTTTTCTGCATGAGGTCATTGATATAGATGATCTATCCTATCAGTATTGAAAAGTGAAGCTCTTCTTTTGATACCGTGTACTTCATATCATTTATCAAGCAATAATTCAGCTAAATAAGCTCCATCTTGTCAAGTTATTCAAGTTATAAGTGCTTTTTTCATATTTTTTATTTATAAAATAAAGTTATTTCCTTCAAAATACATCATCAAATCTAACTATATCATCTTCTTCAAGATAGTCTCATATCTGACTTTCTATGATATGAAGATCTACTTTTCAACAGTTTTCTACTCTATGTTTGGATCATATAGGTATGTATGTACTTTCTCATTTAGATAGTATAATTTCCTTATCATCAAGTGTTATCTTTGCAGTTCCACTAACTATTACCCAATGTTCTGATCTATGATAATGTAATTGACTAGATAGTTTTTTTCACGGAAGTACAGTTAGTCTTTTGGTTTTAAAACCAGTTCATTCATCTATGATAGTATATTTTCACCAAGGTCTATATACTGTATTTGAATAATTTAGTATGTTTTTTTTATCTTTTTTTAATGTTTTTACAAGTTCTTTTACTTTTTGAGAATCTCATTTATTTGCAATAAGCAATGCATCATCTGTATCTACAACAATAAGATTTGAAACTCATACATTTGTAATTAGTTTATCTTTTTTCTCACACATAATAAAATTATCTTTACCATCTATATTTATAGTATTTTCATTTTTATAATTTATATCTTCAAGATATTCTTGTATGGAATCAAAACTTCATAAGTCATTCCAATATATATCAAGTTTTGACATTTTAATATTGTTAGTTTTTTCAAGTAATCAATAATCTATAGATACATCTGGTAATTTATCAAAGTTTTTTAAAACTCAGTTTTTAATTATATTATAATATTCTTTATTATTTTGTTGTAATTCGTTAGTAAAAACCTCTTTCTTTAAAAGAAAAATACCCGCATTCCAATAATATCCATTTTCAATATATTTAACAGCAGTTTGTTTATCAGGCTTTTCTTTAAATTCAACAACATCTGATATATCTTGATTTTGTGTTTTGGTTGATATATAACCATAGCCAGTATGTGCTTGAGTTGGTTTGATTCAAAAAGTTATGATACTTTGATTTGTATGTTTGATACTTTTTTGTACAGTTTCAATAAACACATCCTCATCTTTAATAATATGATCTGAAGGTAATATCAATGCCACATCTTCTTTTGAAAAATAATCAAATCATAAACTTATAGCTCACATAGTATTTTTTCATTCTGGTTCTAAGATGATGTTTTTTTCTTCTATATTTGCTTGGTTCATGCAGTGAAATTTGTAATCTTTATTTGTTATTACATATATATTTTCAATATTTGTTAGTTTCAAAGCTCTTTCAAATGTTTGTTCAAATAATGATTTACCTTGAAGCTCTTTTAGTTGCAAAAACTGTTTAGGGTAATATTTTCTAGATAATGGCCATAGTCTTGTTCATGATCATCATGCAAGTATAACTACTTTTACCTCCATATTTATGTTTATAAATTTAAATTAGATTGTTATTTTATAACATTTTATCATAAAAAATCAAACTTATCTTTTAAGTTTCTTTACTTCTTGTATGAAGATTTTAAATTCTTTTAAATTTATAATTACAAATCATATAAACCAAATGCATCATAATCCCAAAAGTATAAAGAAAGTTTTCCATCTTGTAAATCAATCTATATAATCTAATCAATAATAATAAAATCATATAGCTATAATAGATAATATAGATAAGTTTTTAAAGATACTTGCTATATCATACTTTATCATATACTTTTTTCATAAAAAATATTCTGATAGAAGGAACATAAGGAGCCAACCAAGTCATGTTGCAAGTGCTGCCCCATATACTCATATAGTTTGTATAAGCAATATATTCATGATTATATTAAAAAATACAACCATCAAAAGTATCTTTATTCTTTCTTTTATCTTTCATATACCAGCAAGTAATTGAAAATTTATCTGAACAAGAAAGTGAAACAATACAAAAAGTACAGAATATCTAAGTATCTCTCAAGAAGTTATAAATTTATCTCCAAATAGTGTATAAGCTATAAAACTTGCAAATACGAAGAAAAACAAACTAAACATAATAGCTATGAGTATAAAAATCTTATTGAAAATCTGTTTGATAAGTTTTATCTTTTGTATATCTTTCTTTCAATATAATTGTGAAAATACTGGAAACAAAAAAGCAAATATAGGTCATATAAGTAAATTAGGAATCATCACTATACTTAGATAATTTGTATAATAACCCGCATCATGAGATCAAAGTAAATAAATCACCATTTGCATATCTATCTGTCAAAGTATAGTTCAAGCTCATATTCATATAAGTACAAAACTTGCATAAGAAAAAACTTCTTTTATAAGTTTGGTATCTATAGTAAAAACAGCTTGTTTAAGATATGTTTTATAATATCTTAGATAAAAAACTATAAGAGTGATAATAAGTCATGCATAAAGTCATATCAACCAAGCATAACTATAATTTAAAAGCTCACCATATCATCATATAAATATAAAAATCACAGCTGACATTATAAAAAGCATCCTTATAAATTCTGTTAATTTGTTTAAGAAAGTATTTTGAACTGCTAGAAAAAATGTATTTATTGTTCTAAATATGTTTATTCATATAAAGAAAAATGCAAATATCTTTAAGACCTCTACAGCACTTTCAGATTTAAAATAATAAGTTCAAAGAAAATCCGCTCATAGATAAAAACCTACTGCTATAAATAAAGAAGTTATAAATTGCACAAAAAAAGCATAGAAGATAACAGATTTTACTTTATCATATTCTTTTTTTTCTATAAATTTGGGTAGGAAATATTTTAAACTTTCACTCATTCATAAGTCATTGTAAGTTGCAAGCAAAGTAACCAAACTTATGATACCATAAAGAACTCAAACTTCTTCAACAGATATATCTTGTGATATAAGTATCTTTATGATATATCAAGTAGGAGCTATAACAAAAGAAAAAAAATATAACCAAAATCATTTTTTTAAAAACTTTTCTGAAAGTGTCTTATGTGAATCTATCATTTTTGATTTTTTTAGGTAAATAATAAGTTTTTTGTACAACATTTTAAATATATTGAATATTTTTGTTAGTATTTTTCTCTAAATATCATAAAAAGCTTTTATAAATACTTTTTTATTATCTATATTTCTTTCAAAGTTATTAAATTTACTTGATTTTATAAAATATTTAATTTTTTCTTTATATTGTTTTTCAAAACTACTAAATATCTTAGGTATATTATCTTTATTGTTTGATTTGGCTTCTATAGGTATCAGTTTTCAAGATGTTTCATATATAAAATCTATTTCACTTCCATTTAATTTTTGATAAAAATATAGATTTTCATTTATTCATACATTAAACCTTAAATTTAAAAATAACATTTGTTCAATATCTTTTCAAGATATGTTGTTTTTAAGTTCTAGCTTCTTTGAAAAATAATTTATAAATCCAAAACTATTAAAATATATCTTTTGTTTTTTTGAATGCTCTTTTTTCTTATCTGTATAAAAAGGTGATAGTGTAAATATTAAATAACTTTTTTCTAAAAGAGATATAAAATATCTAACATCATTTACTTTTATTCAAAGCTCATTTGATATTCACTCATAAGAAAATAAACTACCAATATTGTTTGTAATATATACAATAATTTTTTGTAAATCTATAAATTTATTTGCTTTTACAAAGTTTTTTAAGTCTTTTTCAAATACTGAATCTATTATTGACTTAAGAATAAGTTTTTTGTCTTCATAGTTTGAAGTTAAAGCTACCTCAGGGTAAGAACCATAAGTTATAAATTCAAAAATATCATTTTCTAATAAATTATAAGTATTTTCTCAAGATATAGATAAATCAACATTTTTTCACTTAAATAAAAGATATTCCTTAAAATCCAATGGAAATACTTCAATTTTTAAAATTCTTCAAGCAAGTCATTCAATAATATCTCATACTATATCATAATTTCAAGAAGCAGAAGATATAAATCTTTTGTTATCAAATTTGTCTATTAGTCATTTTAAAACAATATTAAAATTTTTAACTCTTGTAACTTCATCAAAAAATATAATATCATAATCATCAAAATCTATTCAGTAATATCATTGTATATAGTTAATAAAATCTTTTAAATTTTTAAATTCTATAATTCAAAATGAAGCAATTTCATCAAAATTTATATAAAAAGATTTTTTATTACTTTTTTTAATCATATATTTCATCAAACTTGTTTTTCAAACTTGCCTTGCTCATACTAAAAAAACACTTTTTTTAAGATCTAAAGCTTTATTCATTTTACTTATATATTTTTTTCTTTCTATCATGAAATTATATATTAAGTGTTAAATTCAAAAATATTTTAAAGTTTTTAACATAAAAATCAAATAATAATTAAAGTTTTTCATACTTAATGGTTGGTATATAAAAATAATAATCTCTTTTTAAGTAAATAATAAGTTCCAATGTATTTTTCAACTTTACTTACTATAAAATCTCCAAGCATTTTTCAAACTTTCTTCTAGTGAGATATTTGCTTTCCAATAAATTTCTTTTTCTGCTATTTTAGGATTACAATAAACATCTGCTAAGTCTCATTCTCTTCTAGGAGCTATCTTGTAGGGAATTTCTTTTCAAGTAACTTCTTTGGCAGTTTGTAGCATATCAAGGACAGATACAGATTTTCAAGTTCAAAGATTATAAGTTTTTAAAGTTCAAGTATTGTTATTTTCTATGAGTTTATAAGCTTTTATGTGTCAGTTTATAAGGTCATTTACATCTATATAATCTCTTTTTCAAGTACCATCATGAGTATCATAATCATCACCAAAAACTTGTAACTGCTTCAATTCTCAACTTGCAACTTTCATAATAAAAGGAAGTAGGTTGTTTGGTATACCATTTGGATCTTCTCATATATATCAGCTTTTATGAGCTCATATAGGATTGAAGTATCTAAGATTTATGATATCAAACTTTAAAAATTTTGCTAAGTCTTGAAGCATTTGTTCTATGATATACTTTGTAGTTCAGTATGGATTTGAGGTATTTCAAGTTTTATCAGTTTCTTTTGCACCGTCAAAACCTTTTTGAATAAAGATATCTTGATCATACACAGTTGCAGAAGAAGAAAAGATAAGTTTTTTTACATCATACTTTTCCATACAAGAAAAAAGGTTTATACTACCAGATATATTGTTTTCAAAATAATCTATAGTTTTTTCACAATCTTCTCAATTTTTTAAATTATTAAAACTTTTTTGATTATTTGAAAATATGGGTACAATCAAAGAAACAAATCGATTAGTTTTAAAATTTATAATTTCAAAATGATTTTTATATTCATATTTTATTATGTTAGATAATATACGACCTAACTGCATTAAATATACTAAATAAGATCTAAATCAATCGTATCACATTGTATGTAAGGCTATGTATGCACTTGCTATTCATTTTCAGCTTCTAGAATGTTCAATTGAATAATCAAAATTGGCCATTTCTCATATAATCTTATCTTTATGAGGAATATTTTCAGATCAGTTTATATATGATAATTTTTTATAGTTTTTAACAACAAAAAAGGCAGAATTATATGCACATAATCAAGTTTTATGAAAATCTGCTCAGAATGAATCTGCATATTTTAATTTATTAAGAATACTGAAATTGTATTTAATTTTATTTAGATCTTCTTGATGGATTTGTAAAGAGTTTTTTATAAAATTATAATCTTTAAAAAAGAGCCAAACTCGTCAGTTAACTGTATCTAAATGAATATGTGGTTTTTTTATATTATATTTTTTTATGAATTTTTTAACAATAATGTCAATATCACTCAAATCATCTAGTGCATGATTAATTGTCTCTCAACCATTTGCTATAACACAAACCACTTTTTTATCATTTTTTATTAATGAAAGATATTTTTTATAAAAGTCATCTAGATCCATTTTTCATTCTTCTATAGATTTAATTCTTATACACTTATTAGTTCATATTCATAAAAATCAACAAATTGATGTAATTACATGATGGTTTGTTTCTCATGTGAGTATGTAATAATCTTCCTTTATTCCATTATTTATAACATCATTTGAAAATTTTCAAATAGATATTTTAATTGCATTTAATAAAGTAGCAGTTCAAGAAAATACAGCCATTCAGTCTGAAGTATTATAATCAAATCAGGCTAAGTCTGAAAGAATTTTTATAACTTTTTTTTCTATAACAAGAAAATTTCATCATACCTCTTCCATAATGCAATTTGGATTATATATATCAACTACCGTATTGGCTGCTATAGTAGGTATCAACGGGCTTATTCATATATTATAAGCAGTCTTTGTTGAATTTCGTATTATAGCTCAGTTAAATCATTCTATAAATTTATCAAATACATTTTCTATACTTCATTATTTAACTGTTATTTTTTCATATTTTAATTCATTAATAAGTTTTTCATTTTTATTTTTTGAAGGAAATATTGGTTGATCATTTCTAACCATTTTTAACTTCAATTTATGCATAATATAGTCAATATATTTTTTTATATCAGAGTAATTATCATAATTCTCATTAAAAAAATACTTTTTATATTTAAAGAAATGTTTATTAAATTTATACCTATACATATGGATTTTATAAATAATGCAAAAAATAAATTAAACTATCTTAATCCATATCATAAACTATTTTCAAGGCTTTCTCTTATTTGAAAATATACTTCATTTATTTCTTCATTTGTAAGTGTTTTTTCTAATGATCTAAATGTAATTCTTATACATACAGACTTTTTATCTCAGAATTTTTCTCTATTTTCAAATATATCTATAATTTTAACCTCTTCTATCAAATCTCATGCATCCAGTGCTAAATCTCTAATAATACCAGATATCTCAAATAAATCTGCCTCTGAACTTTCTGTCAATTCAATTCATCATTCTTTTTTACTTTTTTCATCATCTTTTATAAATTTGTTCAATCAAGAAAAGAAAGAAATATCTTTGTATACAGGAGGAAAATTGCTAACTTCTTCAAAAGGTTTCATATCTCACCATTGCTTAGTAATTCTTTCATCATCACTCCAAAACATTCTTATGTCAGATACTTTCTTCATCCCCATAGCCAATCTTTCTATACCAAAACCAAAGGCCCATCAATTATATTTTTCTGGATTTATTCATAATTTTTCTAAAACTGAAGGATGAACTACTCAAGCTCACAAAACTTCAATTCGATTTCATTCCTTTTCATCATAAACTTCTACTTCCAAACTATCAGTTGTATATGGAAATTGATCTTTATTAAATCTATAGTCAACTCATTCTCAAAAAAGAGCTGTAATTGTTTTTGATAAAACCTCCTTAAGTGTATCCTGATTTATTATATCTTTATCTTTGGATGTAATTCTAAGTCAATCAATTTGATGAAAACATTCATGATGAGTTTTGTCTAATTCATCTACCCTATAAACCTTTCACCAAGATAAAGCTTTTACTTCTCATGTTTGTTCTAATTTTTCTTTACCATCTCAATCATTCAAATAATAATGCCACATAACTGATGTGTGAGGCCTAAGCAATATACTATTTTCAGAATTATCAGATTTGTCTATGAAATAGCTATCACTAGGTCTTCTAGCAACATGATCTTTAGGGAAATTAAATAAGTCAAAAGTTTCCGATTCACTAACTATTTCAGGAACTTTTATATGATCAAATCATTCAAAAAAACATGAACCAATAATCCTTGCAATAATAATATTTACTGGATGTCCTTTATAATTTGACAAATCAGGCATATCCAGAACTCTAAGGATTCTTTTGAAATAAGCTCTTTCTTTTTCATTCAAATCTATTCAGTCAATTTTATTCTTTATGTACTCCACCCATTTTTTGTTTAAAGAATCTTTTTTTGAAACATCAATTAAAGACATTGTCCCTCTTAATTCATTCTTAGTTTTAGACATTCTATCTGTTTTTTTAAGATTTAAATACCTACATTCATTATATCTGTTTTTCATTTTATTAAATTATAATATAAATAAATATATTTTTTTTTCAAGACATATTACTACTACTATTTTGTTAAATATTAATTATTTTACAGTATAGTAAAGACAAACTATTTAATAAAATAATAGACCAAACTTTATATATAACATAAAAAATTATATATTCTTACTATTCAAGTCTATTATTAAATTATTATGAATAATATTTTTGTTTTCATTTTTATTTTTATTTAAGAATTTAAGCCATACTAGGATCTATCTCATATGAATTTAATTTTTTTTGTATTTCTTCTATCAAATCAAGTATTTTCTTTTCTTCTGGGTACATCAACTTTATTGTATCTAAACCACTGTTCATAGCTTTTCTGTTTTTTTCTGAATCTACCAAATTTCCTGCATACACAACTTTTTTCATCTTCTGTAAATTTTCTATTATTTCTTTTTTATTTATTTCATCTTCTTGCATTCATTCCAGTGTATCCAATAATGTTCTTGAAAACTCTTCTTTATATTTTGCTATTGCTAAATACTCTTTACTTTCTGCTAATGATTCTTTACTTTCTGCTAATGATTCTTTACTTTCTGCTAATGATTCTTTACTTTCCTTAAGTGATTCCTCACTTTCTCTATCTGCTTTTTCTATCTCTTCATCAAAATCACCCCAAGCTGCTAAAGATGGTTCTTCTTCCTTTACAATAACTACCCTACCATCTTCTTCAAAACTTACTTCAAAACCATCGTCTTCCAATTTTTTCTTCATACTTTCCATATCTCCTGATTTTACACTAAGTTCTATCTTTTCTCATGCTTTCATATTGTCTGTTAATTCTTTTACTTCATCATATCCATTTAATTGCTCTTTTGCAACTGCACTTCAACTTATAACACCTGCTATCAGTATTGCTGAAAACAGTTTATTTAAACTTTTCTTTGTTCATTCTACTATACCTTTTTCTTTTTCTTCTCATTGTTCTTTATTATCTAACTTTTCATTTGTAAATTCTTTACTTTCCATTTTTTTTAAAAATTAGAATATAAAAACTTTCTCCTATTTTATAGTTTTTTTACTTTTGTTGTCAAGTTTTTGTAAAATTAAGATAATTTTTAGAAATTTGTGGTTATTTACTCAAATTTATTTAAATATATTTACTGCATTATTTATCTTATTTTTGATATTATTATTTTTAGATAATTTTATATCTTCCACCATATTTTTTGAAGGTGTTTATAAATATATATTTTTATTTACATATTATGAAATATTTTTTATTATATTATTAATGATAGGCTCTATATCAACAGTTTTATATAATACTTTTAGTGCTTCTAAGGATTTTATTGTTGTTTGTATTTGCTTTTTATCATTCCATTCAAGATCTTTTGATATTACTTCTATTTTTTCTAACTTTTCAAACAATTCTTTTGTTGTTTGTCTTTTTTCCAATACAGAAAGTAGTGTATTTGTAAATAATACTAGATTTCTTGTCATTTTATGTTTTTCACTTACAATTTCTCTTTCTTTTATTTGCTTTTTATTTATATCTTTTTTTATAAATGTTGTTTGATTTTCTCAAGAAGCTTCCTTTTCTAATACAACTATTTTACTATTTTTTTTAAAACTAACTTTAAACCCTAGATCTTCAATTATTTGTTTAACATAATTTTTATTTCATTTTTCTATTATTATTCATACTTTTTCTCATTTTTTCATTTTATTTAATAATTCTTTTATTTCCTCATTTGTATGTAATGTAGTTTTTGAAACTTGCTTTCAAGATATTTTTCAAGCAATAAGCATTAATGAAAATAATCAATTTAATTTATCTTGTGTTGATTTTATAGCTAGATTAGTTCTTTCTTCTGTTTTATTTGGACTATTGATTGGTTTTTCAAAGCTATTCATATTTTTATATGTTTAATTGTTTTAAATATTTTTTTTATATATTTTTTTCTTATTTTGTCAAGTTAATTAAAAACTTATATTAATATTTGTTTTTATAATACTATATATAAAACTTTATATCATTTATTATATTATCTCTATTTTTTCAGTTAATTGAAAGAAGAAAAACTTCATTATAGTTTATAAAATTTGATTTATTTCATATTAAAAATTCAGGTCATCATATAACAACTTTCTTTTCTCTATCTTTTTTAAGGTAATATAGCAATTTTCATTGTCATCAAGTTATGTTTTCTGCATATATGTTTGCTTTTATATCATATTCTTTAAATAGGTTAAAAATAAGTTTAAATAAGCTATTTGAAAAGTTTTTATTGTTTGAAACCAAGAATATCTTTTTATTTTCTTCCATCTTTTCTTTGATGGTTTCAACAAGTTTTTTAAAGTCTATATCTTCTTTATAGTCTATAATCTTAGTTTTTTCTTCTTTTTCAGGAAGTATTGTATTAAGTTTTACATAATCTTGTTTTTCAAGTGTAGTAAAATTATAGTAAGTTAGACCTTCCATATAATCATTGAAAGTATTTATATCTATGTTTTGCAAAAGTGGATTGAAGATATATTTTAAATTTCCATTTCCAAAAATTTTTTGTTCTAAGATACAATAATTATCAGCACATTCTTGAAATATACTCCAATAGTTAGTTATTTGTTTTTCTCACAATTTTTCTATCTTTTCAGTAAGTTTTTCATATGAAGTTTGTAATTGGTTCAATCCATTTCTTGTTTCTGCAAACAGATTTACCATCTCTATCTTATTATCTGTTCATTTAAAAAATGGTAAAAGTTTAACTGATAAGCCTCAAAAGAAAGTTGATATATCATTTATAAGAGAATCTATATATTTTTCATCATTATCAAATTCTTTTTCATACTTTATAATCTCAAGTTTATTTAACAATTCATAGAAATCAAAACCTTTATTTACAACAGATCATAAACTACCCATCCACAGATGCCAATCAAAAAACAATACTTTATAATCTTTTATAGTATCATTACCATTTTCTTTGATATAGTTAAAAAATTCCCCATGAGTTGTAAGTATAAAACTGCTATTTATACCTCTTTTTTCTCAAGATAAGAAATTATGAATCTTATATTCATCAAAATTTGATAT
The DNA here is from genome assembly GCA_041694255.1 of Candidatus Altimarinota bacterium. GTDB lineage: Bacteria > Patescibacteriota > Gracilibacteria > Absconditabacterales > Absconditicoccaceae > S009-33. The sequence goes on from JASMTN010000010.1 coordinate 24,472, forward strand.
ATCAAAAACACTTATATCTTCTTGATAGTGAGAAAAAGCTTTCAATATATAATTTGCCTCATAGTCTTCAAAATTTTTCTTAGATAATAACTTTTTTTCATTATCCTGATTTGATATACTACCATTTGATAATCAAGAATAAGGGATATATTTTTCTTTTAAAATACTCTTTCATATATTTAGACGGTTTCTTGAAGAAAATGCAAGTATTACCTTAGTTTGTCAGTTTATACCAAAATTTATAACATCTTGCATACTTACTCCTGTAGTATTAAATACAGTTTTATTTTCATAGTTTGTAACAATTTCTTTTGAAGAAGTTATTTTTTTAGATTTTGGGATATGTATAGGCTTTTTTGGTATAGAAAAAACATGTTTATTTATCTTTTCAAGATCCATTATCTTAGTAAATACACTATCTGATTTTAATAAAACATCTTGTAAGAAAGGATATTTTTTTATAAGTTTGCTAGCTTGCTTCATAATAAGTTTAAAAAGATCCAAACTCATCAAACTATCTTCAAGTGCATCATGTGAATTTCTTTTAAAACCATGTTTATCTGCCAATATCTCAAGTGCATAAGAAGGTTGAAAATGTAATAATAACCTTGAATAAATGTAAGTATCAAAAGTTGTAAGATAAGGTATTTTTCAAAGATACTTTTCCATAAAACTTATATCAAATTGTATATTATGACCTATAAGAACAGTATTTTCATCAAAAAAATCAACAAGGTCTTTTTTAATATCTTGAAAACTTGGAGCAGATTCTATATCTTTAGTTTTAATTCAAGTTGTAAATTCAACTATCTCAGAAAGAGAAGTAAAATTATCTGGTTTAATATAAGTAGAAAATTGCTTTTTTATATCAAATTTATAATCAAAAGAAACTATTCAAACTTGTATTGCCTCATCTTTTGCAACATCAAGTCAAGTAGTTTCAAAATCAAATGCAACGAAATTTAAGTTTTTTAACATATTTTATATTAAGGTTTAAAGGGACTTAGAAATAAGAGATTCCCGCCTTCACAAGAATGACAAACTAAACATAAACTGTCATTATCCAACTGGATTGGATAATCTAATAACTTTCACATAGATTCCTGCCTTCGGGAGAATAACCTATACTTGCTACTTGTAATTTTTTACTTGCTACTATTAAACTTCCTTCATACTAAGTTGAAGTTTTCATTTTTCTTTATCTATTCAAGTTATTTTCACTTTTACAGTTTCTCATACTTTTACATGGTCTGCAGGGTCTTTTATATATTCATCAGCTATCTGAGAAATATGCACTAACCCATCATTTTTAGTTCATATATCTACAAATACACCAAAAGCTAATATATTTCTTACAATTCATTCAAGAACATCTCATTCTTTAAGTTCATCAAATGCAACTTTTTTTCAAGCTTTTTTATGAGCACTATTTACTCTTGGGTCTTTTCATATATTTTCTAAAGCTTTTTGTATAAACTCTATAGTATCTTTGTTTGCTCAAGGATAGATGTCTTCTAATTCTTGCATATTATAATTGTTATGACTTTCAAGGAATCTAGCAAGTTCATATTGTTCAGGATGTATGTCAGTATTATCTAACTTTTCTTTACTTTCAGGTACTCTTAAAAATCAAATAGCTTGTTCATAGACTTTTGAAGATAGTATCTTTTCTAAGTCTTTCCTGCTTGCATAAGGTCTATGATTATATATTTTCTTTGCAGTTCTTAGATCTATTCAAGATATATTTTTTAAAACATGTATAGATGCAGTATTTACATTTATTCAAACTTGATTTACAACATCTTCTATTACATATCAAAGTTTTTCTTCAAGTTTTTTCTCTAGCATATCATGTTGATACATACCTACTCATATGCTTCAAACAGGTACTTTTACAAGTTCAGAAAGTGGGTCTATATACCTTCTTCATATACTTATAGTTCATCTATCTGTTAAGTCCAGATCTGGAAATTCTTGTTCTGCAACTTTACTTGCACTATATACAGAAGCTCAAGACTCATTTACTATATAAGTTGGGATATCTTTTATAGACTGTACAAGTTCAGCTGTTTCGTCACTAGCAGTACCATTTCATATTACAACTACATCAACTTGTTTTAAAAGGTCTTTTAATATAGCTTTTGCTTGAGTTTCTCTATGCAGGTAGATCTTAGAAAATTCTATAGGTTTTTGTAATTTATCAAGTACTACTATCTTACTTCAAGTTCTATATCAAGGATCTATAGCAAGGATCATCTTATCATATATAGGTTTTGTCATCAAAAGTTCTCATAGATTACTTTGAAAAGTTAATATACCATCATCTTCTGCTTTTGAAGTTAGCTCTCATCTAAGCTCATTTTCAACTGATTTGTAAAGTTTTTTATATCAAAGTTTTATAGCTTCTTTATAAAGATTTGTTGGTTCTTTTACAATTTTTCATATAAAAGCTTCTTCATTGTCTGATTCAAGTTTTACATTTAGTATTCAAAGTTTTTCTCATCTGTTTATAGCAAGTATTTGGTAAGATTTAGCTTTTTTATAAGGAGCAGAAAAATCTTTATATATATCAAACTTATACATTTGTGATTTTATATTGTCAGTTAGTTTTTCCAATGTTTTCTCTCATTTTATCTTTGAAGTTAAAAAACCATCATCTATTATATCTTTTCTCAAAAAATCTCTTAATGATGCATTTTCATTTACATCCTGCCCTATTATCTCACTTGCTCATTCTAAAATCTCTTCTTCAGTTAATTCTTTTATCTTATCAAAATCCTCTTTAGAAAGTTTAGATTCTATGATTTTTTTATCAAGTTCTATGTTTTCTCTTATTAGCTTTGCAACTGGTTCAAGTCATTTTTCTTTAGCTATCATAGCTTTTGTTTTTTTCTTGCTCTTGTAAGGTTTATAGATATCTTCAACTTCTTTTAAAGTTATAGCATTTACTATATTTGTTTGTAGTTCATCAGTAAGTTTTCATTGTTCTTGAATTCAGTTTATAGCAGTTTGTTTTCACTTAAATAAGTTCTCTTCTTTTTTTTGAAGTTCAAGTATAGATCTTATCTGATTTTCATCTAAATTTCAAGTTTTTTCTTTTCTATATCTTGCAATAAAAGGTACAGTAGCTCATTCTTTTACTAGTTCTAAGACAGTTTCTACCTGATTTTGTGTAAATCAAAGTTCATTAGCTATAAGTTCTATGTAATTTGGTTCTTGTAACATTTAAAAAAAATAAAGCAAAATAAATGCTCTATTTTATAGTTATATATTTTATTTTTTCAACTTTTTATTTTATACCAAGTCTTCTTTCTCCATATTGTAAAAGTCATCATTCTCTTTTTATTTGATCAGCAAAAACTCTTAAATGTGCTTTTTTATTTAATAATTTTTCTAATCTTCACTCAAATATCCCTTGGACATTTTCATTAGAATTTATATATGTTTGTATATATTCTACAATCAATTCTTGTGTTCTTTTAAGTGAATCTTTTTTTTTTATATTAAACAAAGAAAAATATATTTCTCAAAGTTTTTTAAAATCTTTTTTATCTTTATTACTTACTTCAAAAGTTCATTTTAATTCACTTTCTGTTTTTTCTATTACATTATTAATATTTGTTTTGTTTTGTTTTGGTATATTAGTTTTTTCTAAGTTTTTCATTATTTTGATTGTTTATTTGGTATAAAATATTCAAATCATTTTGAAAACATATTTAATGTTTTTTCTGTTAATGTTTTTTCTTCATTTTTATATGCTCATTTTCAATTATCAAGAACTTCTTGTTCTATATTTATAGCATTATTTTTATTAAAATAATCATTTCAAAGAGTATTAAGTTCTATTTCAAATGTTCAAAAAGTTGATTTTATTCATCACATATCTTTATTCATGGAGCTTGAAAACTCTTTAAAAAACATTTTAGGATTATTATACATATCATATATATTTAAGTTATTTTCTTCCATAAACTTTCTTTCTTTTTCTCATTTATTTTCATAGAAATTTTTGTATATATATATTTGTAAAAAACTATTTAATTCCTTAAAGTCTAAACTTGATAATCATTCTTTTGAAAAATCTGTACTTTCTGTTATTAGTTTATTAAAATGGTCTGTATCTCACTTTAATTCAAGTTCCATGCCAAGTCATCACTTAAGATACTCTTTCATAAGCTCTTTATTGCCATCTTCACACTTAAGTGATTGAATTTTAAGAACTTCTTCACTTCAAGGTAATTTAAATTGAAATGTATGAACTCATCATTCAAAGCTATGAGAAGTTTGTACATCATTACTTTCTTTTCAAGCAAATACTGAATCTTTTAAACTTATATTTTCTTTACTTAATCATCATGTTTGTTCTAAAAGTTCTCTTTCTGCTCTTTGTTTTTCATAATATTCAGCATATCATGCATATCACATTTTTTCTATTTTATCTGTTTCTTTTCTTAATTTTTCTGTTTGTTCATAAAAAGATGATAATTCTTCATTATCAAATCTAAATCACTCTTCAGGGAAGTTGTCTATAAAATTTTCAAAAAGTGATTGTGAAGACTCTACATTCCAATTAAATGCATTAAAATCTTCATCTAACTCTTTCATAATATATGTTTTGTTTTCTTCTATAAATTTTTTATCAATAATATCTTTGCCTTTTCAAGATAATGACTCTATAAGAGATGCTTTAAAGTTTGCTTTTAAAATATTTTTCACTTCCTCATTTTTAAAATCTTCTAAAGAAACTTCCTTATTTTCATCAATGCTTTTATCAATACTTGTACTTGAAAAGTTTTCAAAAGCTTTATCTATATAATTATTAAATTTTTCATTTGAATTTGCAACTTCATATGATTTTTGTATTTCTTTTTTATCAATATTTGTTGTAAGTATACTTATAAAACCTTCTATAAAATCATCATATTTTTCATCTTTATATTTTTTATCTTCATTTTCTATTATATTATCATATATACTTTTACTAGTAAATTCACTATCTGTTGTTAATTCACTATTTTCAAAATAATTGTTTAAAAACAATTTTAAATCTCATATTCAACTTTTAATATATTCAGTATTTAAATCTTTTATATTATCAAATATATTTTCCAGATGTTTTTTAACAACTTCTCTTTCTGATGGTTTTATATTTTCAAGCATTTTATCATATTGTGAAGATTCTATATTTTCGATACCTCTTAACATTCATATATAATTTATTGTTTTTTCTTTTTTTAAGTTTTCTACATCTTCTTGTTTTTTTTCAAGTCAATATTTTCAAAATAATATATTAAAATTATCTATGAATTTTGAATTATCTTCATTTGTTCTTATATTTTCTTCAAAGAATTCATTAATATAAGTTATAGCTTCATTATTTATTTTTGAATTATCTTCATTTTTTGCTATATGAATATAATTAATCCAAGCTGTCAATACTCATATGTATGAGTATGAAGTATTTTTATTTATTTCTAAAAAAGCTTTATACTGCTCATCATTTTCTATAAAAGATAAATCTTCTTTAGTATAAATAATAGATATAATATCTTTTTTAAAGTCTTTTATATCTCAATTAAATGTAATATTATCAAATTTTGAAGAAATACGTTTTAATAAATTATTAAAATTACTTCATTCTATATCTTTTACGTCAGCTTCTTGTCATGAAAATATCATAGTTAAAGCATATATTTCATTTGGAGTAAAAGATAATTTTTCATTATTAAATTCTGGAAAATTATTTTTATTTATATATTGTTTAGCATATTCTTCTTTTAATGGTTCTTGATAATCTATAAAATATTTTCATCATATAATATCATCTAATTTAGTAAAATTAGAAGCTTTATTTATAAGAAAATTATCTTTTCATTCTATTTTGAAATTATCAATACTTTTATTATACTCATATCATCAATCTATAAAAAAAGTATGTAATGTACTAATAGCATGATATTGAAAATCATAATTATCATTTTCTTTATTATTATTATATTCTTTATTAACAGCTTTATATATATTTAAAATATTATCTATGATTGTACTTATATCCTCAAGGTCAAAATCACTTTTATAAATATAATAATTTCAAAGATTATTAATTATATTATCAAATACTGTACTTTTTATATATTGGTTGTTTCAACTATTTTCTAGTTTATTATAAAACTCTGGACTTAATTCTTTTTGAAGTTCTTTTTCTATCTTATTTTGGGTTGATTTTACTTCTTTTATTAAATTTATAAAATCATTTTTATCTAAATTATTTTCAATTTGTTCTCTATTGTTTTGAAAAAATGCATCTAAATAATTTTTTTCAGTACTATTTAAGTTTAAATCATCTAGTTCATTATTATTTATAATCTCATTAAATTCATATTTTCATATTTTTTCCATATAATCGCATTCATATTTTCTACTTTCAGGATCTAGAAATACATTTAAATTTTTAAAACATTTTTTCTTCATTTTTATATTTTTGTTTTGTAAAAGACACTAAACATTATATATTTTTTATATTCTTTGTCAAATTTTTTAAAAAACTTTAATTTAATTATATTATAACTATAATTAAGAATAATTTATATATTAAAAAATATAATGAGAACAATATTTATATGAGATATACATGGTTGTTTTAAAGAATTTATAAATCTTTTAGAAAAACTAGAATACAATAAAGATATTGATAAGCTTTATCTTACTTGAGATATTATAAATAAATGACCTGAAAGTTTTAAAGTTTTAGATTTTTTAATCAAAAATCCTCAGATAAAATCTGTAGTTTGAAATAATGAAATAAATTTTTTAAGATATCTAAAACAAGATTATATAAACTATAATCAAACTTTTAATGAACTTAAAAAATATGTGTCTAAAAAGCATATAGAATATCTTAAAAGCTTACCAACTTATATAGAAACTTCAAACTGGATATTATTGCATGCTTGAGTTATTCCTGGAAAGCCCTTAAAAGAACATAATATAAATGAGATAACAAGAATTAGAAAAATTAATTGAAAAAAGTGGTATGAATACTATAATAAAACTAATAAGAAAATAATATATTGACACTATGCTGCAGATGGACTTCAAGTTAGGAAAAATACTATATGACTTGATAGTGGTTGTGTATATTGAAAGTATCTAACAGCTTATATATATGAAACATGACAGGTAATACAAGAACCAGCTTTAAAACAATATGTAAAAGTAACAAGTTGCAAGTAAATCTTTAACCTTAATAAATATTAAAAATATGCTTAAAAAAATATGAATTATGAGTTTATTATCAATAATAATGTTTTCTAATACTTTTGCTTATGAAATAGATAATCTTGAAAACTTATATAATGCAAAATTGGATAGAGTTGAAAAAAATATTGAAACAAAGTATGATGATAAAGCTAAAATATGTTATTATAAAAATGAAAAATATGATAATTTAGATAGAGTTTTAAATTTATATAAAAGTAAATATCCTAAATATAAAAATATCTTCAATATACTTATAACAACAAATAATTATAGATATGATGAAATTAAAGAACAATGTAATAATAGTAACAAGTTGCAAGTAGAAAATGAAAGTGATAATCAAGAAAATTCAAATATTATTTCAACTGAAATAGAAAAATCTAATAATCAAGAAGATATACTTAAAAGTAAGTTATGAAAAATAATTTATGATTATGATGGTACTATTAAAAGTAAAACAGATAATGTAAGTGTAAAATTACCATCATTATGAAAGATAGATAGTATATATAATAATTTTATAGTTAAAATAAATGATAATTGGATAGGTTTTGAGAAAATACTTACTATAAAAGTACCTTATTATGAGTTAGAAAATGGTATAAAATATGCAAAAGAAAATCATAGTAATGACTATATATTTTACAAAAAAATAAATAATGAATATAAAATATGGTTAATAGATAAAGAAAATATAAGTGTAATAGAACCTTTTAATCCTATAAAATGAATAGATTATAATATAAATAAACTTAAAGAAACTTGATATATATATATTGAAGAATTTTTCTACTCAAAAACTGATAAAAATAATATTATAACCTCATGAATGTTTAAGTATGGAGATAAACTATATTATATGAGCTTAACATGAACATGAGAATATTATGAAATACCTAAAAAAGACATTATAAAACATATAAAACATATTAAAAAATGAAGTATAATAACAAATTGAAAAGATAAAATTATAGTTTGGAAAAAAGGAATAAAAGTTTTTTATCTTTGAGAATTTAATATTTATAAAGATATTGATTTAAAAAAATTATGAAAAATATTAAATTTCACATTCTATACAATTTGAAGACATAATTTAAATTATAGTGTTCAGGATATGTATAATTTATTAAATTTCACAAAACAATTTGAATGAAATTCACTTAAAGATTCTTATAAATGGATAACTTCAAATATAAATTATAATGAAAAAATTAATAATATTTTAAATAAAGAATGAGTTTCACAAGAAATACTAAATAATAAGATAAATACAGATAAAGAACTTATTAAAAATTGGAATGTATTTGAAAGTTTAAAAAATAAAGAATGAGTTTGTCAAAGTATATCAGATATTTTTTCACTTATAGCATTATTTAATGGTAAAAATGCAGATACTGTTATTTGAATGTCCAAAAGATGATATTTACATCAAGTATCTAAAATATGAGAATATTATTATGATCCAACTTATGATTTAGATACAAATGAAAGATTAAAATATTATAATATATCAAAACAACAACTTAGTGATTATTTTGATATAAATTATTAGATACATAATATAAGTAAACAAACTTAAAAATTCAAATAAAAGAAAATAATGCTCAAAATCATTCATTAAGTAAGATTCAATAACTTTGGGTAAGAAAAATATTTGGCAATAAAAACAAAAATCATAAAAAAGTATAAATAGAATATTCTAATGAATTAAAAATATTTATACCAAAAAAGATAAAAGATATAATATATAAAAATGTTGAAAGATATGCTATATTGTAATTATCTATATATCATAATATATATAAAATTAAAACAATAATAACTATTAAAGGTAAAATAAATGTTTTTATTAATTTACAATCATGATTTTTATTTTTAAATATATTAATATCATATATGTATAAAACTGATATAAATATCCAAAAAATATTTAATATCATTATAGGTATAGAATTATTTATATATGCTCCTAAAAATATTAGAAATCATCATAGAATATTTATAAGAAATATTTTTTTGCTTTTTCATATAATAGAAAAATAAAAATGTGTTAATAATAATAAAAATCATCAAACTAACATAAATATATTAGATATCATTAATTTTAAAAAATAATAAAAAAAATAATTTGAAAAAATATTATAAAAATTTATATTTAACATTCAATTTAATTATATAATAAATAAGTATATGAACTATTTTGAAGAAAGCTTAAAAGCACATAGAGAAAATAACTGAAAAATGGAAATAAAATCTAAATTAAAAATTGAAAATAAAGATGATCTATCTATAGCATATACTCCATGAGTTTCTGAAAGCTGTAAGGAAATACATAAAGATAAAGAACTTTCAAAAGAACTAACTTTCAGATGAAACACGATTGCAGTTGTATCTGATGGTTCAGCAGTTTTGTGACTTTGAAATATAGGGCCTGAAGCCTCTTTACCAGTTATGGAGTGAAAAGCAGTGCTTTTTAAAGAATTTGCTTGAGTTGATGCTTTCCCTATTGTTTTAGATACTCAAGATACAGAAGAGATTATACAAACTGTTAAGCATATTGCACCAACTTTTTGATGAATAAACCTTGAAGATATATCTGCCCCAAGATGCTTTGAGATAGAAGAAAGACTTAAAAAAGAACTTGATATACCTGTTTTTCACGATGATCAACATGGTACTGCTATAGTAGTGCTTGCAGGTTTGATAAATGCTTTAAAGATAACTAAAAAGAAAAAAGAAGATATTAAAATAATTGTAAATTGACTTTGAGCAGCTTGAACTGCTATTATAAAATTACTTAGACTTTATGGTTCTAAAGATATAATAGTTTGTGATAGTAAATGAATAATATCTAAAGACAGAACAGACCTTAATGATAGTAAAAAAGAGATACTTGAAGTTACAAACCAAGAAAATAAATCTTGAAGTTTAAAGGATGCTATGGAATGAACTGATGTATTTATATGAGTTAGTGTGTGAAATGTTGTAAGTAAAGATATGGTAAGATCTATGAATGCTGATCCTATCATATTTGCAATGTCAAACCCTATACCTGAGATAATGCCAGATGAAGCAAAAGAAGCTTGAGCTGCTATCATAGCAACTTGAAGAAGTGATTTCCCAAATCAACTTAACAATGTTCTTGTATTTCCTTGAATTTTCAAGTGAGCATTGCAAAATAAAGTTAGCAATATAACTGATGATATGAAATTAAAAGCTGCTGAATGAATAGCAAATTATATAAAAGAACCTACAGCAGATTATATAATACCATCCCCACTTGATAAGAAAGTTGCAGAACAAGTTGCAAGTTATGTATGTTAAAAATTTAATTAAATTGCTCTATATTCATATATAGAGTTTTTTTATTAAAATAAAATTGAAAATTAAGTTTGATTATATATAGTTGTTAGATAATTTGCATTATTTACAAAAAAAATTATAATGATTGCATAAATAAATTTTTAGATGAAAAAATAATAAATGACTAGCTTTTTAATCTTTTTATGAATAGTTTTATTAGCTATAATAATATTAAAAATAGCTTTTAAAAAATATAAAAAAAAATTAAGAGAAGATTATGCACATAATCTAGTTTTCTTACAAGTTAAGATACCTAAAAAAGATTCAGATGCTGATAAGTCAGCAGATACCATACAATGAATGAAAAATAATATACAAATTATGGAACAAGTTTTAAAAAATTTCTATGGTATATATGATAGTTCTTTTAAAGCTAAATTTTTATGACAAGATTATATAAGTTTTAACATAGTTGTAGAAAAAGAAAATATAAAATACATAGTTTGAATGCCAAAAGATCATCAAGAAAGTTTTGATAAAACTATAAGTTCTTTCTATGCTTGAGCTACAGTACAAGAAGTAAAACCTGCAAAGATGCTTGAAGCTTGAAAATATGGTTATGGGTGATATCTAGTACTAAGTAAAGATGATGCATTTCCTATTAAAAACTATGAAAAGTTTGAAGCAGACCCTATGGATAGTATATTATCTTCATTTTCAAGAGTAAAAAGAGATGAAAAACTTCAACTGCAAATGCTTGTACAACCTATATGAGAATCTTGGCAAAAATCTTTTAGAAAAAAAATTAAAAAAGTTAAAGCTTGATGAATATGAGCAAACTTATTTTCATGAAAATGATGAAAAGATGAAGATAAATCATGACTTGGTAGTAATCAAATACAAGATATGGAGGCAAAAGTTCAGGATGAATGATTTGATGTTGTTATAAAAACTTTTGCTAATTCACCAGATCCAGATAGACCTAAAAAAATTATTGAAGACCTTTCATTTTCTATGAATCAATACAATTATATATGATTAAACTCTTTTGTATTCTTAAAAATGAAAGAATTAGAAAAATTTTGAAAGGAATTTATACAAAATTTATTTAAAAAGCCTTTCTTTACACTTTATAAATGACTTTTTATAATAAATAAGGATATTTTAAATATAAAAGAAATATCTAGTATCTTTCACTTTCCACATTCAAGATTTAATAAAAACCCTAGAATCTCTTGGCAAAAATTTAAGATAATTCCTGCACCTGATAATATACCTTCTGAATGAATAGCACTTTGAGATAATATATATTCATGAGTAAGAAAAGAAATTAAAGTTGCTCCAAATGATAGGTTTAGACATTTTTATATTATATGACAAACAGGTACTGGTAAATCTACAATGATAAATGTACAAGCAAAACAAGATGTACAACAATGAAATGGTTTTGCAATCATAGACCCACATGGTGATCTATGTGAGACAGTTTTACAATACTACCCTAAAGATAGAATAGATGATCTTATATACTTTGATGCTGGTAATTTAAAAATGCCTTTTTGATTAAACTTACTAGAGCCATCTTCATCTGATAATTATGATGAGATAGACCTTATTACAAATGATGCTGTAGAAATGTTTATAAAACTTTATTGACCTGAAATTTTCTGACCTAGACTTCAAGATTATTTTAGAAATGCTGTAATGACTTTAATGGAACAGCCTGAGTGAGGAACTTTAACTGAAGTTATGAGACTTTTTACAGATGAGGCTTATCAAAAAGTTAAAGTATCAAAAGTTAAAAACCCTACTGTAAAAACTTGGTGGGAAAAAACTTACAATGCAATGTGAGATAGAGAAAAAGCAGAGATAATACCATATTTCCAAGCAAAGTTCTGACCACTTACTACAAACTGAATACTTAGAAATGTTATATGACAAGTTGAATCTTCTTTCAAAGTTGATCAAGTTATGCAAGAATGAAAGGTTCTTTTAATAAATCTTTCAAAAGGTAAGATATGAGAGATAAACAGTCAATTACTCGGTCTTATTATGGTAAGTAAGATAAAACAAGCTGCTATGGCAAGAGCAAGTTTAGCACCTGAAGATAGAAAAGATTTTTTCTTATATATAGATGAATTTCAAAACTATGTTACTCCTTCTATTGAAAGTATATTATCAGAAGCAAGAAAGTATCGTCTAGGACTTATTATAGCTCATCAATATATAGAACAACTTAAACAAAAAGATCTTTGATGAGAAACAGACCTTACATGAGCTATATTTGGTAATGTATGAACACAAATGGCATATAAAGTTTGAGCAAAAGATGCAGAATACCTTGAACAAGAATTTTCTCCAGAATTTTGAAGACAAGATATGGTAAATATAGATAAATTTAAAGCTGTTATGAAATTAAGTATAGATACTCAACCTTCAAGACCTTTTAGTATAAATGTAATAAATCCTTATACAGAACATGATAAAAACTCTAGTAAAAAAACAGATATAATAAAAGAAATATCTACTCTTAAATATTGAAGAAAAAGAGATTTAGTTGAAAAAGAAATTTTCTATAGGATATGAGGATAAAAAAAATACCTAGAATGTAATTAAATATCTAGATCTTAATTTTTATTTAACTTCCAATATCACTGGGCAGTGATCAGAACCCATAACTTCATTTAAATATGTAATATCTTTAACTTTTTTTATAAAAGATTTATTTACAACAAAATAATCTATCCTCCATCAAACATTTCTTGACCTTGCTCAACCTCTATAAGACCACCAAGAGTAAGTATCTTTTTGTTCTGGATAAAAGTACCTAAAAGTATCTATATAACCATTTTCCAAAAATTGAGATACTTTTTCTCTTTCTTTTGGTGAAAATCATATACTATTTTTATTAGCTTCTGGACGAGCAATATCAATTTCAGTATGACATATATTAAAATCTCAAGTTACAACTACATTTTTTCAATTATCTACAAGAGAATTTGCATAGTGTATAAGATGATCATAAAATTCTAATTTATAAGATAACATCTCAGTTCCATCAGCTCTTGTACCACCATTTGGAAAATAACCATTTATAAGAACAAAATCTTCAAATTCAACTTCTGTTATCCTTCAATCTGTATGAAAATGTTCTATTTCTCAAAAATGATTTTTTGTATCTAAAGTTTTAATATCTTCCTTATAAAAAATAGCAGTTCAAGCATAACCTTTTCTAGTTCAAGCATGCCATACATATTTGTATCACCATATAGGTCAAACTTCTTTTAAAAATTGACTTTCAAAAGCTTTTGTTTCTTGTATACAAAGTATATCAGGATCATATTCTTCTAGAAATTCTTTGAATCATTTTTTTATAACTGCTCTTATACCATTTACATTCCAAGATATTATTTTCATTAAATAGTTATTAGATACTAAATATTAAAATTTCATATTTTGTCTTTCTACTTGTAACTTACTATTCTTCTGTATCTTCTTCTTTTTTATTTCAAGATTTCATAACTGGGAATAAAGTAACATCCCTTAAATTAGACTGCTCTGTCAATAAAGCTATAAGTCTATCTATTCACATACCCCATCAAGATTGTGGTGGCATACCATATTCCATAGCAAGTAAGAAATCATCATCTCAAGAAGTTGCTTCTTCATCTCATCTTTCAACAGCTTCTCATTGTGCTTGAAAATTTTCTTTTTGAATTTTTGGATCTACAAGCTCACTATAAGCTTTATTTAATTCTACACCATTTGCTACAAGTTGAAATTGTTCCACTATCTTTTCATCTTCATCTGAAGTTCTTGCAAGAGGTTGCATAGTTTTTGGATAATTATATACAAATGCAGGTCAAACAATAGAAGGTCTTAAGACTTTTTTATAAAGATAATCTATCATTGTAGGAACTCACATATTTTCTATTCATTCTATCTTAATTCATTTTTCTTCTATATCTTTTCTAAGCTTATCAATATCTTCTTCAGTATAAGAACTAACATCTATTCAAGATTCTTTTTTAACTCATTCTATATAATCTATTCTTTTCCAAGGAGTTGTAAAATCAACTGTTTTTGCATTACCTTCCTTATCCATAACATTTACTTTTCTATCCATTCATAAGTTATCAAAAAGGTAATCAAACATTTTTTCAGTAAAATCCATATTATCTTCAAAATTCCACCAAGCAGCATAATGTTCAAGTGCAGTAAATTCTTGCATATGAGTTGGGTCTGTACCTTCATTTCTAAAATTTTTACCTATTTCAAAAACTTTTTCAAATCTTCATACAGTAGCTTTTTTTAATGCTGTTTCTGGTGCAATTCTAAGGTAAAAATCTTCATCAAAATCATTATGATGAGTAATAAAAGGTTGTGCAGCAGCTCAGCTAGCAGCATTTCAAAGTACAGGAGTTTCTATTTCTATAAAACCATTATCTTCATAAAATCTTCTAAGAAGTTTAACAACTTTTGATCTAAATAACATTCTATTGTAACTATCTTCATTACTTATAAGATCTAGATATCTTTGTTTGTATATAGTTTCTTTATCAGCAAGTCCATGAAATTTTTCAGGTAAAGGTCTTACTGCTTTTGCAAGTATTTGAAAATCTTTAACAAAAAGTGTTATCTCTCAATGTTTTGTAAGAAAAAGATCTCAAGTTATTCATATATAATCACCTGCTAACAAGTATTTTTCAGCTAATTTATGTGCAGTTTTTTCTCAAGAATCTAATTCTAGATTATCTACAAGCTCTTTTCAAGTATTGAACTTTGCTTTTTGTTTCATAAAACAAACTTGTATATTTCAAGTATTATCTTGTATGTTTGCAAATATAAGTTTTCACATAGATCTTGAAAGCATAAGCCTACCAGCAGTTTTAAACTCTCATAGTGCTCATTCTTCCATAAGTTTACTAGCATCTTTTAAGCTTGATTCTTTAGTTTTAATATCTTGTATATCTTGTTTTCAATGAAAATTATTAGCATATGTTATAACTCATGCTTTTTTAAGTTCATTTATTTTTTCTTGTCTTTCAATACTTTCTTTTGAATACTCCATATATATAATATAATAAAATTAAAAAATATGATTCTTAAAATCATCTTATTTATATATAAATACTTAAATTTTTCAATAAAAAAAAGAGCTTTTAAAGCTCCTTAATTAATTTACTTCAAACCTGGAAATCATCCTCAAGCTCATCCTCATCAAAACATAGAACCTAACTCACTAGGGTCAAATCAAAGTATTTCCTTTGTTTTTTCCATAGCAACTTCTTGTGCTTTTTGTTGTCATTTTACTATAGCATTTTTGATAGCTTCTTCCATCTCTTCTTTTCTTTCTGGAGATAGTAAGCTTTCATCTTCTATCTTAACTTCTTTAACTTTTGTATCAGCAGTTATATCTATTATAACTCAAGATTCTTTAGCTCTAATTAAAGTTTTAGATAACTTTTTTTGTAAATCTTGGTATTTTGTATACATTTGTTGCATATCTCATAGTCAACCTAACATTTTATTTTTAATTTAAATAATAAATTTATTTCTCATTTTTATCTGTTTTTTCCTTTTTATCAAACAAAGCTAATAATCTTTTTTCTAAGTCTAAATCTCTTTTGAAATCTATCTTATCAGCAATACCTTTTTCTTCTGCAAATTTCATAAGTATAAAAAATTTTTCTACACTTTCTTTAGAGCTTTGAGAAAGCTCAGAATACATTTTTTTAACATCTTCTGGTTTCATACTTTTAAGCATATCTTCAAAGTTTTTTTCTCCACCATATTGTTGTTTTAAGTGATTAACTCTTTGTTTAACTTCTTGATCTGTAAGAGTTTTTGGTATAGCAACTTCAAAAGAACTTTTTATTTTTGAAACCAAATCTTCTATAAATTTAGCAAGTTCATTTCTTTCTTTTTCTCATGCTAATGTGTTTTTTACTTCTTCCATAAAATCCTCTACTTTATCATAAGTTTTACCAAACCATTTTTGTAAATTTTCGGTAGTTAATTCTGGAAGTTCAGTTTCTTTAACTTCTGTAATACTAGCTTTAACTTTTTTTATATCTAATTCATCTTTATCTTTCTTAAAGTATTTTAATAATTGAGGAAGATCTTCTGTATAATCAAATTCTTCTGTATAACCATTTTCCTTACCTTCAAAAGCATCTTTCAACATAGGAAATTCTTTAAAATCTTCTTTTGCTAAGAAAACTTTACCATCACCAACTTTTTCTCAATTAGCATCTAGATAGTCTAAAGCAAGTTTTACAATAGTTTTTTCTGTATTAACCTTTTCTACATTTTTATATTCAGCAAATTGTCTTTTAAGTCATTCAACTGCTCTTTGTATTTCTTCTTCTGTAACTTCTTTATTTGGAAGTTGAGGTTCTGCATTTTCAAAATCTTTATTTTTAACTTTTACTTCTGGATATACATCAACTTTAAAAGAGATAGTAAGATTATCATCCTTTTTAGAAGGATTTACATCATAGATTTGACCTATAAGTTTATATTTTTCAGTCAATTCTTTTAAAGAATCATTTACTGCCTTTTCATATATAGCAGTTTCTAAGTATTGAGGATTTACTTTTTTCTCAACCTCATCAGCTGGAGCTTTACCTTTTCTATATCAAGGAACTTCTATATCTTTAGCAAATTCATTTAAAGCAGATTCTCTTAAACTTTCATAAGTTTTTGGATCTATAGTTAATTGTACTTCAACATTTGATTGTGTTCATTCTATAACTTTTTTGTCCATAAATTTATATTAAATAATTTAAATATTATTTTTATTCCCTCCTATAAGCCCTGTTCTGTAATAGTGTAAATCTATCTAGATCAACTTATAGTTGATATCAAGCAGCTTTGGAAATACTCCTCCACCTTGCATACACCAAAGGTTTACCTTTTTGGTACATATCATATACCAAAACAAAAGTAGAAGTTAAACTTCATCTTTACTTTTCACCTTTCAAAGGGCCAAGAACTGAGAACTTAGAACTTAGAATTTATAAGTCATTGTAACATTTTAATTATTTCTAACAAATATTTATCTACAATTTCTTCTTCCTTATCTATAAATCAAAGTTTTTTAGATATAATAAGCTGTGTTTCAACTTCTAAACAGCTTCACTTAGCAATATAAAGAAATTGTCTATATTCTGATTTTCAATTTCTTCAAGATCACTCAGCTATATTACTAGGAATAGAAACTGCAGCTCTTCTCATTTGAGAAACTAATCAAAACTTTTCAGTATCTGGATAGTCTTCTGTTAATTTATAAATCAAACTAACAAACTCAATAGATTTATTCCACACTTTTAAGTTTTTATAATTTGTATTCATTACAAATAACTTAGTTCTAAACCCTTAGTTCTTGACCCTTCTAGTATAGTCTCTGTGGCACTTTCTTTTTGTTCTTTTAAGAACTCAACTACCGTTAGTAGTTTAGCTTTCTTGTATGCAGGGACTTTCCTCTTGTATAAAACAAGTATACACAGGAAGGAACAAAATTTATATTTTATAATAAGTATTTAAAACTATATTTCAAATATAAATTTGATTATTTTAAATGCTTATAAATTTATTTTTTATATATTAACTCTAAAAATACATATTTTGGAAATTTATTTTCATAGATTTACTGTACATTTTTATAGCTTCATTATTTACTCATAAAAAAAATAATATATTTCATTTATTAAAGTAAGCATTACTGTCATAAGGAAATAATTCTATAGCTTTATCATACATTTTTATAGCTTTTTTAAAATATCATAAATTATATAAACTATTTCATTTATTTAAGTATGCATCATTATTATATGGATTTATATTTATAGCTTTATCATACATTTTTATAGCTTCATCATCTTTTCATTTTATCGAAAAAAATACTCATTTATTATTTAATATTTGAGATAATAGAACATGCTCTATATCTTGAACATAAGCAAAAGATGTTATATTTGGAGTAGAAATAATATCTAATTTACTATAAATTCAAATTTTATCTAGATATCTCATTTCTATAAGATGGTCTTTATATGTGGCATCAAAGTAATATTTTTTATCTCATATATTAACTTCTATAGCACTATGTCAAATTTTTTGTAATCATCTATGCTTTATACCCAGTTCTGATAAAAAGGCATGTCATAAAATTGAAAATCATACACATTGTATTTCTTTGTATTCTAGTATCTTATTAGGTTGATAACCATAATCATTTTCTGTTGATTGAAATGGATATTCATAAATATTTTTTAATATTTTATTCACTACTTCAATTTCTTTTGATTCTATCTTTTCTTTAATTCAAGATTGTCTAACAATATTAAGTTCTTTTTTTAAATTTTCTATTCATATTTTATTTCTTAATTTATCTGCTTCCTTATCTAGTTTTTCAATATCTTGCTTTAAAACAATCTCTCAATCCTTATTTTCTAGTTGTTTTTGCTCTATTTGAGTTATAGTTTCCATAGCAAATCTTAACATATCTACACTTTTTCTAAAAAAAGTAAGATCAAATTCATTATTAAATAAATAATAAAGTTCATTTTCTACTATAGGCAAATCTGCTGCTGATAGTTTTAGTTTTTTATTAATTTTTCTTTGTTTTTTAATGTTTTTTATAAATGACTTTATCTCTATTGTTGGTTTTAATTCTATATTTTGTAGTTTTTTAATTAATTCAGGATCTATAAACTTAATTAAATTATCATCAAATTTTTCTCATCTATCTTCAATTATTAATGAGAGCATTATTTTAGTTTTTTCTAAAATGCTATTAAATTTAGAGTATTTTTCTAAGTTAAACTTTTTATTTAATTTTTCTATTATAGATAATACTTCTCAAGTTTTTAAATCTTTAGGTAAGTATATGTAATAAAAAACTAAAGAATTATATTGCTCTCAAGTTGGCTTTATTATATCTCATTTCAAGTTAATATAATCATCTCTAGAAATTTTTAAAATTTTTATATGATCTAGACTTTCTAATAAATAATCTAAACTTATAAGATCTACATAATTTTCTAATTTATTCATTTAATATAATTAATAAAAAATAATTAATTTTATTGTAATTTTTTATTTTTTTTTGTCAAAATCAATATTTTATCCTTTATATTTTAAGTTTTATCATTATAATAAACTTAATTTAATTAAATATATTTTTTTATATGAAAGAGAAAATCAAAGTTGTAATTGCTGATGTAGTTGATTCAAGGTTTCCAAAAGATAAGATGGAAAATAGACTTTTAGAGTTAGAAAATCTTGTAAAAACTTACTGATGAGTTGTAATAGTTAAAAAAATACAAAAAAGATGAAAACCAGATTATAAAACTTTTATAGGTTGATGAAAACTAGAAGAAGTAAAACAAGTTATGAGTACTTCATGAGCTGATGTTCTTATACTTTGAAATATACTTAAACCTTACCAAATATATAATCTGAATGAAGAACTTAAAGATATAAAAGCAAAAGCTTGGGATAGAGTTGATTTGATACTGAAAATATTTACTTTACATGCAAAATCTCCTGAAAGTAAATTACAGATAGAACTTGCAAGTATCAAACATATGTGACCAAGGATTTTTTGAATGTGAATGGAACTTTCAAGACAGTGATGATGAATATGAACAAAGTGAATTTGAGAAACAAACACTGAGATAATGAAAAGACATCTTAGAAAAAAAGTGCAACAGATAGAGGAAAAACTTAAAAACTATGAAAAAGTTAGGGAACAACATAGAAAAGCAAGAGAAAAAAGAGGTTTAAATACTGTTTGAATTGTTTGATATACAAATGCTTGAAAATCAAGTTTATTGAATGCATCTACTTGAAAATGAGTATTAGCAGAAGATAAACTTTTTGCTACACTTTGAACTTCTGTATGAGAACTTTTCTTATCTCCTTATGACCTTTGAATCAAAGATGTTAAGTGTGAATGGAAAAACTGCAAAAAAATACTTTTAAATGATACTATATGATTTATACAAGATCTACCACCTTCTTTGATAAGGGCATTTAAATCAACTTTAGAAGATAGTATAGAATCTGATATCCTTTTTCATGTTATAGATATTTCTGACCCTTTTATAGAAGATAAGATAGACATTGTAAATAATATACTTGATGAGATATGAGCTAAACAAGAAAGAGTCTATATATTCAACAAAATTGATAACCTAAAAGATGAAGAATGAAAGATAAAAGGTGAAACAGAGGAAGAACAAGAAAATAATGAAGAAAAAATAAATATTACTAAAGAAAACTATAAAAAAGAAGTTAAAAAACTATTACCTGAAGATTTTAAAGAAAATGAAAATTACTTTTTTGTATCAACATATACTAAAGAATGAATTAAAGATATAAAAAAATATTTATATGAGAAATTTTAATAATGAAAGAAAGATTAGATAAATATATAAGTAACTTATGAATTGCTTCAAGAAGTGCAACTAGAAAATTTATAAGAGAATGATTTGCTCAAGTAAATAATAAAGATGTATTTAAATCAGATTTTAAAGTTACAGAATGAGATATAATCAATTTTAATGGAGAAGAAATACCAGTTAAAAAAGATATAACTATACTTTTACACAAACCAGCTTGATATGTAAGTTCAGATATAGAAGATGGGCACCATCCTTCTTACAAAGAACTTTTAGAAGATTGTCCATACAGCAATTTAGTTAAGATAGCTTGAAGACTTGATGTAGATACTGAATGACTTTTAGTATTACTTTCAGATGGTAAGAAAATACATCAGATCATATCTCCAAAGAAAGAAAAAGAAAAAAAATACTATGTAAAACTTTCAAAAGATATAAAAGAAGAATATATTAAAAGATTAGAAAAATGAATAAAAATAGATGATTATACTACTTTACCTGCAAAGATAGAAATTATAGATGATAAAAAAATCTATATAAGTATCATAGAATGAAAATTTCACCAGATAAAAAAGATGATGGAAGCAGTAGATAATAAAGTTTTGTATTTAAAAAGAGTAAGTGTATGAGATTATAAGCTTTGAGATTTGAAAAAATGAGAATGGAAGTATGTTTAATTAATTTTGCTAAGATAGTTATATTTTTCTAATATAGTGTGCATCTTACTTTCAAGTCTTGTATGTGTATTTCAAACAACATTTGTGTGATGTTCTTCCTTATAAAGTTGTTTTATAGACCACTGATTTCAGTTAATTAATATATTTTCTAAATGAGCTTTAACTTCACTATTATTTCTATTAAATATGTCACATAAAAATAAAATAGTTTGTTCTTCTGCTGATAATTGTATAGGTGTAAATTCTCCTCTATTTTCCCAAGCTTTTAATACCCAATCAGGATTTCATTTTTTTATTCAGAAAGAATTTGTATAATATTTACTAGTTCTTCTTAATGCAGTTTCAAATGATGAGTATGCACTTTTAAAATCACCGTTATTCCACTTGAATTGAAAATATCATTCTGCTCAAGAGTTATTAAAATTTTCTACATTATAACCATCTGATTCCATATCTATGAAAAACATCAAAAAAGATCTTAGGTTATTTAAGATTACTTCCTTATCTTTTATTTCTATTCATTTTGACTCTATAAGGTCTAATGCTACTTTTTCTACTTTATTAGTAAGATGAAAATTTTCTAAGAAATCAAGATAATTAAAATTTTTGTTCTCATTTTCCATTAATAGTAATAGTCTTTCTTTAGTTATTAATTGTTCTTTTAATAAAACATCTTTTATATACTTTATTTTAAGATCATCATAATCTTCAATATCAGTGCTTAATATTGATTTTATTCTTTTAATGTCTTTATCTTCAAAATTTCAATTAATAAGTAATAATCAAAGATTTAATTTTTCTTTTTTGTTTTTTCTAATTTCTTCTTTTTGTTTTTCAATATTTCTTTTTGAAATTATATTTATTCTATAATCCAATATATTTATGATTGTTGTTTTATTGCCTTTTATATTAAATTCTATTTGATTGTTAAATTCACTTTTTTTATCTATAAAATCTGACACTATATTGTATAATATATAATTTAATTCTTTATCATCTAAAAGTAAATTTTTAAAACCATTTTTTTTAAAAAATTCATAGGCTTTTTCATAATTTTTATCTAAAAAATTAATATATTCTAATGTAAACTGGTCTATAAAATGTTTGATATTTTCTGTTTCATACAAAGACTCTATGTTAGTTTTTATATCTATATTTTGTTTTACTTTATCTCTAAAAAAATCAAACTTTTCTCTACCATTTTCCAAGTTATTTCCTATGTCTTCAAAATTATTTTCTCAGATAACAGAGTCTGTATATTCTTCAAATAATTTATTTAAGCTACTTTTAGTTTTGTCTCATAAAAGTTTTTTTTCTTCAAAATAATAATCATAAACTTCTTTAAGTTCTTCATGCTCTTGGATTTGATTTTCTAAAAATAGTTGTTCTTTATATGTTAATTCATTTTTAGATAGTTTTTCTAATTTCTTATTTAAAAAATCTTTAGATTCTTCTAAACTTTGTGAGTCATCTATTTGTTTTTTTAATTCTTCCTTTGAGTTTTTATCTAATATATATCACATACCTTCTAAAGCTAACATTTTTCAAAAATTACCTTAAATAAATATTATAATTATTATAGTTTTAAATTGAAAAATGTCAAAAAATAAAATTATGTTTGATTTTCTTATTTGTATCCTTATATTTGAAATTGCTAATATTTTATAAATATAAAAAACTCATAATATGAATAATACTAAACCTAAAAGAGTTTTACTTAAGCTTTCTTGAGAAGCTCTTGCTGATAAACAAGGTTATTGAATAGATGTTGAGTTTTTAGATAAATTAGCAAAAAAAGTTGTATATTTAAGTAAATATGCAAATATACAAGTAGTTATTGTTATTTGATGATGAAATATATTTAGATGAGTTGCATGAGCAGCTAGCTGAATAGATAGATGAACAGCCGACTATATGTGAATGTTAGCTACTATCATGAATGGTATGGCACTTTGAGATAGTATAGAAAAAAATTGAAATGAAGTTAGAATTATGTCAGCAATTGAAATACCTAGAGTTTCTGAATGATTTATAAGAAGAAGAGCTATAAAGCATTTAGAGAAACAAAGAGTTGTAATAGCTGTAGCTTGAACATGAAATCCTTATTTTACAACTGATTCTGCAGCTGTTTTAAGAGCATTAGAATTAAATTGTGATTTTATGGTAAAGTGAACAAAAGTAGATTGAGTATATGATAAAGATCCTATAAAACATTCAGATGCAAAAAAGTATCATATATTATCTATTGATGAGGCATTAGAGAAATGACTTAGAGTACTTGATCAGTCAGCAATAGCACTTGCAAAAGATGAATGACTGGATATATTTGTAACTAAAATACAAGATATAGACCAAATATGAACCGAAGGTATAAAATGAACAACAATTACTTCTAAAAAATAAAGCTACTTTTTTAAAATTAAATCAATTGAATATGAATTGAATTATATCAAATTTTTGATGGTGATTTATATTCTTTCTAGTAATAATGTCCATTCTTTTAGGATGATTATTATGAAAGCTTATATATGATCACTACTTAGAAAAAAGATCTCAAGATCTTCAATCGAAAGTCGATAAAGCACAAGAAAAGTCAGAAAAAATAATTGAAAAAGCAAGAGAAAAGGCAGAATTAGAAACCTCTAGAATGTTAAACAAAACACAGGAAGAAACAGCCAAAATGTTAGAAAAAATAAACAATCAAAAAGATGAGGTTTATAAAAAAGAAAATGAAGTTAATAAAATTATACAAGAACAATCTAAAAAATTAAATGAAATATCTTGATTGTCTATTGATGAAGCTAAAGATATATTATTTAAAAATATAGAAGATGAATATAGCAAGGATTTATCATCCTATATAGAAAAAGTTAAAAAAGATGCTAATGAAAATGCTAAAAAAGAAGCAAATGCACTTATAGCTAAGACAATATATCGTGTAAGTGTAGAAAATTCAAATAATTTCTTGGTAGAAACAGTTGATTTACCTTCAGAAGATTACAAATGAAAGATAATAGGTAGAGAGTGAAGAAATATTCAATTCTTTGAAAAAATAACATGAGTTGAGCTTTCTATGGATGATACTCCAGAAGTTGTAAAAATTAGTAGTTTTGAACCAGAAAAAAGATTTATGGCAAAAATAACATTAGAAAAACTTATTAAAGATTGAAGGATAAATCCTGTATATATAGAAAAATTTTATAAAGAAACATCTTCAGAGTTAATAGATATACTAAAAACAATTTGAAAAGAAACATTGCTTGAGTTATGAATTCCAGTAATGAATCCTACAATACTTGAATATATAGGTAGATTTGAATTAAGATATTCCTATGGCCAAAACCTTTTATGACATAGTAAAGAGGTGGCAACTATATCTGAATTATTGGCAAATGAACTTTGATATGACGGCTTGTTAGCAAAAAAAGCTTGATTATTGCATGATATATGAAAGATAGATGTAAGTTCTTGAGAGTCTCATGCAAAAGTATGAGCTGATATACTTAGACAAAATAATATGGATGAAATCATAGTGAATGCAGCAGAATCTCATCACTTTGAAGTTAAACAAATACATCCTATTTCTTGGATAGTAACAGCTGCTGATGCTATATCAGCTTGAAGAGAATGAGTAAGGCACAATAGTAAAGAAAAATATGTAGAAAGAATAAAATCACTTGAAAATCTTGTATTAAACATAGAAGGCATTAAAAAAGCTTATATAATGCAAGCTTGAAGAGAAATATGGGCTTTTATAGATGAAAATATAGTATCTGATCTTGAAGTTCATAAGTTAAATAAAGAGATAAAGAATAAGATAGAACAAAACTTAGATTATCCTTGAATTATTAAAATTGTAAGCATAAGAGAAAATAAAACTATAGAATATGCTTGATAATTAATTTAAAAATGATAACCTAGTTATTAATAATTTAATCTTTAAATATAATTAATTATGATAGAAAAAACAGTAATAATATGAACAGGTTGAGCTGGTTTTACAGCAGGTATATATGCTTGAAGATATGCACTAAATCCGGTTATTATATGAGCAAATGAATGATGAATGATAAATGAAAATCCAGTTGTAGAAAACTTCCCTTGATATAAAGATCCTACTTCTTGATTTGAAATAATGCAGGATATAAAAAAACAAGCAGAACTTTATGGTGCAAAACAAATAACAGACACAGTTAAAGAAATAAACCCTATAGATAAGGATGATTTTTCTAAGTGATATAATATATCAACAAATTTTAATTGAGATATAAAAACTAAGTCCTTAATTCTTGCAATATGAACAGAGAAAAATAAATTAAATTTAAAGTGAGAGGATGAATTTTTTGGTAAATGAGTTTCTTATTGTGCAACTTGTGATGGTTTTTTCTTCAGATGAAAAACAACAGCAGTTGTTTGATGATGAGACACTGCATTTATAGAAGCATTATATCTAGCAAACATATGTGAAAAAGTTTATATTATACATAGAAGAGATACATTTAGAGCTGAGCCTATACGGATAGAAAAAGCAAAGAAAAATGAAAAAATAGAATTTATAACAAATGCCAACACTGAAGAAGTATATTGAAATGGCAAAGTTGAATGAATTAAAATAAATAAAAACTGAGACATTATAGACAAAAAGATAGATGGTTTTTTCATAGCAATATGAATGACTCCAAATAAAGTAGAGTGACTTGATAAATATATTGAAAGAGATGAAAAGTGATATATTAAAGTAAATTGATGTACATCAACTAATCTACCTTGAGTTTTTGCAGCATGAGATTGTACAACTTGAAACTGTTGATTTAGACAGCTTATAACTGCCTGTTGAGAATGAGCAGTTGCAGCAGAAAATGCTTTTAAATATATTAGTAAAAATGAATAATGGATATTATTTATAATATTTTATTTTTTTTAATATGATTAATTTTTTGATGAATTATTATCTACTTATGGGATAATAATAGATATTGAAATAAAGAAAAAATAGATAAGTGTATAAAAGAAAGAAAAAAATTTGAACAAAATAATGTTTTGTTAGAAAATGAAAATGATGAGTTACAAATAGAAATTGATCAATTATCAAAAGAACTTGAGCATTCCAAAAGAGAAATAGCTGAAAAAAATAAATATTTATCAGAAGATAAGGTTGTAATAGAAAGGCTTGCACAAATTAAAGAACTTTCAAATAAAATATCTGATATACTTCTTGATTATGATAAAAATACAATAAACCAACTTTTAAAAGAATATAGAAAATGAGATATAAACAAAGAAGATGATGAAAATAATGAAAAAAAAATATGATGGTAATAATAAATTGCAAGTTATGACATAAAAAAATAAAAAATGTTATAACTTGCAATTTTTAGGTTAATATTTTTAACTTGTAATCTATATTATGTGAACAATACTTACTTGAATTAAACCTTCTGCAAATCAAATACATTTATGAAATTATTTTTGAGCTATAAAGCAACTTTTAGAACTACAAAAAGAAAATAACATTTTTCTAATGATAGCTAATTTACATGCTTTTACTACTGTACATGAAAAATGAATGATTTCACAATCTGCTTTAAAACAAGCAAAAATATACCTTGCATGTTGATTAGATCTTAATAAAGTTACACTTTTTAGACAACATAAAGTATCTGCACATGCTGAGCTTAACTGGATATTAAGTTGTATAACTCCTTTTGGAACTTTAAGAAGAATGCATGCTTTTAAAGATGCTATAGCAAGATGAGAACAAGAAAAAATCTCTGCTTGAGTTTTTAACTATCCTACTTTAATGGCATCTGATATACTTTTATATAATCCAGATTATGTTCCAGTTTGATGAGACCAAAAACAACATGTTGAGTATGCAAAAGATATTGCTGAAAAGTTTAACTATCTTTTTTGAGAAACTATAAATATACCTGAAGAAATGATAAATAAAAAAGTTTCTAAAGTTCCTTGAATAGATGGTAGAAAGATGAGTAAATCTTACAATAATTATATCTGAATACTTGATGATGAAAAAACTATTTTAAAAGCTACAAAAAAAGTTGTTTCTGATAGTATACCTCTTTGAACTCCAAAAAATCCTGATGAATGTAATGTATATAATATATTAAAATTATTTTTAGATGAAAAAGAAGATGAAAACATAAGAAAAAAGTATGAAACTTGAGATTTTTCTTTTAAAGATATGAAAGTATTGTTATATGAAAAAATAATAAATTTTGTTGAACCTATACAAAAAAAATATAATAATATAACAGATGAAGAAGTAGAAAAAATACTTATTGAAAATGAAAAAAAAGCAAATAAAATAGCAAATGAAAATATACAAAAAATATATAATGCTATATGAATGTAAATAATATTAACAAGTTGAAAGTAGCAAGTTTAAATTTTAACCTTTATTATTATGAAAGTTTTTCTTAAAGTTCTTGTGTTTTCTATAATTATTATATGATGATTATATTTTTTTGCACCAAACTTATTTAAAAATTATATAGATTTTTCATCTAAAGAAATAGATATTAATGAGTATACACTTACTCCTGAACCTGGAAAATTATACTTATTAAATCTTAAAATACTAAACTCAAAAAAATATGATTTTAATACTATAAAATGAGGTACTCAACTTTATTTTGATGCTATAGAAGTTTTTAATACAAATATAATTAATTTACTTGATAATGAAAACTCAGATAAAAAAATCATACTCAATACTCATATAAAACAACTTGAACAAATACAAAAAAAATTATCAAGTAGTATAAATAGTTTGAACAATACATATAAAAAAGAACAAAATAAAGCTCAAGAATACCTTGAACTAAAAAATTATTGAGATAGTAAATTTAATGATGGTTTTGCAACAAGAGATGCTAATTTGGTTGTTGAAGGTATGGAACAATCTTATGCAAATTGACCTATATATACAGAACATAGAATACTTTCAAATGCTGGTAAAGTGCTTATATCTAAATTAGAGAACATTAAAAGTCTAGTAGATGCTAAACTAATTTTGTTACAAAATAATTCTGACACAATAGTTGATAACTATGATATTATAAAATGAAATATATTATGAAAATTAACAGATCTTAAACAAAGATTAGAATTAAATAGATACAATTAAAGTAGCAAGCAATTAGTAGCTTGAAAAAATATGAAATTGTAACTTTAAACTTGCTACTTGTGACTATCATGAGCTTGTAGCTTAACTGGATAAAGCCTCACCCTGCGAAGGTGATAATTGTGGGTTCAAATCCCACCAAGCTCAAATTACATTATATATTTAAAATAAAAATATTATTAAATGAAAGATAAGATTGTACAAATTCTTAAAAAAATATTAGATATAAAGGAAAATATAATAGAAGAAAAAATTGAAGTACCTCCTAAAAAAGAAATGTGAGATTTTGCATTTCCAACTTTTTTTCTTGCTAAAGAACTTAGAAAAAATCCAAATATAATTGCTCAAGAACTTATAGAAAAGATTGAAAAAGAAAATAATTGATTGTTTGAAAAAATAGACCAAGCTTGACCTTATATAAACTTTTTCTTATCAAAAAATATATACAATGAGACATTTAAAAGTATATATAAAAAGGAAGTAAAAGAAAAACATAATCAAAAAATTATAATAGATTATATAGGTGCAAATGTATGAAAACCACTTCATATATGACATATGTGTACTCCAAATCTATGACAAGCTATCATAAATACATATAAAAAACTTTGATATGATGTTAGATGAGACTCACATATATGAGATTGGTGAATTATATTTTGAAAACTTATAGTTGCTTATCAGCATTTTTGAAATGAACAAAAACTTAAAGAAGATGCAGTTGAACACTTATTTCAACTTTATGTAAAAATTACAAGTATTATAGAAACTTCTCAAAAAATCCAAACTTTATGGGAACATATATATTATATCTTATGAGATGATGATGAAAAGGTTGAAGAAATTTTTATAAAAGCAAATTGACAATTTAAGGTATTAGATAATGTTAAATATGAATGAAAAAATCATGTAATACCATGAAATAATTCTATAGAAGATATATATAATGCATTATTATATATTAAAAATAATAATATAATACAAGATACTTTTTATTTAGATCAAATAGACAATATAAATAAAGATTTTGTATATAATATAACAGATACTAATATACATAGTGCTTTTTATGATCTTTCTTCTTGAGATGAAAAATATATATCTTATTGGAAATTATTCACAAAAGAAAGTATAGAAGCTATGCAAAAGCAGTTAGATAAAATAAATGTAAAACCAGATTATAATATATGAGAAAGTTTCTATGAATGATTAAACTTACCAAAACTTGAAAACTACCCTGACCTTAAACATAGTATGAAAGATATTGTCCAAGAACTTATAGAAAAAAACATAGCAACAAAAAATGAAGATGGTTCAGTGTGAGTTGAATTTGAAAATCTACCTTCTTGTATACTTGCAAAAAGAAATGGAACTCATGGTTATCTTGCTTCTGATTTAGCTTGAATCAAATATAGAGTTGAAGAATTTAAAGCTGATAAGATAATCTATTTTGTAGATGTAAGACAAAAACTTCACTTACAACAAGCATTTACTATTGCAAAGAAAGCTTGATGGGTAGATAATACAGAACTTGTACATGCAAGCAATGGTTTTGTAAAACTTGAAGATGGTGCTATGAGTACAAGAAAATGAAAGATTATAAAACTTGATAAACTACTTGATACTGCTATAGAATATGCTCAAAATATATTAAAAGAAAAATGAAAAGAAGATAAAAAACTTGCAGAAATCATATGAATATGAGCTATCAAATATGAATATCTAAGAAAAAATAGAGAGTTAGATATAACTTTTAAATGGGATGAATTTATGACTTTTGAGTGAAACTCTGCTCCTTATATAATGTACACTTACACAAGATGAAAAAGCATATTAGAAAAATCATTATTTGACATTAAACAAAAAATAAATATATTTAATTTTACAGAAAAAGAAGAATTTGAACTAATCAAAAAGTTATGAGATTATAAAAATATATTGCATAAAACAATATATGAAAACTACCCTCACATACTTGCAAACTATATTTATGAACTTACAAAAATATTTAATAGTTTCTATGCAAATATAGATGTTCTATGAGAAAATAATGAGCAAAGAAAAACTTCAAAACTTGCACTTATAGAACAAACAGTAGAAACCATAAAGGATTGATTCAATATTCTTGGTATAAATGTACCTGAAAAAATGTAAATTTATTATATAAAAAATATTAAAAATGAGTCTACTTTCTTTAGATGAAATACAAAAATATAGTAGAAATTATGAGATACTTTATAGTATTGGCAAATTTAATATTATCAAAACAATCAATTGAATAAAATGAATTGTACATATGGACTATCCTGATAATATATTATTTGTAAATTCTTGATTAATAGAGTATATAAATGATGATGAACATTATAGTTATTTTAAAATACAAGATAACAAATATAATATTATAATTGAATTTCCTAAAAAATTAAAACCTAAAATAAATGAAAATTCTATAATTATAGAATTAAAATGATATTCAAGTAAAACTTTTCATAAGATATCTTGTGAATATTCAGAATGAGAAAATCCTACAAACAGTAAAGTTATATGAAAATATGATAGAAAAGATTTATTAAAAAGAAGGAATATACTTAATAGAAAATACCTTTTATATAAAACAACATTTACTTTAAAGTCACTTTTAAAAAATGATACTATCTGACAAAACAATTAAGGAATATATAAGTAATAATAAACTTATAATAAAGTCTGACTATGGAATAGAGGATGTTATAAATAATATATCTTGTGCAAGTTTGGATGTAAGATTATGAAATAATTTTAAAATATTCCCAAGATCTAATAAAGTTTTAGATATGTATAATGGTCATAATATAGAACTTGAAGAAACAAATATTGAAGATGGTGATTTTATAACATTACAACCTTGAGATTTTCTACTTTGAACCACAAAAGAAATGTTTTGAATACCTGAAGATATAGTTGCAAGAGTTGAGTGAAGATCTAGCATATGAAGATTATGAATTTTAATACACTCAACAGCAGGTTTTATAGATCCTTGATTTTGATTAAATAATCCTGGAACAATAACTTTAGAAATTAAAAATATAAATACTGTTCCTGTAAAATTAAAAGTAGGTTCTAGAGTATCTCAAATAGCATTTGAAAGTATGACTTGTAGTTCACAAGTTCCCTACAATAAAAAAAAATCTGCCAAGTATAACTGACAAATAAAAGCACAAATATCAAAATTAAATAAAGATCCAAGTCAAAATAATGAAAGTCTACTTTAAAAGTAGATTTTTTTTTATAAAAAAAGACTCATCTGTTAATGAGTCCTATATAATCAATATTTTTATTTCTTTTTTGATGCTAGTTTTCTATCTTTTTCATTTAAATGAATTTTTCTTAGTCTAAAAGTACTAGGAGTTACTTCAACATATTCATCATCTCAAATATAAGAGAGTGCATCTTCAAGTGTAAGTTTTCTTACTGGTTCAAGCTTCATAGCTTCATCAGCTCATGCAGATCTAACATTTGTAAGTTGCTTATTTTTAGTTAAGTTAACAATAAGTTCTCACCCTTTTAGATGTTCTCAAACTATCATTCATTCATACATTTCTGTTCAAGGTTCTACAAAAATAGGGCCTCTTTCTTGCATCTTCCATATACTATATCTCATAGTCTTTCAGTTAAATCATGATACCATAGAACCAACATCTCTTTTAGAGATCTCTCATTTATAATTATCAAAATGTGAAAAAGAAGAATACATTATTCATTCTCATTTTGTTTGAAGTACAAACCAAGGTCTAAAACCTAAAAGTCATCTTGTAGGAATCTCAAACTCTAGATTTGTAGTTCCATTTTCACTTTTCATATCCTTCATAAGTCACTTTCTATTTGCAACTTCTTCAATTATAGTTCAAGCTACTTCATCATCTACATTTGCAATAAGTTGTTCCATAGGCTCAAGTTTTTTTCAATTTTCTTCCTTAAAGATAACTTTTGGAGCTCCTATCTGCAATTCAAAACCTTCTCTTCTCATTGTCTCTATAAGAACTGATATATGAAGTTCTCATCTTCAATATACAACAAATCTATTTTTATCTGAAAAATCTACTTGTAATCAAACATTCATCTCAAGTTCTTTTTCAAGTCTTTCTTTAATATTTCTAGATGTAACATATTTTCATTCTCTACCAGCAAAAGGACTATTATTTACTAGAAATTCCATACTCATAGTAGGTTCATCTATAGTTATAGCTGGCATACCTTCAAATTCTCAGGTTCAAACTGTATCTCAAACAAAAATATCAGGTATTCAAGCAATTGTTATTACATCACCACATTTTCATTCTTTTGTCTCTACCCTATTTAATCAAACAGTAGTAAAAACTTTAGATATCTTTCAGGTCTTTCTTTCTCAATCATTTGTTATTATAGTAACCTTATCTTGAGGTTTTATAGTTCATTCATACACTCTACCTATACCAAGTCTTCACAAGAAATTATCATATCATAAGTTAGCAATTTGCATCTTAAAAGGTTTTTCAGGATGATTTGGAGCTTCTGGTACTTTTTCAAGTATTGTTTTAAATAAAGGCTTAATATCTGTTCTTTCATCTTCTAAATTATTAAATGCTATACCATCTTTTGCAATAGCATAGACAACTTCAAAATCAAGTTGTTCATGAGTAGCTCAAAGCTTATCAAAAAGTTCAAAAGTCATATCAACTACTTCATCAGGCCTTGCAGTTGGTTTGTCAATTTTATTTATAACTACAATAGGTTTAAGTCAAAGTTCTAAAGCTTTTCAAAGTACAAATTTTGTTTGTGGCATAGGCCCTTCAAAAGCATCAACTACTAAAAGAACACTATCAACCATTCTTAAAACTCTTTCTACTTCACTACCAAAATCGGCATGTCAAGGAGTATCTATAATATTTATAGTATTTCATTCATAATTTACAGCAGTATTTTTAGCATAAATTGTAATTCATCTTTCTTTTTCTTGGTCATTACTATCCATAACACAAGTTTGTTCCATATCTTTTAAAGTTCAAGATTGTTTTAGTAATGCATCAACTAAAGTTGTCTTACCATGATCTACATGGGCTATGATCGCAACATTTCTAATAGACATAAATTTCAATAATTAATTTAATAAACCAATCTAGAATAGTGAATTTAAATCAAATTACAAGTTAAACTTCATTAAATAAATATATTACCAATATAATTTTGACTTTCTTTAATATTTTATTATTATTTAGTTATTTAAATTTAATTATAATATTGCATGAAAAAAGTTACTTTAATTTTTATTGTATTAAATATTGTTTTACTTTTATTTTGATACTTTTTTATAAAAAATAATTCTTTTTCAAGAATAGATGATTTTATATACTCAAAAGTTTTATCTATATGAGCTGACAATTATAGTATAAAAGGAGAAGATAAAACTATATTATTAAAAATAGATAAAAAGTTTTTTGATAAAATGTGAGTTACAACATCAACTTTTCATAGATGATATTATAGCAAATTATTAAAAAAGCTTCAAAGTTATTGAGTAGAAAACATTGTTTTTGATGTTTATTTTTGAAATTTAAAATACTGAACTTGAGATGGAAAAGTACAAAAGATATATAATACATCTTTACAAGTTTTTGACAATCAATTTGAAAATCAAATAGATGAAAAAGTTATTCTATGAGCAATTCCTAATTGAACAGGAATCATAATGCCAGCAGATAAATTTTTAAAAAATAATAATTGGGTAGGTCATGTTAAGTCACATACAAATAACTCAGATATAAATAATTGAGTATACCCCTATTTAAATGAAAATAAAAACCAAATATTAACTCTTTGATATGCTGCTTATTTAAATAAACTATATTTAAATTGAAAAATAAGTGAAAATTTTAATATAAAAAAAATAGAATCAAAAAATATATTTAAACCAAGTATACTAAATATAAAAACTTCAAATGAAAAATATAATTTTAAAATACCTTTAAGTAAGGATAGTAATAACCAAAAATATATTTTTACACCAATGTTAAAAACATCTGATAGTATAAAATCTTATTCTATATATGATATAATAAATGATGAAGATAATATATATGAAAGTATATTTAAATGAAAAAATATATTTATAGGAGCAACAGATGAAACTCTTAATGATATAAAACTTTCTTACATTGGTATTATACCATGAGTTATTTTTCATATAAATCAATTTTTAAGTATGTATGATAATAGATATATATATATAGCACCTATTATGGTTACATTTTCAATATTAGTTTTTATTTTTATAATTTCTTATATATTTATAACTGCATTTAAAGATGAAAAATTATCTATAATAACATTTACTACTATAGCTTTTTTCTTATTTAGTTCATTTTATTACCTTTTTGTAAGTTTTTGAATACTAATACCTGTTTGAACAATTCTAATAATACTTTCAATAAAACTTTTTATAGATATATCTCATATTCTTTTTATAAATCAAGATAGAAAAGAATTTGTAACTAACCTATTTAATAAATATATATGAGATAAAGTTCTTGAAAAAAAATGAGAAAAATCATGAGAACATAAAGTTGCTGAAAAAAAAGATATAGCATTAATGTTTTCAGACATTGCATGATTTACAGATATATCTGAACAATTAACAGCACAAGAAGTTATAGATATGCTAAATATATATTTTGAAAAAACTAATACTTCAATAGTAAGGTCAAAATGATTTATAGATAAATATGTTTGAGATGCAATAATGGCATTTTGGGAAGATATTGATAAGTTAGATAATACAATACATGCAATAATACAAATACAAAAAATACACCCTAAAATAATAAAAGATGTTGAACAAAAATTATGAAAAAAAATAAATATATTTACAAGAATATGACTTCATTACTGACAAGCAGTTGTATGAGATGTATGAGATAATAAAAGTAAAATTTCATATACTGCAATATGAGATAATGTGAATTTAGCAGCAAGACTTGAATGAATAAATAAATACTATTGAACAAGTATAATTATATCAGAAGCATTTTACAAAAAAATAGAAAAAAAAGAAGAATATGCTATAAGATTAGTTGATAAAATAACTGTAAAGTGAAAAACAAAACCTATAAAAATATATCAAGTTATTCCATATTATACAAATGAGATAACTCATGAATTAATTTCATATATTGAAGAATTTGAAAATATGTTAGAATTTTATTTTAACTGAGAATTTATAAAATCACAAAAAATAATTGAAAAACTTTTAATTTTAAGTATATGAAAAGAAGATAAAGTTTTATCAATTTATAAAAATAGAATAAATACTCTTATTGAAACACCTCCTAATTCTTGGGATGGTATTTGGAGATTTACAACAAAATAAACAATATGGAATTTTTAAAAACATTTATATTAGATAATGCAATATTGTGAGATATAATAGTTTTTAGCATAATGTTAATAACTAATATATTTCCTGTAATGATTTTTATATTACCTGATATTGCAATTTTTCTCTGAATTTTTATTGCAAATAAAGTAAGTGTGTGGTATGTTCCATATATATTACTTATTATATGAGCATTCTTATGAGAATTAATAAGCTATTTTATGTGATATAAATATTGAAAAAAAATATTACAACACAAATTGCTAAAAAAAGATATAGTTGACACTTGGGTGAGAAAATTAAAACAACATAGAATAAAAACTCTCATAATATGAAAATTAATACCTTGAGTTATGTGGTTTATGCCAGTTTTATCTTGAACAATAAAGATTAATCCAATATTATTTTCTATAATTAATTTTATTATGATAATATACTCTATATCTTTAATGTTTTTTATATGAACAACTTGATTAGAATTATTAGAAAATTATGTTTGAGAATATATTTGGTATTTATTATTTACAATATTATTAATATATATTGTTTATCATATCTATAGCATTAAAAAAAAATAATTGAATAAAAAAGTAAAATATGTATATAATTACTATTTAATCTTAAGAATAAGAATGACAAACAATAAAGTTTTAATACTAACATGATCTTATGGTGGATGACACAATACTGCTGCAAGTTCTTTAGAAAAGTACTATAAAAACATATGATATGAAACAAAAGTTATTGATATAATAGATCATATAAGTAGTTTCTGGGCAAAATCAACAAAAACTTTTTATAAAATAAGTTCTGAAGAATATCCAAAGGTATGGAAAACTTTTTTTAATGGTACTGATTATCCTATAATGTCAAGAATATTGTATTGAATAAAAGATCCAATATGACAACCAAAATTTAATAAACTTATAGAAGAATATAATCCTAAACATGTTATATCTGTATTTCCTTTTTGGAATTTATGGGTTAAAAATTATATAAAATATATATGACACAATTTTAAATGGTGAATACTAGTTACTGATTCAATAAACATACAATCATTTTGGTATGTAAAATCAAAGTATGTAGATAATTATTTTGTTTTTGATAAAAAAACTAAAAAAAATTTTATAGAAAAATTTGAATTTGATAAAAACAAAGTAAAAGTGAGCTTTTTTCCCTTTTTAAGAGAAAATTTTATTAATAAAAAATATATAAACAATAAAAAAATACTTATTCTTTTAACTTGATTAGAAAAAAATACAATCAAACATATTTTAGATAATTTAAAAGATTTTGATATAACCATAATAAAATGAAGAAATAATAAGTTATATGAAGAATTAATAAATAAATATAATTATAAATTTATAGAATATATTAATATAATGGAAAATTTAAAATTTTATGATATTATGATATGAAAGCCATGATGAGCACTAACATGTGAATGTATAGCAACAAATACTCCATTAATAATACCATCATACTTTCCTTGACAAGAAGAGGGAAATAAAGAACTTATAGAATACACTGAAACTTGAATATATGAAAAAGATCCATATAAAATAACTTTTTTTATCAAATATATGGATTGGAATAAGCTTTTGCCAAATTTTAAAAAAGCAAAAAAAGAAAATAGTTGTGATATAATATATAAAAATTTAATTTAAATTATCTATCATTGCTCATATTGTTTCTTCATCTGATGAATTAGCATATGATCATTGAAGATCTTTTGATAAAAGTTTTATAATTTCACTTCTTTTAAACCCTAAGTCTTTAAGAGCCTTTATAGTTTGATCGTTTTGTCACAAATCTGTTATTGTAATTCAAACTTTTGCAAAAAATTCTCTTAATTTATCTTTACTATCTTGATTAAGTTGTAAAAGTGTAATATTTTTATTTTTAACTTCTTTATCTATTATATTTTTTAAAGATTTTTTAGTTAATTCTATATAAGCATTTTCTAAATCATCCTTTATATCATCAAATATTTCATTTAAAGATTTAGTTTGATCTTGTTGACTTTCAAGTATATCTCTAAGTTTAGATGTTGTTATATTAAGACTTGCTGAAATCTCTTTAAGTTTTTGAACATTTGCATCTTGTAATAAAGTTTCTATAGTTTCATTTGTATTGTCAATAGTAGGTTGT
This sequence comes from Candidatus Altimarinota bacterium, assembly GCA_041694255.1. Classification (GTDB taxonomy): domain Bacteria; phylum Patescibacteriota; class Gracilibacteria; order Absconditabacterales; family Absconditicoccaceae; genus S009-33. Next base: position 62,812 of record JASMTN010000010.1, read on the forward strand.
ATAGATGTTTTATATCATGATATAGCAGGAATATTATTAAAATAATTATTATCTTTTATGCTATTATTTGCTGTAGATATATTTGTAGATTCAGCTCATGTCATAGAACTTTGTATTTCTTCTATAAGTGGATTAAGCTTATCACTATACTGCTCTGATTGTCTTTGTCTTGGAAGATCTTTAACTTGTCATAATCACTGACCAAGTGAAGATATACTTTGTCAACCAGCCATAGGAACAACAGGAGCAGCTTTTGCCATATTAACTGAAAATCTATTTATACTTTGTGCAATTCAACTTGTTAATTTTGAAGTTTTAAATGCTGAAAAAACAATTATCCACATAAAAGCTATTGCAAATATACTTTGTATAATCCAAGCAAAAGTACTACCTAAGTTTGCAAACAATGAAGCAGAATCATCTCACTTATAAGAAATAGTTACTTTATTATCACCATCTGAACCATCCAATGGAATAACTGCTTTTGATCATTCCAATTCTACTCAAAAAGTATCATTTATTGAGTTTTTATCAAATTTCAAATAACTTAAAAAAACAAAAGATATACTCAATGCAAATACAACAACAACAGGTAAAAAAATCAAACTAACTAAATTCATAAGTTTTCATTTTTCTCATAATACCTTTTCAAGATTTTTAATAGGAGTAAATAGAAAAATAATAGGAGATATTATTATAAACATCCACAAAAAAACAGCTCTTACTATAAGTATAATTGCCAAGGTTAAAAGTGGAATTATAAGTGCTACAAGAAAAAATAACTTAAAAATAAGGTCTCATAACATAGCAACTGAGCTTCATGAAGGATAAGAAACAGTTTGTCAGATATTTATTAAAGAAGCATACATAGTTCATAAAACTCAAGTCATTCATCAAAGTTTTTCTTGTATATCTCAAAAAGTATTACCTTTAATAGGATTTGATAAACTAGATATATCTATCTTACCTCAAGAATTATAAGAATAATATTTTCATTGACTTTCAAACACACAATCACTTTTTGCTATATATTTTCAGGGCTCACCATCCAATGGCTTATATTCACAAAAAGGTAATAATTTATTATCTTCATTCATAATTCATACTTGAAAAGGACTTTTTGAATTATCTTGAAGCTTTATTCAAAATTTAGGAACAGATTGTTCTTTAACTTTAGATTCATCTGCAAGTTGTAAAGGTAAGGTTCATAAAGAATAAGTCATTATATTTGCAACATCTATCATTGCTCAAACAAAAAACCAACTTGCATTAACTAAAACTGCTGCTATTGCAAGTTGAGGTATAATTTTTATAGGATTATACTGTTCAAGCTTACCTCATAAAAATAATGTAAAAATAGAAAAAATGAGTATAAATCATATAATATAATTTGCAAATGTTCTCATAACATTCCATATCTCCCACAACAAAGAATCCATTCATATAAATGAACCATATATTATGTCATTATCCATAAATTTTCAAGATATTACTATAAGTGGCCATGATATAGTATATATAGCTTGTCAAAAAGTTTGAAATGCTTTAATGTTTTTAGCAAGTGATTCTTGTTCTTCTTGTTGAGCTATTGTTTGAGTTTCTTGTATATTTGTATATGCTTCAACAAAAGAAAAATTTGAAAATAAAATACTTCAAAAACATATAATTAAGAGGATTAAAATTATTTTTTTAAATAAATTATTCATAAAATAAATTAAAATATTAAATACATATAATATATTTTACAAATATTTTCATATAAGTCAAAATTTTTTTATATTTTATATTGTATAATATCTCAAATATCTAAATTTCAATCTTTATTATAAACTCAAATTATATTAGAAATTTTTATTATATCTTCTTCATCAACTTCCGGACAGTGCAAATAAGGTCTAACTTTTATAAAATCTTTATTTAATTCACTTATATATCAAAATTGATTTTTTTCTTGTCTTAACTTATTTTTTTTAGCAAGCATATCATCTACAATATCTCCAATATTATAAAATCTTTCTTCTAAAATAATATCATCAATTTTTCATGATAATTTTGAAGAAGGAGCTAGTGGCTCATCATGATATTGAAATAAAGATATATTATCAAAATAGTCTTTTTTAATAAAATCTATAAGTTCTTGAAAATCTTTATCTGTTTCACCTGGAAATCAAACAATTATATTTGTTCTTATAAAAGATTCTTCAAAATTTTCTTTTATATACTCTATAAATTTATAAATATAGCCTGTATCATAAAACCTTCACATTTTTTTAAGAACATTTGAAGATATATGTTGTAAAGGAATATCAAAATATGGTAAGAACTTTTCCAAACTTTTAAGCTTTTCTAAATGATTTAAACTTACAACATCTGGATAAAGATATAAAAGTCTATAAACAAAATCTCATTCTATATTATCAATTTGTTCTAAAAGTTCAAAAAGTTTATTTTCACTATATAAATCAAGTCAGTACCTTGTAGTATCTTGAGCAATTATAATTATTTCCTTTACTCAATTACTTATCATATCTTTTACTCTCTCAAGTATCTGTTCAATTTCTAAAGATTTTTGTTTTCATCTTATCCTAGGTATTATACAAAAAGAACAAGAATTATTACATCATTCAGCTATTTTTAAGTATTCATAAGCATAAGGTGCATTTGTGTAAGCTCTTATAGACTTTGGAAACTTGAATCAGTTAAAATCTGAAGACATAAATCATTTTTTAAGCTTTTCTATACTTATATGGTCTATATCATTCCAAGAAAGTAAAAAAACTTTTCATTCATGCTTTTTAATAAAATCATTAAATGCTTTTAATTCATTTTCATAATCACTATTTCCTTTTTCATCAAGTTTAAAGTATTGAACTGAACATCAAAGTATATAAACTTTTTTTCAAGCTTTTAGAAGTTTTCACAAAACATCCATCATTTCCATCCTTCAAGTTGAAAGAAATCAACAAGTGTTTAAAAAAACATACTCAACAGAATCATCATAAGGGTCAGCTGAATAGCTTATCTCTTCTTTTATATTGCTAGATTGATAAGAAAGTACTTTTCATATTATATATTGACTATCAACTAGGTTTTTTGTACATCATAGGTTTATTGCTGAAAAATTGAACATTATATAATAGTTACAAGTTAAAAGATTAAAGTAGCAAGACTATTGTCTCATTTCTACCGGAGTGGAGAAAGCTTAATTATATTAGCTGTTATTGCAAAGAAAAGTTGTAAAAATAACATAAGAAATCAAACTAGGAATAAAACAATTTTAGTCATTCCTATTACTTGAAACTTGTTACTTGCTACTTGCTACTTTCATTACATAAATTATTCTCTCAATATCATCTTCATAAAGTTTATAAGGATATTTTTTTATGATTTCAAGCTTATATTTTTTACAATTTTTGACTATATCTTCATATTCTCAAGGAGAATCTAACTTATAAAGTATAAAGTATCCTCAAGGTTTTACAAGGTGATTAGTCCATTTTAATAATTTATCTATATAAGCAACTGCTCTTGCAGTTAGTATATCAAATTGTTTTGTTTCTTCCTCTGCTCTTTTCCAGATCGTTTTTACATTTTGAAGTTTCATTTCTTCTATAATTTCATTTACTGCACTTACTTTTTTTCTAACAGACTCTATTCAAGTGAAATTATTGTTCTTATATTCCATAGCTAAAGGAATTAAAGGAAATCAAGATCCTGTTCATATATCTATAAAATCAATATTTTCAGTTAGATTAAGTTCTTTCAATATAGGTTTTACAACTAAGCTATCTTGTATATGTTTTATATCAACTCATTTTTCATCTCTTATTGCAGAAAGATTTATTTGACTATTTTTATGTAAAAAAGTTTTTATAAGTTTATTATAATCTTGCATTTAAGTTATATTTTTAAATTAAATTAAAAGTTATTATAATGAAAATATAACCTATTTAAAGGTAAAGGATGTTTTTATTTTCATTTTAAATATATCTTCATAAGTCAATCATTTGGAGGTATAGAAAAAATTTCATAATCTATTTGATTTTTATTTAAAAATTCATATAATGAACTTGTTTTGGATTTGAATTTCACAACATTGTCTAGTAAAACTATACAATCATTTTCAAGCAAATCCTTAAATGCTAAAAGAAAATCTAAATAAAATTTCATAACAGCATCTATGAATAAAAAATCAATTTTTTCTTTTTTAAATATTTTTTCCAAGTCTACAGAAAGTGGATCAATATTATATGCTGTTATATTATATTGCTTGAAGTTGTGAAAATTTTCCAAAGCTTGCATGTAAGATATATAAGAAACTTCAAAAGTTGTTAATTTACCTTTCCAATATTGAATAGTATTACCTATTATCAAACTGCTATATCATATTGCAGTTCATATTTCAACAACATTTTTAGGTCTATTACTATTCAATTCATTAATTAAAATATTTTCAACTTTTGGCTTTATAATAGGAACATTTGTATCTAAAGCAGTTTCTTTAAGTTTATCTAACATTTTATTTATAATTAATTAAATTTTAAAATGACAAATGAATTTTCAAAAGCATCTTTTTCTCAAGAAAACAATGCAAATTGATTGTGAGAAAGATTACTAAGTAAATTTAAAAAATCAAGTGATAATGAAACTAATGACACTAAAAAAAACAAAGTAGTTAAAAAAAATATAAAAAATAATAATGGTTTTAAAATACTACCAAATGAAAAGCCTGTTAAAATAATGTCTTTAATGTGACTTGAGCAAGTTTGACAATGTTTAGTTATAGAATATGAAAATGATATGATTATAGTTGATGCAGGTATGGAATTTGCATCTGATGATGATACACTTTGAGCAGACTATATAATACCAGATATAAGTTATGTAAAACAAAGAATACATAAGCTTAGATGAGTACTTCTTACTCATGGGCATTTAGATCATATATGAGCATTAAGAGATATATTACCAGAACTTGACCGGCCAATGGTTTACACTACTCCACTTACACTTTGAATAGTAAAAAGATCTTTTCAAAGTAAAGAACAAATGAATAAAATAAACTATAAAATAATAAATCCTGATATTGATTTATTGAAACTTTGAGTATTTACAATAGAATTTGTTCATGTAAATCATAATATACCTGAGACAATGGCTATGTGAATACATACTCCAAAAGGTTTAATATTTAATACAGCCGATTTTAAGGTAGACTTTACACCAGCTATAGATAAACCAGCTGACCTTACTAAGATTGCAAGAATAGGTAATGAGTGAGTTAAACTTTATATATGAGATAGTTTATGAGCTTGAAATAAATCAGTTCCTAAAAGTGAAAGAGAAATTTGAGATAATTTAGAAAAAACGATTAAAAGTATAAATTGAAGAATAGTTATAGCTACATTTGCAAGTAATGTATGAAGAATAATACAACTTATAAATGCTGCAATAGAAAACAATAGAGTTATTTTCTTAGCATGAAGAAGTATGTTAAATAATGTTGAGATCTGTCAAGAATTATGATATATAAATGTTCCAAGAGGAATGGTAAGAAGGCTTGATGATAGTATAGAGCAAATGCCAGATAATAGAACAATTGTTATATGTACATGAGCTCAATGAGAAGAGTTTTCAGCACTTGCTAGAATGGCAAGATGAGAACATCCACAAATACAACTTAGAAAAGAAGATACAGTAATGATGAGTTCATCTATAATACCTTGAAATGAACTTCAAACAACAAACATGATAGATGAACTTGTTCAAAAAGATATAAATCTTATAACAAATAATGATATAGACATACATGCAAGTTGACATGGTTGAGAATTGGATCATAAATTATTCTTAAACCTTGTAAATGCAGAGTATGTTCTTCCTTATTATATGACTGCATCTCATAGATATACACATAAAAAACTTGCTACTGATATGTGATGGAATGAAGATAAAGTTCTTATGCCAAATGAAAATTGATCTATCCTTGAAATGTATGAAAATGGTATAAAAATATCTGATGAAAAAGTAAATTTACAAACTGTACTTATAGATGGTAAATGAAAATGACATTTATCTTGAGAATATGTAGTACAAGCTAGAAAAATAATGGCTCATGATGGTGTTCTTATGATAACTTATAAGATAGATACAAATTCAAAAGACATTATATGAAATATACAAATAGAATCTAGATGATTTGTATACTCAAGTGAGGTTAAAAAAGTACATACACTTATAGTAAACTTTGCAAGATCTGAATATAATAAAGCAATAAAGAATTTAACAAGAAGATGAATATCTGAAAAAGATATAAATGTAAAAGATGTTCTTAAAGACATAAAAAAAAGATTAGAAGATTATACATCAGAACATATATGAAGAGTTCCTATGATAATTACTTCATTTGTCTATATTAACAGGTGAGAGAAAAAAGAGTTAGAAGAAAAATAAATATTTATTCCCACTTAAGTGTGGGATTTTTTTATTAAATTTAAGTATAAAAAAACTCTAGAATAACAATTATTATTCTAAAGCTTATTAAGAATCTTTAATTTCTAGAGTTTTTTTATTTATCTTACCAATATAAGTTTGAATCCAAATCATTTTCATTTTTTTATAAGTTGCTCTATAGATGGTACTATTTCATCTAACTTATGTTTAAAATCTTCTAAATTTACTTCTTTTTCATCTAATTCTATAGTTTCATTTATTTTTATGATAACTTCTTTTTTATCTTCTTTTATATTAATATCTTCTATATAATTTCAACTTTCTAGCATATCAGGTGTAAATCATAGATACTTTGATATAGTTGCTGCATATATAGCTTCTTGAGTTTCTTCATTATATGTATTTATATTTTCTATTACAGTTTCATTTATTATACTTGATCATCATTCTTTCTCTGATATAAACTGTAAAGTTCTTATAGCATCATTTGTATCTTCAATACCATCTGCTGATACCATACCATAAGAAAGTGCAAGTATCCCAGCTCAAAGTCATATAGCTCATTTAGGTTTTTTAAGTATATCCAATGCTTTTTTGCTTATGTTTTTGCTATATCTTCAAGATATTTTTGCTCAAGTATATCATCATCTTATAGTATCAGCAATAGGTTGATAAGCAAGTTTTGCAATATTTAAACTCTTTGCTTGATACATATAAAGTCAATCAAGTCATAACCATATTGCAGTTCATGCATAAGTTGTAAGGTCTTTTTCTTTAGAATTAAAGAAAGTTATAGGTCATACTATAGGAACAAGATAAGCAAATGCTTTTGTAACATCCTCTATTCATCAAGAATTTATAAGATCAGCTCAAAGTCATATAGCTGGTAAATTTCTAAAAAAGTATTTTGCTACATCAGGAGAAGCTTTTGCTATTTCTCTAAGTTCATTTGCAAATCATTTAAGATCATTTACATCTCAAGTAAAATGAGCTAGACTATCAAGTTGTTTTATTCATCAAGTTTCTGCTGCAAAGTTAAATCTACCTTTCCATTTTTGATAAAATTTTGATAAATATCATCTATAAAATATTTCAGCATTTTTTTCTAAAGACTTTGATAATTTTGAAGTTGCTTCATCAAAAAAATTATTTTTAGAAAAAACTCATCATACTTTTCACTTCATACTTTCTATAATTTCTCTTCATCATGTATTATCTATATTTGCTATTTGTCATTTAATGCTATCAACAAAGTTTGCTATATGTTTTGTATTAGCTTTATCAAATCAATCTATTTCTAAATTTTTAATAAGATTTTTAACTTCAGCATTATTTAGGTTTATTCAAGCTTCTTTGATAAGTTTTTTAAAATCTTCTAAGTTTTCTGCCCTTTGAAAAGCATAAGATCATATAATTCATTGTCTATATTTATCAAAAGCTTCTTGTATACCTTGATATACTTTTCATTCTCTTCAAGAAAGAGTTTCTTCTATCTTAGATAAAGTTTTAAGTTGTTCATCTACTCAAGAATTTGTAAAAGCTTCTTTCATAGATTTTATAGAGCTTACTCAGTCTGAAGTGCTTGCAATAGCAGATACTCCATGAAAAGGTAAAGCAGCTATATTTTGAAGTAATTTTCATGGTCAAGAATTTAAAGCTCTATATACCATAACAAGCAACATTTCTTTGTTTTCTTTTGCAAGTTCACTATTTTCTACAAAATTGTATAATTCTTCCATACTCATTTCTCAAAAAGTAACTTTTACAAGATTTGGAAAAAATAATGCAGTATTTAATATCATTTTTCATCAAGCCTTAACAACTTCAAATCATATTTGTTTATAATCTATAAGTCCTTCATCAGCTAAGATAATTAACATTTCTAAAGATGCTTTTGAACCAAGTCATATAACATCTATCATCTCAGTTATATCCATTTTTTCAAAATCCATATTTTCAAGATTTTCTTTAACTTTTATACCATCATCTTTTATAGTATCATACCATCTTGTTATAGCTTTATCCAACTTTTCTTCATCTTCTATTCACATTTTTTCACTAAGATAAGTTTTAATCTGTGGTAAAACTACTTCTTTAGCTTTTTCTTTACTTTCCATAGCTACTTCAGATTGTTCCAAGCCTTTCATAGTTGAAGTAAATCAAACTCACATTGTTGTTAAACTTTTAACATCTTCTGAAGATAAATTAGAACTTTGAAGTTCTTTATAAACTTCTTTTACTTCATCTGGCACTCCCCAACCTAAATTAAGTAAAAAACTATATATAGGAACAAGTATATTATTTTTTAAAGTAGAAAATATATCTTTTATTTCTCAAAATCAATCATTTGAATTTTCTTGTTCTTCTTTTTTAAATAAAGGCAACATGGTTGTAGGAAGTGTTGATAATATAGCTTTTGTCCAAGTAGGATATGATTGTCAAAGTTTTTCAACCTTTCAAGATATTTTTTCATATTTTTCTTTAAGTTCTTGTTCCTTTGATGATAGATTTCTATTTACTCATACAGTCTGTCTAAGTTGATTTAAACTATTTTTTTCAGATCTTATTGTTTTAATACTTTCCCTAAGTGCAAGTAACTCTGCTTGTTCTAGTTGAGCATCTTCAAGCTCTATGAAAATTTTTCAAATAGTTTCTATATCTGTAAAGTCTAATGTTTCACTTGAAGTTTCAAGCTTATATAAAATATCTTTAAATTTGTCTTTAGAACTTTCAGGTATACTATCTTTAAGTTTATGAAGTCAATCATAAAAATTACTTTCTATTTCTTGAATTTCCTGATGAGATAAACTTTTATTCTCTATTCATTGTTTAAGAAAATCAAGTTCATCTTGATATTCATTAAATAATTCTTTTTTATCCATTTGTTCTATATTGCTCATATATATTTTTTTATTTATAAACTAATTGTAATTATAATAATATGCATTTTTTTGTCAAAAATTATTCGCTTTCATAAAGTACTTTATATTCTTGAAACCATCTTTCTAAAAATCTTTTTAAATTATCTCACAATCAAGGTAAATAAGAAGCTTTCTCAATCCATTCAAGTGGCATTTGTTTTAAAAAATTTGCTAATTCTGTTTCATGTAAACCCAAATCCTCTCAAAAAATATCATCAAAAGCATATATAGATCATACAAATCTATTTAATACACCATATCAAGCATAATTTAAAGCCATATCTTCCCAATCAACACTATCTAATATAGCTTCATCAAAACTAAATTCTGTTTCTCAAGTTTCAGCATTTATTTTAGTTCAAGAATCATAATAATCATATAAACCACCTCACCAAGTTAATCCAGCAAAACCTCATGTTAAAGCTATATTTCAAAGTCATTTTCATACATTTCAAGCTTTAAAAATATTATAACTTTCTCATTTTACACTAGGATTTCAAGTAAATACAAATTTAGTTAATTTAATTGATATTTCTTTTTTGTCTCAAGAAAAAATAGATTTAAACTCTTTATTAAAAGTTTTTCATCATAATCAAAGTAGTTTACTTAATAATTTGCTTTTTTCTTTATTATCAAGCTTTTCAGGATTTAATTTTCAGGTTTTTATATCATCAGATAATCTTTTTTTATTTAACATTCTATTTAATGCACTTATTTGCTGTTTACTAACAACTTCTCAAGTATCTGTATATGTAGCAGTTTCAACTTTACCATCTTTTCAAAGTTTATACTCAATTTCCTTTCATTTGGAATTTATATATACTCAAGTTTTCCTTATTCATAATTTGTCAAAAAGTTTCTGTAAATTTTCATTAGACACTCACATTTTTTTAGATAACTTTATCATAGCATCTTCAACTTTTCATATTCATATTTTATCTAGCATAGAGTTAGCTTTGATAAGTTTTTTTCATCTTGCAGCTCATTGAAGTCCAAAAAATGTTAATATAAGTCATAGTCAACCAAATATATTATCCCAGTATGACTTTTCCATAGTATAATTTTTATCTATAAATCACATTTCTTTAAGTATTGTTATAACTCATTCTTCATCTCAAATTAAGTCAGCTATATCACTTGGTACTGCAGCTGTTGATCATATATATGGAACAACACTAAAAAGAACATAACCTATATAATAAGCTTGAGCTTCATTTTGTATTTCTATATCTTCTTTAGAAAGTAATGTTTGTCATTCTATTTTAGGCACACTAGATAAAAGTTCTGAATCTTTTGAAGATATATCAAATATATCCCAATTATTTGTATTTGCATCCCATATTTCAAAACTTGTAAATGTTTTATCAAATTTTCAATTTTTTAATATATTAGATTGAAACATATCTTCTATTTCTTTCATTTTTCAATCAAAATCATAGACTCTATTTTCTCTAAATGAACCTTTTGTATTTTTATTTTTCATATAAAAAACTGCACTAGGAAGTATTTTATTATCTATTTCTTCAAATAATTTTTTCATTTTAGCATCTATTATCCATCTTTGATTTTGTATTTCTTTTGATCTATATTTTTCATCAAAATCTCATTCTTCTATATGTTCATCAACAAAAACTATTCTTTCATCTATAATAGAAGATAATTCTAAAGTTCTTCTTTTTATAGATTTTTTTATTTTATCTTTATATTTAAAATCACTTAGATTTTGTTCAATATAATCCTTATAAGTTCTTAAATATTTCAATATATCAAGATCTAAATCATTTGTTGTTAATTTTTCATTCAAAAAAAGTATTTCTTTATTATCTAAACTAAAATAAGATATAACTTCTTGTTTTTCTTTTGGTATTATTTCTTGTTCTTCTAAATTATCTGCATTTTCTTGTCAATTTGACTCTGTTTCTGAAACTAATTCTTCTTGTTGTAAAGATTCTTCTGGTTCTTGTTCTTCTTGTAATTTTGTTTCTGAAATATTTCAATTTCAGGTAAATTGTCACTGTTCTCCTTGTTCTAATAAATATTGGTAATCTAAAAAAAATCTATTTAAAGTTTTATTTGAATTAAAATCTTTTTCTTTAATTCAGATTGTATTTAATCAATTTGAAAATAATAAAGAAACATAGTTTTCTCACATTCATTTTAAAATTTGTTTCCTCCAGTCATTATCTTTTAAACTATCTATATATTTTTTAGCATCAAATATTAATTGTCAATTTTTTTCTTTCATAAAAACATTAATATCTTTTAATTTGCTATCTCAAAGCATCATATTTACAAATGTTGTGTTTCCCATTTGTTCCCTATAAGACTCATTATGCTTACCAAAATCTATTCACTTTTGTGAAGTTTTTTTAACTTTATCAGATATTTCATTAAATCAACCATTTAAAAGCTTATCTCAAATAGATAAAAGTCATTCTCAAGTTGTAACTTGTGCTCAAAACTCAGCTCATACAAGTCACAATAATCATTTCCATCAAGTTTTTTGAAAAAATTTAAATATACCATAGATAGCTCATATTCAAAGTCATATTCATCATAATCATTTCCAAAAATCTTTTTGTCAATCTTTCATATTTGTTTTATCAGCTGTTGAATCAATAAGTTCATTTAAAACTCAAAGTAATCAAGCTTCTTGAAAAGTTTTATGAGTAGTTGCTGGAAATTCTCATTTAATCTGCCTATATTTATTTATACTTTCTAAAATTCAAGTTTTGAATTCTATTAGATCTTCATTAAAAGCTTTATATAAAGTTGGTCAAAGTACATTTAAATTATTTTTTTTAGTTTGTTTATCCATAGCAAAAAGATATGAAGAAAATGCATTACAACCAACTTTATCATTACTTCATTTACAATTTACACTATAACCTCTTACTTTATCTGAAGATGTATAATTATAATAAAAATCTTCTGCAAATTTATCATCTATGATAACCTGATTTTTAATTGTATATTGTATCTTTTCTTTTCATACTAGAGAAATTAACTCATCACCTTGTTCTTTAGATGATAATTTTTTAAGTACATTAAAAATTACTTTTTCATATATATTTATATCTATTGTATCTTTTTCTTTTAATTTTTCTAAAAGAATTTTATTTTGTTCAAAATTATTTGACTCACCCCTTTCTAATATATTTTTTTCTATTTTTTCCCTAAAATTAGAATCTACATTATTATATAATCAAAGTATTGTATTTATATTATATGAAGAAATATGCATTATTACATGCTCCCTTGATGTTTCTGTTTGGGGTGTATTTGGCATACTTTCTACTTGTTCTTGTTGAACTTGTATATTTTTATGTATAGATTCTATAATTTCAAAATCCTCTTGAGATATTTCAATTCAATTAAAATAAAAAACTCATTCAATTTCTTTAAGATTATTAGTATCCATTATTTTTTCACTTCATACTTTTTCTTCAAGTGCAGCTAGTTGCTCTTGAGTCAAATTATCTTTTTTAATTTCAAAGCCTTCAACCATTAATATGTTTTTATATGTAATAAATATATTATAATTTATATAATACATAAAAGACTTTTTTTGTCAAATTTCAAAACTATCCTTTATATTTTTCCAATAAGAAATTTAATAAATATAATGCTTCTTGAGTTTTAATATTTTTATCTGGTTGGAAATACCTTTCAAACTTATCTTTCCAAGCAAATCATAATTTATCAAGATACTTAACTTGATTTTGAAAATCATTATCTAAAGATCTTATATCTATATAATCTGTATTATAATTTGAATAGTCTTTTATACTTATTCATAAAATATCAAACATTTTTTCTATGAACTCTTTCCTTGTTATTTTTTTTCTTTTATCAATATAAGATGAATCTATATTAGTTTTTTGTCAAAAATATAAAAGAAAATTTCTAAACATATATTTTAATTCTGATTGATTAAGATCTCTTTCATTCCATATATGACCATTATTTAAAAGTCATAGACATAATCAGTTATTACAAGCATTTTTTATGACAGTTTCATATTCCCTATTATTATGTACAAGATCTATATCATTAAAATATATATTTCTACTTTCTGTAATCACATTCCCTTTCATATCTTTTACATATATCTTTCAAGTTCATTTTCTTTGTCAAACATACTTAAAAACGAGTAATCAAGCTATTGTATCTTTATAAGAAAAATTAAAATTATCATACATATTATAAGCATTACATTCAAAACTATTAAGTTTATTTATATTTGTAGGTGCTTTACAAAGTTTCATATTATCAGCAGATAGATTATAAGTTCAACCAAAAGGAACTTTTATAATCTTAATATAACCATCATCTTGAAATAAGTTAATACCCCAGGAACTATCTCAAACATACTTTCTACCTGGTAAAGTTATCATCTCACCATGTGCAGGCATTACATAAGATCATTTCTTAACTATCCTTATTGTCTTTTGTGAAATATTATAGTCTCAAAGTTTTATTGTAAAAAAAGTAACTCAAGTTTTTTTTGTTTTAAAAGATATTTTTCTTGTACCATTTAAAACTTTTAAAGTTCTAGGAGATACAGCAGAAAAATAATCTTCATCATATACTATCTTTAAATCTCAAGGAAGTATATCACGATAGTCTCTTAATCTCCAGTCTTTTAATGATATTGTAAAATGGCCATATTCTCAAAGTTCATATACTCAAGATTTTTCAAATTTAAAACTAAATTCATGTAATCTTAGAAAATCTTCTATCATCTCTCTTCTTATCTCTTCACGAGTTTTCATTCATTCTCTTTGTATCCTTTCTTCTTCTTTTTGTTTTTCTGGTATATCATGCATTTCAAAATCTATACTAGCACCATTGTTTGCTAGAAACTCTAAAGGATCTATAGTGTTTTTTATAACTGATGATAAACACGATTTTCAATTTACTATAGAAAAAATATCTTGTCATTTTCAACAATTTCTAAACCAAAAAGGGTGATTTCATATACTTTGATTTTTATCAATCTGAAAATGTAGATGGTTTCAAGTACTATTTCAAGTACTTCATACTTCTCATATTTTAGTTCATTCTTCTATATTAACTCAATTACTTACTGATATTCTACTTAAATGAGCATAACTTGAATATATATATTTTCAATTTACTTTATGTTGAATGACTACAACTTTTCACCGTCAATTTTGATATCATACAAAAACCACCTTACCATCTCATATAGTATATACAGGAGTTCATTTACTTGTTGCAATATCAGTTCAAAGGTGTGTTCATTGCATCTTATCCCATCAGTACTTATAAGTTGCTGTCCACAACATAGTATATATCCTACGATAATAAAGATCATCTACTTTAGTTTTATATTCAGATGGTGTAAGTTTTGGCAATGTTATCTTACAATCACTTCATAAATTTGACCATAGATCAAATTTACACTTTGCAGTTGGCTTACTAAGTTCTTTTATTGGATAAGACCAGCCTTGTGATGTTCAGGCTATAAAGAGAAAAAATGTAATTATAATAAGTATATATTTTAGCATAATATAATATTTGGTAAATAAAAATTATTATACAAAATACTTAAAACTTTTCAATTATAAAGTCTTAAAAAAATATAATTTGAAAATGAAATATTTTTATTTATGAAAATCATAAATTTGAAATTCTCATTTGTTATTTTCTAATATAGCAGTACAAGATTCAACAAAATCACCACAATTAAGGTATTCTATATTTTCTATATTTTTTTTCTCAGCCTTATGTATATGTCAGCATATAACACCATCATATCATTCATTTTTAGCATATTTTGATAAAATTCATTCAAAATCAGACATAAAATTTATAGATCTTTTAACTTTATTTTTAACAAATTTAGAAAAAGTTAATTTCTTTTTAATCTTTAAAATATCAAATAACCTATTAAAAATAAAATTTATGTGTAATAACATTTCATATAAGAATGCTCAAAACTTAGGTATCCAAGAAGTGCTTGCTATAAATCAATCAAAAAAATCTCAATGTGTAATAAGATATTTTTTTCAATTTATTCAAGTATATGAAAATTCATCTATAACTTCTATATTATCTCAAAGTTTAAATGGTGTAAATTGCCTTAAAAATTCATCATGATTTCAAGTTATAATATATACCTTTGTTCATCTTCTAGCTTTTTCAAAAATTTCTTGTATAATTCTAGAATGAGATTCAGACCATCTAATTTTTCTTTTCATAGACCGTCCATCTATTATATCTCAAACTAAAAAAAGATTATTGCTATTATATTTTTTTAAAAATTTTAATAATATATCAGCTTGAACAAATTTAGTTCAAAGATGTATATCTGATATAAATATACTTTTATACTTCATTGAAATTATTTATTAATAAATTAATTAATTTCTATATCTTCAGTGTCTTTTTTTATTTTTTCAACAAAAAAATCTTCCAAGTTTCAATACACTTCCTTAATATTTCAATCATATATTATTTTTCATTTATTAATTATAGCAAAATTATCTGCTAATTCTTGAACATCAGAAAGTATATGAGTATTAAAAAACACAGTAGTTCATTCTTTTTTAAGTTCTTTTATAATATTTTTAACTAAATTTCTTCATAAAGGATCAAGTCAGCTCATAGGCTCATCAAAAAAAACAAGCTCAGGTTCATGTATTATACTTGCTCATATACCAAGTCTTTGCTTCATTCATTTACTATAAGTTTTGATGTATTTATTACCAGCAAATTCTAATCATACTTTTTTAAGGATATTAGGTACTTTTTCTTTAAGTTCTTTACTTGAAAGTTGTGATAAACTTCACATAAAGTGCAAAAACTCACTTCAAGTTAGATGTTCATAATAATAAGCTTGTTCTGGTGCAAATCATATTTTACTTAAAATATCTCTATTGTCTTTAAGTTTTTCTCAAAAAAGATAAACTTCTCATTCACTTGGTTTTATAAAATCTAATATTGTTTTTACAGTAGTTGTTTTTCAAGCACCATTTGGTCATATAAATCAAAAAACTTCTCAAGAATCAACACTTAAATCAACTCATTTTAGAACTTCTGTTTTTTTAAAGTGTAGTTTAAAAGTTTTTTTTAAATTTTTTACTTCAAGTACCATTTAGACTAAAGATTAAAGATTAAAGAGGAAATATTAGAATTCTTTTTTTCTAAATATAATAGATGAAAGAACAAGTAATACAAATATATACACAAAAGCTCAAGCTATCAATGATAACATAAAGTGAGTATCTGTATAATTGCTAAGATATGGTGATAAAAAATATTCTTTCATACTCAAATCATGAAAATTAGGTAATATATAATATATAAATTGCATAATATATTCCATAAAAGGATTTATATCTTCATTAGATTTTCTCATCTTAGTAAAAAACAACATAAATGCACTAGCATGAGATACAAAGTATATAAAAAGTGATGAAAGTAAAGAAAGGAATGGAGATACTAAGGTTGAAAAAAATATTAAAAATGAAAGAACTACAAGTATCTTTACATAAGAAAGCAATATTGCTTGAAAATAATATATTTCAACTGGTATATTATGCAATATTAAAGCTCACAAAAAACCTAAACTAAGTATAAAATAAACAAAAAATATTATAATAGAAAATCATAAAAACTTTCAAATTATAAAATAATATTTATGTTTTATCTTAGAAAGTATAAGTAAAACTGTCTTTTTTGAAAACTCATTATAAAGTAAATATGCTCATAAAAACAAAGTTAATATAAGAGCAAATACTTCTATAATAGTTAAAGAAAAATCTATAATAGCTTTATTTCACTGATTTATAGTAAGTGTATCTAGTATATATGAAGAAAATATTAAAATTATAGCAATAAATATTCATATATAAAGAACTTTCAATCTCATAAACTCTATTATTGTGTTTTTAATAATATTTAGCATTTTTTTCTTAAGTTAATTAAATATTAAACTATTATATAATTATTTTATTTAATTTTTCCATGGATTTTTTAAACAAATCAATTATAGTAAGCTAAAATTTAATATTAAATAAAAAAATATTATGATAGAAATATATACAGATGGAAGCTGTCTCAACAATCCTTGACATGGTTGATGGGCTTACTTATTAAAATATAAAGATAAAGAAAAAAAAGAATATGCAGGTGTAAAAAACACTACAAACAACAAAATGGAATTACAAGCTATCATAAAAGCACTTCAAGCCTTAAAAACTGATAAAATAAAAATAAACTTATATACAGATTCAAATTATGTAAAAATGTGAATAACTCAATGGATAAAAAAATGGAGACAAAATAATCGGAAAACTGCAAATAAAAAGGATGTAAAAAATAAGGAATATTGGGAGGAGTTAGATGAACTTTCAAATAAATTTGATATAAATTGGCACTGGGTAAAAGCACATTCTACAAATAAGTACAATAATATAGTAGATGAACTTGCTAGAAAATGAGCACAATCTATCTCCTAAGGTAGTTTAATCCATCCTTAGTAAATTCAAAAATATGAGAATAATTATAAGGAGTTTCTATCTTAAATTCAGGATGTGCAAATATCTTAATATTATAATCTTCACAATCTTTTTTAAAAGTTTCTGCTATTTTAGATCTTGATTTTATCTCACTTTCTCAAGATTTATTTGCACTTGTAAGAAAAAATAATCAATTCTTATCTATAAGTTTTCTATGCATAAAATTATGAGCAACACGAAAAGCTATCTTTTCATATTTACTAGCATTAGGCAATTTATCTATACTTTCTAGTAAATAATTATCTTTACAATCTTTTTTATCTACTAAGACAGTAAAAGGTTTATCATAATTTTTAAGGAAATCTATCTGTTTTTTTCATAGATTAGTATATTTTTTAAAATAATCAAAATCTTTAACAAACACTGCTAAAGGTTTGTCAACTACTCTATTTTTAACTTTATAGATATTTTCATAATTTTCCAAATCATCTATAAAACATCATATTCAAAAACAAGTATTTGTAGGTAATATAAAAAGCATTGTTTATTAGTTAGTAAATTAAAATATATATTAGTCAATAATATTTTCATATGAATCAAGAATATCTCAATTTTCTAAATATACATTATTTCATTCAAATTTATTTATGATAGATATAGTTTGTTTTCAAGTATATATATTTTTAAAAGTAACCTTTTTTCAAATATTTTTATTAATCATGTTAACTTGTTGAGTTTGCATATATATAAGCTTATCTGTATATTTTTGTCAAAATTCTGTTTTATTTCAAAAAAATTTTTTAGTATCATTTATGATAGATAAAAAAGAATTCTTATCTTTGCTTTCTACAGCATTATTAAATTCAGTTATAACACTTTTAAAAGTCTTATGAACATTCAACACTTGGGTATTATACATTTGTATGTCTGCATACAATTTAGCATCTTGTCATATATATCTTGCAACAGATGAAATCATAAGTTTATATATAGGTGATACAAAATTTAAAGATTCATTTATATCAACATTAAGTCTTTTAATAGTTTCTCATATGGTAAACATATTAATATGAGTTAATCACTGGACAATAGCCATCATTTTATCATGATATAAAGGTGTTGATTCAACTACTTTTACTCATTTATTTTCTAAAAAATTTTTAAGCATAATATACCTTTCATCTTGTTTTAAATTATTTTCTGGAGTTAAAACAAATATTTGTCAAGCTATATCTTCAATATAAGGTCCAAACATGGGATGTGTTGGTATTATCAAACAATCCTTAGGGGCATATTTATTCATTGTTTCTGATGGAAAAGACTTTATAGAACACACATCTAATAATATTGATCAAGATTTAGCTTTAGGTGCAAGTTCTTTTATAGTTTGTTCCATATTATCAATAGGTACAGAAAAAATTATAATATCTGCACTCAAAACTGCTCTTTCATTATCATCAGTAAATAACAAATTATTTTTTTTGGCTATTAAATTACCATACTCTATATTTCTTCAAGTTATAGTTATATTAGAAAAACTAGTATTTTTTTTTATATATTTAGCTAGCCACAATCAAAATCATCTTGTTCATCAAATTATAGATATTTTCATATAAAATAAATCAGATAATAAAAATCTAATTAATTATTAATTAAAAATTGTCTTACATATTCATATATAATTTCTTCATTTTTAGTAAAATGCTCTAAAACTGTTTTAGGTAATTTTCAAAGTACATAGTTTACAATTTGTGACTTATGTTCAGGTCTTCATACTCACATTTTAAGTTTTCGATATTTATTAGTTCATATTTTTTTTGTTATATCTTTCAATCAATTATGTCAATTATCTCAACCATTCCATTTAAGTTTTATCTTTCATGAATCAAGATCAATTTCATCATGTATAACAAGCATATTTTCAGGCTCTATTTTATGAAAATTCAATAATTTACTTACAGAATCTCAAGAAAGGTTCATAAAAGTTTCTGGTTTTAAAAAAATAATCATGTACTTACCATCTTTTGATATAGAAATTTTACCATTAAACTTTTTATCAAATAAAAAATCAGTACCTTCAGAATGATTTGCTAGCATATCTATAATTTTAAATCAAACATTATGTTTTGTATTTTCATATTTTTCTCATGGATTTCAAAGTCATACAATAAGTTTTGTTTTCAACATTTTAATATGTTAATTATTAAATATTATCTATATTTTTTTGTTACATTAAACTTTCACATAGGCTTTCAAAGTAAGATTAGAATTTGTGCATGTAAAGCAGGAAGTCAGTTTAAAATTAAAAGCATTGGTCACATAATAGTTAAAGATAATAATACATATTTTGAAAATTCATACAAGCTTTTTCTTTTTGAATTTAAACTTTTCCATGGCAAAAAAAACATTGTTATTATAACTAAATTCAAAAGAAGTAAAAATCACAATATTGCAAAAGAAGATAATATAAAAGTATATAATCAACCTATAATAAAGAAAAATAAACTTCAAAAAAATAAAATAAACTGTAACGAACCCCAAAGAACAGATGTTTCTATAAGCCAAAATATCTCATATAAAGTCCTTATTTTAGGCATTTTTTTATTTTTCAAAAAACATATAACAATATAAGGAAGATCCAAAGCTCAATGTGCCCATCTTTTAATTTGATTGTATTGTAACTTTATACTTTCAAAAATATTTTTTCATATAACAGGTTCCAAAAGAATATATGAATAAACAGGTTTTACTTGAAATTTTCAGTTAAAAGTACAGTATGTTCTATAATATTGATGTCAATCCTCAGTTATAGTTTGTGTAGAATAAAAGTCTGTTTGTAATAAAGATTTTAAACTTTGTGCTTGTACAGCTTGAGCTCTTGTTCATATTCATTTTATACTACCAGCAAGTATATAAAAACTAGTACTTAATGCTACTACTTTAGAAAAAAAAGGAGATTTAAAAAATCTATTAAATAAAAAAAGCATAGGCTGATATATTGTTTTATCTTTCATGTAGTCATTTGTTGTACAGTATTCAAAAGAAAGTAAATCAAAGTACTTATCTTGAATTATACTTTCACTATCCATAACACTTACAAGCAATTTTTCTTCTTTAATTCACAATTTTAATATATCATTATATGTATTTTTAGCAGCAAAATTAACATTTGATCACTTTCAAGGAAGTTCTCATTTAATTCAATATGGATGTATAGTTGTGTTTATATATAAAAATGTATCATTATAATCTTTTATAAATTTATCTTTAATATTATTAAAATTTTCTAAATCTTTTTCTTCTCAGGTAAGAGTTATTATTATTTTTTTATTATCAGTATTAGAATTTTTTATACTTTCAAAACTGTCTTTTAACATATCATAAGGATCTTGAAATGTTGGTATAATAACCCAATGATATATATCATCTTGTTTCCATCAAGATTTTCTATATTTATTATATAAAATATATTCTAGTTTTTTTATAGGTTTTTTTTTAAATATATTTTGTAAATCTATGGTTTGATAGTTTCTATATCTTATATATCAATTCACTAACAAAAAAATATATTCAAATCATCTTATTATCCACCATGTATAAAATATTATAACTATCAAAAAAAGCATAAAAAATAATGGAGAATGTGGATTGTAAACAGACAAAAAACCACTATATAAAACAATAAAAAGAAAACTTATAGATCATAATGGAATTATTCTTGAAAAAATACTATATAATATAGGATGTTTTTGTTTTAAAGAAAGTATTTCTAAAGGCTTATACATTTTTTATTTTAAAGATATAACTTAAAATATGTTACTTTTTTTAGTACATCTTTCAATATAAAAGATATAAAAAAATGAATACACATAAAATGTATCCATATATAATAGTTTTTTATAAAAATGAAACCATTCAATATATTACAAATGATGCTAATATAGTTTGCAATATCATTGCAGGAAATCAAATTTTAAAAAAGTCTATAAAAGAAAACTTTATTCATTCTTTTTCCATTATTCAAACAGTTACTATGTTTGAAGAGGCTCATATTAAACTTCAATTACCTCAAAAACATGCTCAAAATGCTAATGCCCACCAAAGTATAGTTCAATTCATTCAAGCATCATTAAATCATGTTACTAAGGCACCAACAACTGGAAGCATAACTGCTGTAAATGGAATATTATCTAATAATGCTGACATTATAGCAGCAACCCAAAGTATAATTAATGAAGTTAAAAATAAATCATTTCAAAATGCAGATTGTATTAATTGTGACATTTCAAGTAATAATCATGAGTTTTCTACAGCTCAAACTATCATAAATAAAAATACAAAAAAAGCTAATATAGGCCACTCTATATCCTTTTCAAATGCTTTTAGTATTCATTCTTTTAATTCTATTCAACTTTCTTCATAATGTCATTTTTTCATAATAATTCTATCTCTAAGAAGCATAAGTATTGCAGCTCAAGTTAATGCTGGTACTGCTGCTGACATGTGAAATATTCAATGAAGTAAGAAAAATAGTATAACAAATCATAAAGAAAACATAGACACTCTAAGTAATTTATAATGTTTTATTTTACAAGTTTCTTCTAATTCTTCTATTTTTCAATTAAAGTCTAATTTTTTTGTATTTTTCAAATCTTTTCTATAGAGAAATTTCATTTGAAAAATTAATATCATCATAATAAATATAACAGGTATTCATAAGTTTATCAAAAATTGATTAAAACTTAATCATGCATATGCTCATATCATTATATTTGGAGGATCTCATATTAATGTAGCAGTTCATCAAACATTAGCTGCCATAATCATTGGCATTAAAAATGCTATTGGATTTATACCAACTATCCTAGAAATAGATATAGCTACTGGAGTTATAAGAAACATGGTTGTAACATTATCCAATATAGCTGACAATAATGCTGTTAATAGCATAAATAAAATCAAAAGTTTAGTAGTTGATCACTTTGAAAATTTAAATATTTGCAATGCAATCCATTGAAAAAATCATGTTTCTGCCAAAACTCATACTATCATCATCATTCATGCTAATAATGCTATTACATCTCCATGAATAAATCAAAATGCTTGGTCTAAAGTTAAAAATTGAAAATAATCTGGATAAAAATATCATAAAGTATGTGATATAAATATCAAAACTGACCCAAATAAAAGTGCAACCATTGTTCTATGAATTCTTTCTGTAGCTATTACCACAATCAACAATATCATTATACTTGCAGTTACAACTGCTTTAAATAAATTAAACTCTATAGGCTGACTTTCTGCAACACCACTTGCAAGGGTTGGAGCTATAAATAATAATAAAATAAATAATGTTGTTAATATATAGCAAATTTTTTTTAATAAAAGAGACATTGTAATAATATAGTTGTTAAATTTTAAAAAATGCAAGAACGTTTATAAGAAATTGTTCGACAAAATCAAGAAAAAAAGTATATATAAATTATATAGTGATAAAAATTTATTGAAATAAATAATCTTATATATATAATAAAATTACATTTATATTATAAATATATTAAATTATGTGATTTAAATTACCTGAATTAAAATATAGTTATGATGCACTTGAACCTTACATTGATACAAAAACAATGGAAATACATCATAAATGACATCATCAAACTTATGTAGATAAACTTAATAGTGCTATAGAATGAACAGAATATGAAAATTGGGATATAGAAGAACTTCTAACAAACTTAGATAGTATAGATGAAAATAAAAGGAAAGCAGTTAGAAATCATGGTTGATGATATTATAATCATAATATATTTTGGGAATTTATGACTCCTGAAAAGACAACTATAGACAATGATCTGTTGGATGATATAAAAGATACATTCTGAAGTTTTGATAAGTTTAAAGAAGAATTTGAAAATGCAGCACTTACACATTTTTGAAGTGGATGGGCATTTCTTGTAAAAGATGAAAATAATAATCTAAAAGTCTATAGTCTTCCAAATCAAGATACTCCTATAACATATGGGCATAAAACACTATTATTGTTAGATATGTGGGAACATTCTTATTATCTTAAACATCAAAATAAAAAAGCTTGATATGTAAAAGACTTTTGGAATGTTGTAAATTGGGATAAAGTAAATGAACTTTATAAGTCATAATTAAAAATATAAGCTCTATAATTAAGTTTATAGAGTTTTTTTTATATTAAACATTTGATTTTTATAAATAAAAATGTATCTTAAATATTGAAATTTTTATTATATAATATAAAGAATGTTTTTTACAAAAGAAAATATATTAAAACACACTAGAATATTGCTTGTTCTTTTAATTTTTCATTTTATATGAACAACTTTCATAAAATTTCAACTATGAGCTGATGTTGGATTAGATTTTTTAAATTCAAATATTATAAACATATGGAAAGATATTTATTTAATATTTATATATATAATTATATTTTGATATTTTTTAATTAACAAAACAAATATAGATAAAAAAATTTGGGGAATATTCATAGCATTAACTATGGTATCATTTTTAGTTTCTTTTATACATTTTAATTGAATATCAGCAATAATTATAGGATTAAAATACGATTTATGGTTTTTATTTCCATTATTAGCTTTTTCAGTAGTTAAAGTAAATAAAAAAGACATTAAAACATTTTATGATTTATTAATTAAAATTATAAAAGCTGTTATAATTTTTTCTATTGTTTTTTTTATAATAAGATTTACATATCCACAAATATTATTTTTACTATGATATTGAAAACTTTGAGATTGGATGCCTTGAGCTCATCCTCCTATGTTTTTTCAAACTTGACTTGATTGAATGCAAAGACTTTCATGAATATTTTCTTGACCAAATCATATGGCTTTTTATTTAGTAGCATTTTGACCAGTTATTTTCTTATCTATATTAAATAAAAAAATTCATTTAGTATGGGGCATATTATTAATATGACTTTTATTTTGAAGTTTATCAAGAAGTTGAATACTTGCTTTTGGAACTGAGTTTTTTTTAATTAGTTTATTTATTTTACTATACTATAAAAAATACAGAAAAATTATATATTATTTTTATGGTTTATGAGCTATATGTATTATGATCTTATGATCTTATCTTTATATATCTTGAGCATATCATGATGTTATACTAAGATGAGCAAGTACTGCTTGACACATAGAAAGATCACATGAAACAATAAAGGCTATAATTGAAAACCCTATAACTTGACATTGACTTTGAACTGCATGACCAGCAGCACATTATGTAAATAATGATATAATACCTGAAAGCTGGATATTACAAATATTTTATGAATTATGATTAGTATGATGATTATTATGGTTTACTTTTTTATTGTATAATATATGGATAGTATATAAAAGTAAAAGTATAAATTATAATGATATGAATAAAATAAATATATTAAAAGTTTGACTTAGTATTTGAGTAATAGGTCTTTTAGTTCAATGACTTGTATTACATAGCTTTGAAGATAGTATGATAAGTTTACCTTTATTTATTATAATGTGATTATTAATTTGATATATAAAAAATAATACAAAATAAAAAACTATACTATAAATATTGTTGTGTTTTTTTATTTTCTATCATATATCATATAATTTCATTTATATTATTTTCTATATTATCAACATCTATACTTGCTATTTCATTATTTTTAGAGAATATACATATATTACCATCATTACATATTTTTAATGTATAATATTTGAAATTATCATTAAAATTATTGTTAAATTTAAATCATATTTTTTTAAAAATAGTTATAAGCGAATTATCCAATTTATAATATTTATTTCATTTATTAAAAATTTCTCATCAATTATACTTAATAGCAGATTTTAATATATACAATCAAAAATATTTTTTTAAATAACTATATGTTTGTTTTTCTCAAAATTTTCAAAAAAAAAGGAGTTTAGAAATTTTTTTAGAAAAAAATTCATTTAATCAACTAACTAATAAAAAGTTATTTATTAAATTTTCTTTAAATTTTCAAGAAACAAAAATAATATCTTTTAAACTATCAATAAAGTTTCAATAGCCTCATGATCACATAATTTCATATCATTCTTTTAGCAGTTTTTTATCAGTTTTGTTTTTTAAAATTATTATTTCTTTTAAATTATTAATTTCAAATACAAGATCATCAAATTTATATTCTATAGAATCATCTAAATAAAGTTTATCAATTTTTTCCATTATATTTATTTGTATTTAAAATCTATTTTATAATATCTTTATTTGAAGTTCAATATCAAGTAAGTTTATTTGAAACATTAGAAACCCATCAAGAATTAGTTTCTTCTGAATTTATAGCAATTTCCTTTTGTGATATAAAATTTCTAAGTTCTGCTCAGGCTCCATTTAAAGGCATCATTTCTAATTCTGATATAAGATTTTCTCACAATTTAGATTCATTTTTTAAATATGAATCAAGAATATTAGAAAGCAAGTGATTTATTTTTTCTGCAAAGGCTAAAACAGCTTCCTTTTCTTCTTGTTTAGAATCAAAAGATATATCTCATTTATCATCACTAAACAAATTATAAGAAGAATCTACTCTTATAGTATTAACTAAATCTTTATTTAAATTATTTATTATGTTTTCAAAATTAGAACTAATTTCTCTTTCTGCCCTTGATGCTCTTATACTATTATCTATTCATTCTGCTTCATCAAATTTAGATAAATATTTTTCAAAATTATCTTTATTAACTATCAATTGGTCTTCTCTATCTCTTTCTTCTACAGATACTATATTTGGTTTTTCTAATGTCATTTTATTATAATTTATATATTTAAAAGTATATTATCAGCTTCAATATGTTCTTTTTCTGTTTCTATATCATTTTCTACAAATTTTAATTTTTTTAATAATCAACTATAATTTTTTTCAAATCAATCAAGCCTTTTATATAAAAATATAGAAAGATTATTTTTTTCTATTTCATTCATATTTTTAAGGAGTTTACTTATATATAAAGATTCTTTTTCATCTATATCATATAGCAAAGTCATTATATTTATAATTCTATTATTTATTTTTTCCATAAAATATTTATTTATAAATAAAACATATAATAAATTATAAAATTTTATTTAAAATTGTCAAAAGATTTTATATTAATAAAAAAAATAGCAAAATAAATTGCTATTTCATTAGTTTTTCTATAACTTTATTTTCAAGTTCATTATAAAGATAATTTTCTATTCATCTTACTCAAGAACCTTTTTTGTATATATCATTAATTATTTTTTCTTTCTTATCTTTCTTCAAAACTGGTACATTAATTCCTTTTCTTTTTTTCCATAAACTTCTATACTCTTTATAATATTTATCAAAAATTTCCTTAAGAAGATTTTTAGTGATAGGATTAAAATATACAACATCATCAAATCTATTTATAAGCTCTACTGGTAATAGATTTTCAACCTCTTTCATAATCATTTCTTTTTTTTCATCTGTTATGTTTTCTTTATTTTCTTTTTTGTTTGAAGGTGTAAATCATACCTTTGCAACTTCTTTATTAAAGTATTCAGCTCAAAGATTTGAAGTTAGTATTATTATTGTATTTTTAAAATCTACTTTTTTTCACTTATTATCTTCCAAGTATCAATTATCAAGTATCTGTAAAAGAATATTTAAAACTTGTGGTGAACCTTTTTCTATCTCGTCAAAAAGAACAACAGAATATGGTTTTTTTCTAACAGATTCAGTAAGCACTCATCATTCCTCATATCATACATAACCAGCAGCAGATCAAGTAAGTTGGTTTGCTGACATTCATTGAGAATATTCAGACATATTTATCTTTATAAGTGCTTTTTCATCTTGAAAATAATCTTTTGATAATAATTTTGCAAGATATGTTTTACCAACTCAACTTGCTCATAGAAATAAAAATGTTCATATAGGTTTTGTTCTTTCAATTGGAGAAAATTTATTCCTTACAATACTATTAACTACCTTTCAAACAGCATCTTTTTGTCATATAATCTTATCACTTAGTGTATTTTTTAAATCTTTTAAAAAGTCAAGTTCTCATTTACTTAAAACAGAATTTGATATTCAATATTTTTCAGCAATAACATTATCTATATCATTTCAAGTTATATTTTCTCTTAAATGTTCAGGTGTATCATCAGAGGTTTGAAGTTTATATATCTCATTTTTATGTTCAATTATTTTTTCCTTATAATCAGCTGCTTTAAAATAATCTTGCTTATCTACAGATTCTTTCATTTTATTCTCCAATTGTTCTATTTTTCTATTAAGCTTATCTATTTTTTTACTTTTTTCTTTTGACACTTTTTTTGAAGATTTTCTAGAACAGGCCTCATCTATAAGGTCTATGGCTTTATCTGGAAGATATTTATCAAGTATATATCTTTTTGATAAACTAACTGATCTTTCTATTGCTTTTTTATCTATATTAACTCAATGAAAATCTTCAAATCTATATTTTATACCATCTAAAAGTTTAATACTATTTTCCTTTGAAGGTTCTTCTACATTTACAGTTTGAAATCTTCTTGTAAGAGCAGGATCTTTTTCAATATATTTTTTATATTCATTAAATGTAGTAGCTCATATTAAAGTAAGCTCTCATCTTGCAAGGTAAGGTTTCATCATATTTGCGGTATCAGCTCAACCTTCTTGATTTCAAGCTCAAACTACTGTATGAGTTTCATCTATAAAAAGTATAATATTATTTTCAGGGTTTATAGCTTCTTCAATTATACTTTTTAATCTTTGTTCAAATTCTCATCTAAACTTTGTTCATGCAACTAAACTTCACATATCTAAATTATATATTTTTTTATTTTTTAGTCTTTCAGGTATGTTTCATGATGATATTTTTTGAGCAAGTCATTCAACTATTGCTGTTTTACCAACTCATGCTTCTCATATAAGTAAAGGATTTGATTTTGTTTTTCTTAAAAGTGTATATATAACCTGATTAATTTCTTTTTCTCTTCAAACAACAGGTTCTAAGTTTCATTTATTAGCTTGATCTACAAGATTTAGACCAAAAGTATCTATAGCAAGCTTATCTTTTTTTTCTTCTTTTAACTCAACTTCTTCTAGATCTTCATTATCATAGTCAAAATCAGTGTAATCATCTGATGATGAAACAATTCTATCAATATCTTTTTGTAAATTTCATGAAGAAAGTGCATTATTTATATCAAATATATTTGCAAATTCCTTTTTAAGTTCTTTATTTTCATATGCTTTATCAACAAGAAGCTTTATATTTAAACTTTCTAAAAACTCTATTGATCCATTTTTCAATATTGAAGTAATTATATTTTTATCATATATAAGCTCCAAAAATAAATTAAGTGCAAATAAATCATTTTTCCTAACATCATCTAAATCTTCCAGTAAACTTATTGTAGATTTTGATATAGAAAAATCACTTCAAGTAATATTTAAGATTTCAACATTATTTATATCATAATTATGTTCAAAAAATGAAAGTATTTCATTTACATCTATTTTAGATCATATTAAAAATGTATTTATCTTTTGGTTATCAGAAAAAAGGTGAAGTAAAGATACAAAAATATCCTTTAGTGTTATTTGTTTTCATCACCTAGCATATGTATACTTTGCAGCTATTATAAATAAGTTAGTATACTTTTTAAATATTTGATTTTGTCATTTCATATAATTTATATATTTATATATTAAATATCTTCTTTATTATAAGAATTTATTATATATTTCAACAGAAAATAGCAGTTATTTATTTGGGTGCTATATTATCATTTAGTAGCTTTTCTAGCTAATTTTCATATCCAACCTTTTTTTTTAGACAAACTTCATACGATTCAAGAAATCTCTTCTGAAGATTTTTGTCTTCATTTATTTGCTTTAGTAATTATTTGTTCTTTTGTTAAATTTGGATTTGTTTCATATATATTTTTTTGAAGCTCTCAAAGTTTTTGTTTAGTGATATTTTTAGTTTTTTTTTCAAAATCTTCAATTTTTCATTCAAGTTGTTCTGATAAATCCTTGTATTCTCAATATTCCTTAAGAGCTTGTAATTCTTTTTTTACATCATCTAAAAGTTCATTTGCTTGTTCTTGTGTACTTAAACTATCTAACTTTAAGGATAATGAATCTAAATTTTCATCTATTTTGATTTCATCAGAAGTTAATGTTTCTTTTTCTTTTATTGAGCTTGAAAGATTTAAAAGAAGTTCTTTATAATCATTTTTTTTCTCTGGTGTTAATTCTTTATTTTCTATAGCCATTTTTTAAAAATTATATTATAAATCTAATAAACTAATTATATTCTATCTTGAAAACTTATTTTTCATCAAGTATAGTAATCAAGGTATAGCAGGAACCATAACAAATAAAACAATAAATATATTTATAATCATCATAGTACCAAATCATTTAAATATATTTGTACCAATCATAAATAGCAAGAATGCTATAAGTCATGTTGTTATATTACCATCTCTAATTGCAGATAATGAGTTTTCATAACCAATCTGTATAGCTGTTATTAAACTAGATCATCTTTTAAGTTCCTCTCTTACTCTTTCAAATATAATCACATTTGCATCAACTGCCATACCTATATTTAATAATATAGCTCATATTGCAGATAAAGAAAGAACTATACCAAAAAGTTTTATAAAGCCTCAAAGTATTATAAAAAATATTCAAAGAGAAACAGCTGTAACAAGTGCATAGATAGGACCATAAAAAAACACAAACATAATAAAAATTAAAATAATTCATAATAATGCTGCAATAAGTGAGTTGTTAAGTGCTTTTTCTCAAAGAACTGGAGCAACTTTCTCTTCTTGTTGTAAATCTAAAGAAACTGGCATAGCTCAAGTATTTAGGTTTTCTGCTAGTTCACTTGCCTCTTGTGATGTAAATCTTCAAGTTATTTGAGCAACTCAACCATATATTTCAGCTTGTATTACAGGATCTGTAACCATTTTATTTCATATAAATATAGCCATTTGTTCATTTAAATATTTTTTAGTAAGATCTCAAAACATAGATCTTCATAGTTCATCAAAGTATACTGCAACAGCAGCTTCTCAACTAGGAGCTCTTTCTACAGTAGCCATTTTAAATCTTTCTCAGTTTAATAATCTTCAGTTTATCTTAGCATCTTTCCAAGAAGGCTCAAAATTAACTGATATTTTCATAAAATTATATTTTCAATCAACCTTATCTAAAAATTGATATATATCAAAAGAGTTTTCAGATTCAATTAATGTAGGATATACATAAGCTCATGTTAAATTTGAAACTATACCATCTTGAAAAGTAGAGTCCAAGTTTCAACTATTAAATGATGTTTCAGTTGTTTTTATGTTCCATGCTCTAGGAGGATTTAAATAATCTTGAATAGAAGACATATCCTGATTTTTTAATGAAGACAATATTTTCTCAGCAATTAATTGTCTATTATTTTTAATATCAGGAGTAATTGTTCAGTCAAAAGGAACTTTAAAAGTCATTTTAACAGTTTTTCAAATAAGAGTTTTTGCTCATTCTATATCATCTATTCATCATAAAGAAATTTCTATATAATCTTCTCATCATAAAACAACATACCTTGTATTATAATCAGAAACTCAAAGTTTAGAAACTCTAGAATCTATATTTTTGGTAACAATATTAACAACATTGGTTTTTTGTTCTTGAAGTGCCCCTTCTTCATAATTTTTCTCATATTGAGAAAAGTCCATTTTATATAATAACCTAACTCAACCATTAAGATCAAGTCATTGTCTCCAGTCTGTAATTCATCATTGTGTAAATATAACAAAAAAAGCTATAAAAACTGCTCATAAAGCAAAATACAATTTATTTAAATATTGTTTCATAAAAATAATTAAATATATAAATTTAATTAACTTATAAATTTTTTAATCTAAGTTTCAATTTAAAATTTAAGATAAAATTTATTTTATAAATAATAAAAAAATCTTTGAAATATAATATCTAATCTTTATATTAAATAATATTTAAAAATAACAAATAATTATCATGTTATATGATTCACATACACACTTAAATTCACCTGAATTATTCAAAGATTATAAAAATTATATAGAAGAATTTATAAAAATTTGAGGTAAAAAATTAATTAATGTTTGAGTTGATAAAGAACGGACAAAAAGAGCCTTGAAAATTCAAAGAGAATATCCAAATATATGCTATACTTCTGTTTGATTTCATCCTTCAGAAGCAGTTTTTAATGAAGAACTTAAAAACAATAAAGAAAATTATCTTAAAAATGCTAAAGAATATATCAAAGAGCTTATACAAAAAGGTCAGATAGTAGCCATATGAGAATGTGGTTTAGACTATCATTATGAAGTTGATGAGCAAATAAAAGAAAATCAAAAAGAACTTTTTATACTTCAATGTGATTTAGCAAGAGAATATAACTACCCTATTATAATACATTCAAGAGATGCTTTTGATGATAGTTTCAAGATTTTAAAAAAATATAAAGATTTAAAAATTAATTTTCATTGTTGGGGTTATGATGAAGAACAAGTTGATATAGTACAACAAGAATTTCCTAATTTATATATAGGTTTTGATGGAAATATTACTTATAAAAAAGCAGATAATCTAAGAAGATCTGTAAAAGCTACAAATATAGATAAACTTTTACTAGAAACTGATGCCCCATACCTTAGTCCTCAAGTTGTAAGAAAATATATGAATAAACCTTCTCATATAGAACATACTTATAATTATGTTTGTGAATTAAGATGAATAGAAAGGAAAGAACTTGAACAAAAACTTGAAAATAATTTCAAAAAACTCTTTAATATAAACTAATTATTTTAAAAACTATTAAAAAATTCATTCTTTTTATTTATAAAAAAATCTTCTTGTCTTGGAAGCTTATTATAATCATCATTTAAGATTTTTTTAATGGCTTCTTCTAAAAAGATAGTATTTTGACTTCACTTAAAAAGTATTATATATGTATCATTAGATTTTTCTAACAAATTTTTAAGATAATCTCAAAGTTCAATAGATTTATTAAAATTTTTATAACTTGCATATTTATTAAATTCTTTTCATAAGGTGATAACTTTTTCGCCTTTAACAAGATCTAATATTTCTTTATGAGCATTTTTAGAATTATCTCAAAGTTCTCTCATATCTCAAAGTACAAACATAAGCTTATGATCTTTATATATTTTTTGTATATTTTTTGAGTTTTGTATCATCTTTTTCATGCTTTCAGGTCAGGCATTATAAGAGGAATCAATAATGATAGAATTTTTTATTCATTTTAATACTGAAAATCTTCATTTTTGTATAGGTAAATCTATATATAAATTTTTTTCATTTACTGTATATCAAAGTTTATATAATATATTAAAACCTAATATTACATAACTAAAATTTTCATTTCAAAGTAAATTAGTTTTAATTTTTTTATTATTATAATTAATAATTGAATATATCTTATTATTTTCATTAATATAATCATAATCATCAATATCATAAAAACAAACTTTATCTATATTTGAAGAATATTTTTTTAATCTTTTATCAGAACAATTTATATATACTATATCTTTTGTTTGTTTTATAAGTTTTATTTTTTCATTATATATACCATATATAGAATCCTTAAAATTTTCAGCATGTATATAATCAAGCCTTGTAAATACAGAAATATCTGGTTTAACTACACTAAGAAGAAAATCCATATCTTTAGGTTTATCTACTCAATATTCAAGAACTATTATATCGTATTTTTTTGGTTGAAACAAACATTTAAAAAACAATACAAATATAAGTTTAAATATATTAAAAATTCAAGGCCTAAACTTTTCTATAGTAAATATAGATAAAACTATACCTATTTCTGAATTAAAGTTTTTAGATGAAGTGTATATATTTTTATCAGAATACTTTGATAAAATAGATTGTATTATCATTCTACTAGAAGTTTTTCAAACACTTCAAGTTATTCAAATAACATAAGGTTTAGTTCTAAATAAATATATTTTAGCAAATAATTTTAAAATACTGTAAATAATAGTCAATAAAAAATTTTTCATAATATTTTGTAATCATATAAACAATAAAAATATAAATAAATATAACTATTTATCAAGTTATATAAAGTAAAATTTCTTTGAAATGTGATCATTAATCTTTATATTGTAGATACAAAAATTAATAACAAAAAAACATTTTAATAAATTAAATTAAAAAAAATGACATACAAATATGAATGGGATATAAAATGATATTTCTATGATAGTATAGAAGATGAAAAATTTAAAAAAGATTTAGAAAATGTAATAAAAGAACTTAAAGATTTTATTAAAAAATATAAGTGAGCTATCAAGAACTTTACAAAAGAAGAAGAACTTCTAGCTTACTATAAAGATAATGAAGATATAAGTTTAAAATTAAATAAGATTTTTCATTTTCTTTTTTATAAAAATAGTTTAAATACACAAGATCAAACTATCATAAAAAAGATGATGGAAGTTGAAAATATGTTTGTTCAAATACAAAATGAGTTAGTTTTTGTTGATGAAGAGTTTAAAGTTTTATGAAAAGATAATTTACTTAAGTTTGCTAATTCTCCTAAACTGAAAAACTTTAAATATCATCTTATAAGTAAAGCTGAATGATTGAAATATTTACTTTCTGAAAAAGAAGAAAAACTTTTAAATGAATATAGTACAGTAGATTCACAGATAGAAAACTTATATAATGAATTTCATAATGGTTTAGTTTTTAATATAGATGGAAAAGATGAAACAGAAGAGAAAGTAAGAAGTATGAGAGCTTCTAAAGATCCTGCAAAAAGAAGACAAGCTTATAAAGCACTTAAAGAAAAATATGGTGAGTTTTCTAGTAAGACAGTGCTTTCAAATATATACTCTGCTTTTGTAAAACATTGGCAAGTAGATAGTAAATTAAGATGATATAAAACTGTTATGGAACCAAGAAATAAATCGGAAGATATGGAAAATGAAGTTGTAGATTTACTTATGGAACAAGTTATAGCTCATTATCCTTTATTTCAAAGATATATAAAACTTAAAGCTAAATTACTTGATATAAAACTACCCTTTCCTATACAAGATGTGCTTGCACCAGTTACTGAAAGCAAAGCAAGTTATACAAAACAAGAAGCTATAGAAACTTATTTAGATATAATCAAAGGTTTTGATAAAGACTTTTATAATTATAGTATAGATTTATTAGAAAAATGAAGAGTTGATTTTGAAGTAAAACCTTGAAAAAGATGATGAGCATTTGCAAGTTATAGTAAATGACAAGAATCATTTGTGCTTTTAAACTTTACTTGAAAACTTAATGATGTAAGTACTTTAGCTCATGAATTTGGTCATGCTATACATGGACACCTTTCTCAAGTTCAACCAGAGCAAACTTATGATAGTCCTCTATCTTTAGCAGAAACGGCAAGTATCTTCAATGAGATGTTACTGTCAGACTATCTACTTAAAGATGAGAAACTTTCAAAACAAGATAAGATAGCTTTAATTGAAAATAAACTTTGAGATATATTTGCAACTATCTTCAGACAGATACAGTATGTAGATTTTGAAAGAACTGTACATGAATGAGTAAAACAAAATAAACAATACTCACATGAAGATTATTGTAGGATATGGAGACAAACTCAAGAGAAAATGACAGGTAATGTTATAGAATATGATGTACCAGCAGAAAAAGAAAATGGTTGGAGTATGATTCCTCATATATTTCACACACCTTTTTATTGTTATGCTTATGCTTTTTGAAATATATTAACTTTCTCACTATATGAAAAGTACAAGCAAGAATGAGAAAGTTTTATACAAGATTATAAGGAAATACTTAAAAGTTGATGAAGTATGCCACCAAAAGAATTGCTTTTAAAGTATGATATAGATATAACAAAAAAGGAATTTTATGAAAATGCATTTAAACAAATAGAAAATATGCTAGATAAGTTAGAAGAATTAGTTTAAAAAAAATAAAGCTAAGATTAAGTTCTTAGTTTTTT
>JASMTN010000011.1:0-88207 GCA_041694255.1 Candidatus Altimarinota bacterium
TTTGAACTTGAAAAATGATAAGATGTCAAAGTCTAAGTGAAATGTAATAACACTAGATACTATCAAAGAAAAATGAATTGATCCTTTAAAATTTAAATATTTTATATACCTTGCACATTATAGAAATATACAGGATTTTTCTTTTGAAGACTTGGAAGCTGTTTGAAAACATTATGATAAGATAGTTGAAAAACTTACAAACTATGATTTAGATAACATACAAGATATTGATATAAAAGACTTAGAAAATGAGGAACTTATAGATTATCTACTTGATGATTTAGATACTGTAAAGCTTCTTGCTTGAATAAATAAAAAACTTTCTTGAGAGCTTAAAGAGAAAGATTTGAGTTTATTAAAATTTATAGATGAAAAGATATTAAAACTTGACCTGTTTAAAAAAGCAAATACAAAAGAAATTATCCCAGAAGATATAAAAAAACTAGCTAATGAAAGACTTCAAGCAAAGAAAGAAAAGAACTTTGAATTGGCTGATGAACTTAGAGATGAAATACAATCAAAATGATTTAAGATACTTGATATGAAAGAGTGATTTAAACTTATAACAAAATAAAATGTTTGATCCACAAGATTTTTATTTTAAAAAGGCAAAAAAACAAGGTTATAAAGCAAGAAGTATTTTTAAATTAGAAGAGATAGATAATAAATTTAAAATATTTTGAAAAAAAAGAACAAATAAAATCTTAGATATAGGTTGTTCTCCTTGAAGTTGGTTACAGTATCTTGATAAAGTAAGTTGAAATAATAGTAAGATAATATGAGTTGATATAAAACAAACTATTTTAAACTTACCAAATGTTACAACCTATGTGCAAGATGCAACAGATCTTAATAAAATGGATGAAATATTATCTTCGCATAATATAAAAGAACTTGATATAATAACTTCTGATATGGCACCTGATACTATGTGATTTAAAGATATAGATGCAATAAGAAGTTTAGAACTTGTAAAGACAACTTTCCCTATATATGAAAAGTTTTTAAAGAAGGATTGAGTTTTTATTATAAAAATATTTATGGGTCCTTGATTTGATGAATTTATAAAAAACCTTAGAAATATATATTGATGAAAATCTATAAAAACTTTCAAACCTCAATCTGTAAGAAAAGCTTCAAAAGAAATATATGTTATAAAAGTATAAATTTATTATTAAATAACAAAAAACTCAGACATTTTATTGCCTGAGTCATTTTTATATAATAATTATTATTCACAAGTTCAAGCTGGAGCTGCTGCTCAGTTTTGTGTCCAACCCCACATTGGGTCATAAGCTTGATTTGAAATTTGTCTATCACATTCAGCTGGTTCTTCACTAAATGCATCACATATTGCATTCAAATAACTTTGTGGACTTCTTGAAGCAGGTTGTGTTTTAACTCAATTTAGTACAAATGTAGGTGAACCTTGAACTCCATATTCTGCGTTTTCATCAGTATGAACATTATATTGAGGATAAGTTCAATTTCTCCAAGATGACTTATCTTCATATAGTTCTGTTATATTATATTCTTCATCTAAGTTTTCTATACAAGTATTTGCTTTTTCCATATCTATAGAAACCTCTTCTACACAAGATGAACTATCTCATTCTTTTAAGAAACAAGTCATATAATCATGAAACTTATCTTCTTGTTCTTCTTGTATACAGTATTGAAGATTATTTTCATCTATTTCTTTTTTATCATGCATTATATAATCTACAAATTTAACATTGAAATCAATTTTATCTCAAAGTAAATCTGACACTGGAAGCATTCACTTTAAAGCTTGAGTACCATAAGGACAGTAAGACATTACAAATAAATCAACTTCTGGAACTTCTTTTTTGTTACAAGCTAGTACATTACTACAGCTAGGGCTAGCATTACAATCAGTTGCACAAGCCTCTACTAGCGGATCATATTGAAAATCTGGTATATCTAATTGTTTTGTATATCAATTTATATCCACATCTTTTATCATATTTGCCATATTTTCCATATAATCTTTGTTTTCATTATATAAGAAAGTAGGAAGAGTTTGTCATTCTGGTAGTTTATTATAAAGTTCTTTTCATTCTTGTGTTGCATAATCTATCATATTTAGACTATATCACATAAGCATATTATTAAGTACAGATTCATTACAGTATTGTTCACTACAGTTTGAAGATGTTAGTACATCCATAGAAAGACAAGTTGGATCTTGAGCATCAGCTGAACCATCATTATTGTTATCTTGTCCATCATTACACATATTTTCTTCACCTGGTATCCAACCATAAAGAGCTACATAATAATTACCATCTTGTTGTACTGCTTGTTGCTGTATCCCTTGAGCTTGTTGTCAAAAAGCATCTATCTTATTTTCTGGTATTACAAGTGCAGGAGACACTCAAACTATATTTTTAATAGTATTTGAACTAGATTCATTTAAGTATTCTATATTTAAAGTTTCATTTTGAAGTATTTGTCAAAATTGTTGTTCCCATGTTTGGCTTTGACATTGTTGCACTCAAGCATCTTCACA
This sequence comes from Candidatus Altimarinota bacterium, assembly GCA_041694255.1. Taxonomy (GTDB): domain Bacteria; phylum Patescibacteriota; class Gracilibacteria; order Absconditabacterales; family Absconditicoccaceae; genus S009-33. The sequence continues at coordinate 2,534 of JASMTN010000011.1, forward strand.
GTTTTTATCTATATACAAAGTTATTCAACTTGAATTCAGATTTTCTTGTTCAACATTGCTTGTAGTTTGATTATTTTCTTGATTATTCACATTACATCAAGATATTAAAAAGCTTCAAACAATTGTTCATAAAATGATTAAATAATTTTTATTTATCATAGATATTATTTAAATTGTAAAAGTGATTTGAATATTAATTAAATTAGATTATAAAACAATATAAATAAAATATATTAAACTTTACATTTATAAAAAAAATTATGAAAAAATATTTTAAATATGTTACATTCTTTATTATAATTAATACTTCTGTATTTTTTTATTTTTATAGTGATTATAAAAGCTTTAAAACTACAGAATTTAACATAGATACTATAGATATAGAAAGTGGAGATAGTTGAAAAAAAGTTATCAATAAACTGTGTAATAAAATAGATAATTGTTTAAATTTGAGTTTATATGCTAGATTTAATGATATATCTGATATTAAAAAATGAGTATATTCTTTTTCTTGAACAACTATAACTTGAATATTTGAACAATTTGCAAAATGACCTCCTATAAGCTATGTAAAATATACTATAATACCTTGAGATACAAAATTTGATATAAAAGCAAAACTTGAAAAAACTTCTTCAAAAGCCATAGCAGATAAGTTTTTAAAATTAATAGATGATAAAGATTTTATAGCTAAACTTGATTATGACTTTTTAAATGATTTTCCTAAAATAGATAGTTTGGAAGGTTTTTTATATCCTGATACTTACTATTTTAAACCTTCTGATCTTAAATCTATAATGTTTCCAGAGCTTTTAATAAAAACTGCACTTAAAAATTTTCAAAAAAAATGGAAGAGTATAGACTGTAATAAAAACTGTAATCCTTATGATCTAACTAATTATGAAAACCTTATAATAGCAAGTATAATAGAAAAAGAATCTATACATAGTAAAAATAAACCTTTGATAGCAGATGTGCTTATAAAAAGATATAAGAATAACTGGAAGATAGGTGCAGATTGGACTTTATGTTATGGCTTGAAAATTCCTTCTTTTGAATGTAAAAACTATCTTTACAATAGATATCTAAATGATACTTCTAATAAGTATAATACAAGAGCATTAGTTTGAATGCCTCCAACTCCTATTTGATCTCCTAGTTTAGATACTATACAATCTACATTATTTTTAGAACAAAATAGTTATTGGTATTATCTTCATGATACAACTTGAACAATACATTTTTGAAAAAACTTACAAGAACATAATTATTATAAAAATAAATATTTAAGATAAGGTTATTAATTTTTTAAAATACATTGAAAATACTTTTAAATTCCTTATTAATATAGGATATATTTTTATTATATAATTTTTTAAATTGATGTTAAGAACACATACTTGTTGAGAATTGAAAAAAGAAAATATAGGAGAAAAAGTTACTTTAACTTGATGGTCAAGACATAGAAGAGATCATGGTTGAATAATATTTATAGACCTATCTGATAGATATGGTGTAAGTCAGGTTGTTTTTGATCCAGAACATAATAAAAAAGTACATACTATAGCAGATAAAGTAAGATCTGAATATGTACTACAAGTAACTTGAACTGTAAGACATAGACCAGAAGGGCAAACAAATGAAAAACTTATTACTTGAGAGATAGAAATTATAATAGATGAGATAAATATACTTTCTGAAAGTAAAGTTCTTCCTTTTGAGGTAGATGAATTTCATATAGATGCTTGAGAAGAAGTAAGATATAAACATAGATATTTAGATCTAAGAAGAAAAAATGTACTAGATAATATGGTCTTTAGAAGTAAATTGTTAACTTTTACAAGAAATTGGTTTACACAAAAAGACTTTCTAGATGTTCAAACTCCTATACTTGCAAATTCTTCACCAGAGTGAGCAAGAGATTTTCTTGTGCCTTCAAGACTTAATCCTTGAAATTTCTATGCTTTACCACAAGCTCCTCAACAGTATAAACAACTTTTGATGGTATGAGGTATAGATAAGTACTTTCAAATAGCTCCTTGTTTTAGAGATGAAGATCCTAGAGCTGATAGACATGCTTGAGATTTTTATCAAATAGATTGTGAGATGAGTTTTGTTGAACAAGATGATGTGTTTGATGTAGTTGAAGATTATCTTGTAGATGCAGTAAAAGACCTTTCTGATAAAACTATAATAAAAGAAAGTGAATGAGCTGACAAACTAAGAGAAAATTGAAAATTCTTTATACTAAGCTATGAAGAGGCTATGGAAAAGTATGGTTCTGATAAACCTGATCTTAGATACGGACTTAATATGGTTGATGTACTTGATATATTTGCTAAAAGTACGAATGAAATATTTGCAAAAATAGCTCAAGATCCTAAAAATAATAGAATAAAAGCTTTAAAAGTACCAAATTGAGATAATGAATTTTCAAAAACCCAAATGAAAAATTTTGAAAAATATGTTAGACAATATGGTGCAGGTGGTTTATGATATTTTCAAATGAAAGAAGATTGATTAAAATGACCTTTAAATAAGTTCTTTACAGAAGATGATTTGAATGAAATAATTAAAAGAACAGACCTTAAAGTATGAGATGTTGTATTTTTCTGAGCTTGAAAAAAAGAAGTTGTATATAATTATATGTGAAGATTTAGAAATTATCTAGCAGAGCTTTTAGAACTTGAAGATAATAGTAAATTAGCTTTTACTTGGATAGTTGATTTTCCTATATTTGAAAAGGATAAAACAACTTGAAAGATAGATTTTGAACATAATCCTTTTTCTATGCCTCAATGAGGTTTGAAAGATTTGGAAAAAGAATGAAATGACTTACTTGATGTAAAATGATTCCAATATGATCTTTCTTGTAATGGTTATGAGATACTTTCATGAGCTATAAGAAATCATGATGTAAAAGCATTAGTAAAAGCATTTGAAAAAGTTTGAAGAACTGAACAAGAAGTTAAAGATAAATTTGGTGCTATGTATGAAGCTTTTTCTTATGGTGTACCTCCACATGGTGGTTTTGCAATAGGTATGGATAGACTTATGATGATACTTAAAGATGAAACAAATGTAAGAGAAGTATATGCTTTTCCTAAAACAGGTAAAGGTCAAGATATTATGATGAATTCTCCTTCAAAAGTTGATGATAATCAAATAGAAGAATTATGAATAGAAATAAAAGAAGATGAGTAAAAAATTAAACTTTAAACTTATAACTATTATGTATGACTTACAATAGCTTTTGATTTATAGTTCTTTGAATTTTTATTGTACTATTTATTGCAAGTTTTTTTGTAAGAAAATATAAGATTTATAATATAATATTGCCTTATAAGGGCAATTTTTTGGTTTTGGATTTACTTTGAAAGTTGTTGGTTTCACTTATATTTTTTATAATAGTTTTGATTCCTTTTAATATATGAATATATCAATGAACAAAGATCAAAAAAGTACCAACTTTAAATATTCAAGTACTTTTTGATGTATCTTTGTCTATGACAGCAAAAGATTTTAAGCCTGATAGATTTCATACTGCAAAGGATTCACTTGTAAATTTTATAAATAGTTTAGATACAAATTATAATATCTGACTTATATGATTTTCTTGAAAGCCTTTTGTTTATATGCCAATAACTGACAACCAAAAAGCACTTACTCACAAGATCTCAACTATGAGTATGGCAGATTTTCCTCCTACTTTGGATTTTGTGTGAACTGCAATATGAGATGCTATCTTACTTTGAAAAAAACAACTTTTAAACTATACACAAGATAATCAAAAACCTTGAGTTATAGTGCTTATTACAGATTGAGATTCTAATAAGTGAACTGATCCTTTAAAAGCAATAGAATATGAAGAAGATATACCTATTTTTGTATGAGCTATATGAAAAGGTGATACTTTTATAGTAGGGCAGGATAGATACTGAAATGATGTGCCAACTTCTATAGATACAACTACTTTAAAGCAAATAGCAGATGAAACTTGATGAGAATTTAAAAAGTTACAAGAAAAGGAAGATTTTTTAGAAATACTTTCTAGTCTTTATTCTTATATTAAAGAGTATGAAAAGATAGAAAAAATACAAGAGTATACTTATATTAATTTTTATCTAAAAATCATTTTAATATTTTTGCTTTTAGCTTATATAATATTTTTTATAAATTTTAATATAAAAAAAAGAGACTAAGAGTATTCTCATAAGTCTCTTTAATACACAGCTAGAGGGGCTGACCAGTATTAGAATACATAAGTTTTTATATACTCTAATCCTGGTCCCCCAATAGCCGAGTATGTGGTATTACCTTTGAATAGGCTTTCATACCAACATCAAAAGCAATAATTTTATAATACATATTTTTTTTTATTTGTCAAATTTATTTTTGATTATATTCTTCTATTATTAAGCTTGCTGAACAAAGTTTACTATTATCATTATCTATGTTTCAAGTACAATTGTATTTGCTATATATTATTTGTGATATATCTCAAGTATTATATGTTTTATCATCACTTTTTAATATTGAAGTTCTCCAAAAATTTAAATCATAAGCTTGGGCAACTATGTGTGCTCTTTTTCAAAATATTGTTTTTGAATTACTTACTTTTTTTCATCAAACTATTGTAAATTTTAAATCATTATCTTGTTCTCATCATCATATAGTATTTTTAGAAAAAACTTTTCAGTTTATATATAATTGTTTTTTAAATCATAATTGCTCTCTTCATATAAAAACTCAAGTATCTATATCACTTTTATAAGTAAATATTGATCAATTTGTATATAAACTTGCTTGTATAGTATCTACATTGTCTTTTATATATATATTTGATTTATTTTTCCATCCATTTATATTGTTAAAATCATATTCATTTTTGTTATTATAAGAAAATATTCTTAAGTGTCCATTATTTCATATTATATTTCATTCTATATTTATTTTACATCATAATAATATTATTTCTTTATCATTATTATAACTTCATGATATATTTACCATTTGATTATTATCACATTTATATATTTTTTGTTTTTCCTTTAAATTATATAGTTTTATATTTATATTATTTTTTAATACTTTTATTTCTTTACCATTAGTTTGAGAAAGAATGTGTTTTTTAATTTCATTTTTCATTATATATGGTTCAATTCAAGTACTTATATAGTCTACTCATCAAAGTATTTTATTATTACTTGCTGCAACTCATACTATTTTAACATCTCATTTATTTATATATATAATAGGTGAATATTCTTTTTTAAAGAACATTTTTATTTTTTTATCTCATTTGACTCATTCTAAAATATATGAATAATATCAAGTATATATAACTCATGAAGGTGCAGTTGATCAACTTATATATATATTATGAGTTTTTTCCTGAAAATTATTACTTTGTATACTTTTTCAATCTGTTAATTTACAATCTCAGCATCATTCTATATATCATGTAAAATTATATGAAGAGTTTTTAATATTTGATATTCATTTATCAAACTTAATATTAAAATCTTCATTTTCATTTGCATTTAATATCTTATCTTCAAAGTAAACTCAAATAGGATTTGAAAAATGTATAGAATTTGCAATTATATTTTTATTTGAATTTGTAAAATTATAATGTCAACTATATTTTATATTATTTATATATCAATTTAAATATGCATTATATACTGGCTTGTAACTTATTATTCATATTTTATAAGTTCAATTTGTATTTGATAATGAACTATCTCAAGTTAAAAAAAATCATGTTTGATATCAAGCTTTAAAATCATCAATATCAAAAGATTTATCAGTATCTTTAAATTGCTTATTAAAATTTATATTATTTATAGGGTAGTTATGTTTATCATAAAATTTTAAATCATACCACAAAATATTTTTTCAATTTGATATGTGTGACTTTGCAGTTGCTTTACTTATTGAAATATTATTAATTAATCAATCTTTATATATTCTTTCATTATTTGTACTTGTTTTAAATCAACTTATATAATAAGTATTTGTTCATAGTTTATAACTATAATTTCAACTTACATTATAAGATAACTCTAAATTGTCTTTATTATAGTATCAATTACTTAAATTTGGTTTTAAGTTTATTACTCAGTTATTATTTAATCAAATATTTTGTCAATTTACTATTTTGAAGTAATTTTCATTTCAATTTAAATTTATCAAAGAGTTGATATTTGAAAATACTAAATTATTAACTTTAACATTATTTTCCTCAATTTTTCAAATATTATCTTCTCAAATTAACTTTTTATTTCTTATATTGTTATCTTTTATAGTAAATTTAAAATTAAATGGGTATTTAAATTGTACACTTCATTCTTTAATAATTTCTTTTTCTCAAATTTTAATTTTAAGTCCATATTTTTTTCATCCTCATATATATGGTATTACAGTTCAAATTATTTGTCAATTATTGTTCGTAGTCAATTTTCAATTGTATTTATATCAAGGTATAGTATTTCAATTTTTTTTAATGTCTGAATTATATCAAGTTATAAATTCAATATTATCTATTTTAACATTTTTCATTAAACTACCATTTTTATGTACTATGTTTATAATTAAAGATCATGTGTTGTATCAATTTGCAATTACTCATCAATTAAATATAGTTTGTATGTTTACATTAGAGAAAGCATTTTGTATATCAAATTTTGTTCTTGCATTGTTCCAGTTTGCAAATCATATTCACTCTATCCATGCTTGTCATGTTCAATTTGAGTTTCAGTCTTTACTATGGTAGTAGCTTCAGTTATAATTATTTTTATCTATGTAGTTTTTCCATACTTCATTGGTATTTTCTAAATCTTCCATATATCACCATCATCAAGCTCATATTTTAAAAACTCACCTTAATTTGTTGTCTGAACATATATATGATCATCTGTTATTATATTGAAAATATATTTTTCACAGTTTTTCTGTATATCATGTTCAAACTATTGGAAAACATGGGTTTAAGTCTCATTTAGATCATGTTATATAATTTATCTCTCAAGTATTTATATATACCTTATGTGATATTCATGCTATTTGAGTATTGAATTCTATAATATCTGTATCAGTAATTTTTGCATACTCATAATAGTTATTATCTAATGATAATCCTACTCATAAACTTAATATACTTAATATAAATATTATTATTTTTTTAAACATAATATTGATTATAGTTATTTTTTAAATAGAATAATATTATTATTTTAATAATATAAAATATAAAGTCAATAATGAAAAAAATATTTTTTTTAATTTTATCAATATTTTATATATTTTCTACTTCATTTTCAAATAATGTTGATCTCCTAACTGAAAGACTTTATTGAATTTTTTCTGATAAAAATAATGAAAATTTTAAAACTTTAAATAAACATAATATAGTAAAGTCATTTTGTGATAATGTAAGCATAAACTCTATATATGACTGATGATTTTCTGTTAATAAAAGTTTATTTTTAAAAATTTTATGTAATAATACTTGAATAAATACCAATTATTCTACATCATATGATTTTTTATTAAAAAAAGACTCTTTAGATGTATATAAATCTCTTTCTGATAATTCAAAAAAAAATAGTAATAATTGAATATTTGGTAAATGTAAGGTAGATGTATGATATATAACTAGTACGGACTCTTTAAATAATGTTAATTTTGTTTGTGTTGCAGATAGTATATTTAATGAACTTGCAAATGATTATTTGAATATTGCCACTTACTTTGCTTATTGAGGTTTTAAAAATGATAAATGATTAAAGCAGTTTGAATCAGATTTTTTTTTATGAGATATATGTAATAATTCTTATTTAATGAGTGATAATGACAATGAAAAATATTGTAAACATAAAGAAGCATATACTTATTTTAAAAATCTTATATCTTGATTAAACAATTGAATTAAAAATCTATATTTTATAGATGTATCTCCTGAAAATATATATACTAAAATAAAAAAAACAGAGATTAAAGATGCAAATTGAAATAACATTAAATCAACTCAATCTACTAAATATTTTTTAACAATTAAAGATATGTTATATACTGAGCTTTATTTTTATTCTATTTTTCTAGAATTTTATGCAAGTACAATAGAGCTTGAATCAAGTTGATTACAATTAAAAACTGACTCATTTGAATCAGTTAAGAACATGGAAAGAATAAGTCAAGAAGAGGCAAATAGAGCAAGAGAAAGTGTTAATTTAGCAAAATTTAGTGTAAGTAAATCATTTACAGTTTTAAAGGATGTTTACTGGACATTGCCTTTACATATAGGTTATATGGCAATAAAAGAAGATATTAAAAAACTTATGTCTGCATTGGCAACTATATATACACCTATAGATCAGCTAAGATATAAGCTTAAAAATGTTCAAGACAAAGATAAAAAGTAATAGTTGCAATTAGCAAATTGCAAGACTAAAATAAGATTTATTTAATTATGAAAAAAAATGCTTGTATTTTTAATAAAATATGATTAAACTACCAAAGTATAAAATATTAATAGAAAATTAAATTATATTTTTTAAAACTTAACAGAAAGAAAATGAAAAAACAAATATTGCTAACTTTATGAATAGTATTGATTGTAAATAGTATATTTTTATGATCTATATATTATTTTAATAACAATTTAAATATAATAACAAACTCTTCAAGCACTACAACTTCTTGAGAATTACTTACTCAAAATAAAGTTATAAAACAAAATAAAACTACAACTTATAATATAAGCAATGTGCAATCACAAATAATGGATACAATAGAAAATGTTAGTGATTCTATGGTAAGTATAGTTATATCTAAAGACTTAAATGTTTATTATTATTCTGATCCTTTTTCTTTAAGACCACAAGTAGAAAAAAGAACTGAAAAAGTATGATGATGAAGTGGTATTATAATTTCAAAATGATGATATGTTCTTACAAATAAGCATGTTGTTCAAGACTTAGATGCAGAATATTCTGTAGTTACGAAAGATTGAGACATATATAAGGTTGACAAAATATGGTCAGATCCAATGATTGATATAGCAGTTTTGCATATTTTAAATGAGGATTGAACAAATGTTTATGATATGCCTTCTGCAGATATTATAGATTTTAACTCAAAGGTGAGTATATGACAGTTTGTTCTTGCTATATGAAATGCACTTTCTGAATATAATAATACTACCACACTTTGAATATTATCAGCAAAATGAAGGCAACTTGAGGAAAACAATTGATCTTTATATATGTGACTTTATCAAACTGATGCAGCTATAAATCCTTGAAATAGTTGATGACCTTTGATTAATATAAATTGAGAGGTTATATGAGTTAATACAGCTATTACTGCTATGTGACAATGAATAGGTTTTAGTATTCCTATAAATCAACAATTTGTTAATGCAACTTTAGAAAGTATAGAAAAAAACTGAAAGATAAAAAGACCTTTGCTTTGAGTTCAGATAATACAATTAAATAAAACTATAGCTAAAAAATTTGAATTATCTACTTATGAATGAGTACTTGTACAAGAAATTTTAAAAAATTCACCTGCTTTTAAATCAGGCTTAAAAAAATGAGATATAATTTTAAAGGTAGATGATATAAAAATAAATGAAAATAAACCTATAATATATACACTTTTTACAAAAAATTTGAATGATACTGTAGATGTAACTATCAATAGAGATTGAGAGGTTTTAACAAAAGAAATTAAACTTACTGAATTTTAAAATATGTCAATATATAAAGTTTGCTAAAAGAAAATAAATTATTATACTTTAAACTATATTTACATAAAATTAAAACAAAAAATGAAACTACTAAGTCTTTTGATATGATTTATTTTCTTTTTAATGAATTTTTCTTCTGCTTTAACTTGAGATAATCAAGATTCTAAAAAAGAAGAAAAAACAAAAGAAGATATTATAATGGATTTTTGGAAACAAAAAAAAAGAAATTTAGTTAATAGTATATATGAACAAACAAATATAGCATCTTTAATGGATTTGAATGATGCAGCAAATCAAATTTCTGAGATATCTTCTAAGCTTGAAAATCTTAATATGAACTATAAAAATATAGAAAAACAAAAAGAAAGTACTGATCAAAAATACAATACAGTATTGGCAGATGTTAAAAAAATAATAACAACACTGAATGAAAAGAATGAAAATTTGAAAAAAAAATTACTATCAATACAAATTATATCTAAGGAACTAGATAATATGAAAAAACAAATAGAAAATATAGAAGATAATATATACATATCAAAAAAACAAATAGAAAAAAACATATGACTGCTTTATAAAATAAATAATGATTATTATACTTCCTTGAATTGATTAGATGATATAAAATTATTATTTAAAAGTAAAAATATTGCAGAATCTCTATCACAAGAAGATATATTGAAAATGATTTCTTTGAAAACGCAAGATCTTTTATGAAAACTTGAAGAAAGTAAAAAAATTAAAAATAAATTTCTTAAAAAATTATATAGTAAAAGAGTTGAATATACTAATGTTGTAAATGAATATAAAACTGAAATAGAGGTTTTAACTGAGAAAAGAAAGTTTTTAATTGATCTTTTAACTATGCTTAAGAAAAATAAAGAAGATGTAGATGCTGTTTATAACAGACTTTATAACAAAAAAACTACACTAGAAGAACAACAAATAAGCTTGACAAATTCTATAATGTGAACTTGATCTATGTGAACCTGAAGTTTAGAAGCAAAAAAAATAGATCTTTCAGCAATATTACAGCATACAACAAAAAATGATGGTGATAAGTTCTTTTCTTGGCCAATTAAAAATTGATTTGAAATTTCTGCCGAATTTCAAGACCCATGATATTACAATAGATTTTGATGGGAACATGATTGACTTGACCTAAAAGTTAAACAATGATCTGAAATTTATTCTTCTGCGGCTTGATATGTATATCATGTTGTAGATAATGATACAGATTATTATAATTATATAGTTATAGCTCATAATTATTGATATATAAGTATATATTGACATGTATATAAATCTTTTGTAAAAGAATGAGATATTGTTAAAAGATGAGAACTTATAGCATCTAGCTGATGAGAAAGAGGAACTAGATGAGCTTGAAAATTATCTACATGACCACACTTACATTTTGAAGTATATAAAAATTGACAACTTATAGATCCATTATCTGTTCTTGATCTTTCAGTTTATAAAAATAAAAATTATATACCCCAAAAATGGAACTTAAAGTATGTTAAAGATTCACTTACAAGAAAAATAGATCTTGATTGATTAAATTATTTTTCTGAACACTTAACTCATAAAGAAAGGCAAGAATTATTTTTAAGAAGAGCAGCACCTTGATTTAATAATCTTACATGATGGACTTTGATGTGAAAAAAAATGTGAATTGATCCTGATTTTGCAATATGTTTGGGTTATGCAGAAAGTTGACTTTGACATAACACAAGCTCACTTAATAATGTTTGAAATGTATGAAATAATGATAGATGAGATAGGGTAGATAAAAGAACTCCTCAAGATGGTATAAATTCTATATATTATGCTTTAAATAATAAATATTTATCAAAACATCATACTATTGACCAACTTTCAAGATGGTGAAATAAAGATTCTCATATATTTTCTTCATCAAGTTATAACTGGCAAAAAAATGTAACAAAATGTTTAAGTATTATTAAAGCACACCCAATAGATGAATACTTTCCATTTAGAGATATATCTACTGTAGAAAAAAAGAACTTAGCCAATATTCAAATAAAAAAATAATATAATTAATAAAAAAAACATTATAATAATCTACTAAAAGGGTAGGTTATTTTTTATTAAAAATCTCTTGATTTTATTAAATCATTAATTATATTTAAATTACTTAATGAGAATCATTCTCATTATAGTACATTTTATATATTAAGATAAATAAAAATGAATATAGGAATAAAAGAACAAGAAGTTAAAACAAATGTAGAAAAACTTATGAGGTTACTTGCTAGTGAAAATGTTTTCTATCTTAAAATAAGAAACTATCATTGGAATGTGTCATGAAAAGGTTTTCAAAGTTATCATAAATATTTTGAGGAATTATATAATGAACTTGCTGAAAATATAGATGAGATAGCAGAAAGAGTAAGAACTCTTTGAGAAAAAGTTGATGCAAATTATAAAAATTTCTTAGCTTTATCATTTATACAAGAAGAATCAAATCCAAACCTTTCTGCTGAAGATATGGTTAAAAATATCATAGCAGATAGAGAAACTATAATAAAAAATATAAGAGATATGATAGAATCTTTAGAGGATGATATAGCTACAGAAGATCTATTAACTTGAATGTTATCTTCTTATGAAAAGGAACTTTGGATGCTTAAAAATATGATATAATAATTAAAATAAAGATCTAGATAAAATTCTAGGTCTTTTTTTATAAAAAATCTTTAATTCAGTATATATTTTTTATATTTGTATAATCTAGTATATCCATAGATTGAACTTCTTTGGTTCTTTTATCATGAAATTTTGTTTTATTAACTTTTCAAGAAAGTGATACTTCTCATATAAATATATTGTTTGAGTCTATTTTTTTATTTTTATAAGCTGATAGTATTCATACTGCAATAGCAAGGTCTAAACCACTATCATAAAACTTAAACTCTCAAGGTATATTTACAAAAATATCTATAAATCATAAATCAATTTTTAAATACCTTTCAAGTATAGCAATTATCATCTCAACTCTTGAATTATCAACTCAGATTGTGCTTCTTTTTGGAAATTTATATTTAGTTTTATTTAAAAGTATCTCAATATTTGTAATAACAGGTCTTCAATTATCTATTCAAACTGTAAGTACATTTCAAGGTATATCTATAATATTTGAATCTATAACTTCTTTTAAGTTTGAAACAGGTATAAGTCAGCTTTCTGTCATTTGAAAGATTGCTATATCATCTGTTCATCAAAATCTATTTTTTTGTGTTCTTAAAAATCTATACTCATTTAATCTATCTCACTCAAGATAAGCTACCATATCTACTATGTGTTCAAGATATTTTGGTCAAGCTATCTCTCAAGATTTTGTAATATGTCATATAAGTATGCAAGCTATACCATGCCTTTTTGAAAATTCTGATAGTCTTTCACTACAATACTTTACTTGGCTTATACTTCAGGCAACTCATGCACTATCTTGTGAATATATTGTTTGGATACTGTCTATTATAAAAATATCTAAATTTTCATCTTTAATTGTTTCTAATATATCTTCTAAAACTGTTCCATGATATATATTAAAATTTGCTTGTTTTCAAAAAAGTCTATTATATCTTTCTAAAACTGCTGAAGATTCTTCTTCTCAAGAAAAATATCATATATTTAGATTATCTTTTATAGCATTTAATATCTGTAATACTATAGTACTTTTTCATATTCAAGGTTGTCATCATAGAAGATATACTCAAGAAGATTTTATTCATCTTGTAAAAACTCTTTTTATCTCTTCATTATCTATATCATAGAATTTACTTTCTTTATTTTTATTTCATACAAGTATGTTTGCTTTTCAAAAAGACTTTTTATCACTTTCTTTTTTGCTAAAGCTACCAAAACTTCAACATTCAGGACATTTTCAAAGTTTGGTAATGCTTTGGTATCCACAATTATTACAACTATACATTATATTAGTTACAAGTTAAAAGTAGCAAGTTAAAAGTTTTAATATCAAAGTATTGTATAACTAAAAAATAAGTTTAATCAAGAATTTTTAAAGTTTGACAAAATATTATAAATATGTAAAATAATATTATTGTTTACTTTATTACATTAATTTTATGAAAATACTTGAAAAAGTTAAAAAAACCATGCTATTAACTAATGAGCAAAAAAAGAAAATATTAAAAACTAAACTTGATGATGATATGATTAAAAGTTTGGAAGACTTTTTTAATAAGTATGAACAAAAAGAAATATCTATATGAAATGATATAAAAAAGAAAACTTCAAGTATAATGGTTAAAACTGTAAGATATATAGAAAAAAGTGAAAGTAATAAAAAAGAAAAAGAATTAAAACAATTAGAAAAAAAGATAAATGAATTAGGATAATATTTTAAAACTTAATAGAAAGAAAATGCTTGTATTTTTAATAAGACACTATTAAACTACTAAAATATAGAGTATTACTACAGACTTAAATGATATTTTAAAACTTAATAGAAAGAAAATGAAATTCAAAATAAATAAATTGAATATACTTTATAATCAAAGTCCTGAAAACTCAAATAATATATATGAAAGACAAGAAAGTACTGAAAATCCTGACAATAACCAAGAATTTACAGAAAATGTTAGTAAACTTGATCAAATAAATATAAGTGTAAATAATATAAATGCTATGTTAGATAGAATAAATGATGCTTGAAATAATCATGAGATAGTTTGTAGCTTTTTAAATGAGTCTATAGATGATGGTGCAAAATTTTCAATTGTTAAAGATGGTGAATGAAAAGAACAAATATGACTTGTAATAGACAATTCGCAAGAAGATGCAGATAATTTATTATCCAATATAGAAAAAAGTATAAAAGAAAATAATTGAGAATACTATTTTGATAAAAATGATAATAATAAAAAAGATAGTTGAGAATTTTCAGTTAATAAAGAATGAAACATAAGTTGAGTTGATATAAAAGAAGAAGAAAAAAGAACATATGCAAATATAGATGAATGATTTATATGAGAATATTTTCAAGAATGAGATAGATTTATCTATGAAGTATGAGAGCAAGGTGATAAATGAGCTGCTATCTTAAGACAGGTAGTTACATTATGAAATGAACTTTGAATCAACACAACAGATTATAGTAACATTAAAGATGATATATCAAATCTTTATGTAGATACTTCTTGAGATAGTGTTGTTTTTTCAAAACATAAAAATGAAAACTCAGAAAAAGTTATGGATCTAGAAGTTTTAATAAATTGAGATATTATAAAATGATTTGATGCATTAAATTATAAAGTAAATCCTTGAGATAAAATAGATATAAGCTCTTTAGCTATATGACTTAACTCACAATCATTGAATGTTAATAATGAAGTAGAACAATCTATAGGTGAAGTAGAAACTTTAGACTCTTTTGATAAAAACTGGTGAAGTTTTTACACATCTGCAGGTGCTGAACATTGGGATTTGCCAGATGGTAAAGAGATAGTTTATCAAAAAACTAATTGAAGTAATATACATACAAATTGAAAAAATATTCAAATAAATGCAAAAAACCTTTCAGATATTGAAAATAATACACAGAATAAAAATGAAAATAAGTTTTCAAATTCTTTTGTAGTTGAATGAAAATCATGAGAACAAAAGTATATTGTAATATGAGAAATCCCAGAAGATAGTAATTTTACTTCAAATTATATAAATAAAGATAATTATAACCTTGTAGATTTTGAAAATTCTTGAGTTGAAGCTTGGGAAGCATCTTATGATAAAAATGGTAATATGAGTATAAAAGAAGTATGAGATAAAAATGTTCATGAATTTATACGCACAAATAATTTTGAAGATTCTTGAAAGTCTTTAAACAATCCTATATACCTAGATTCTAAAGAAGGTGAATATATATTTGAAAGAACCTTAAATTGAAAAGAAGATAATCTATCTTTTAATAAAGAATGATTAAATAATCTTGAATTTCAGGAAAAAGACTGAAAAGAATCTGTAACATTAAAAGAAAATAATGAACTTAAAGAAATTTTTTGAGAAAGTTTTAAGGATGTTGATAGTATATTTGAACAAATAAAATGAGAAGAAAAATCTATGTTTATAGAATTTAATGATTTAAAATCAGAAGATAATAATATAGATATTACTTTGAAATTTGAAAAATGAGAGCATGGAGAACTTAAAATAACTAAATTAAATGAGCAAGAAGACAAAGTAATTGGAAAATGAGAAGATTTATCAAAACTTGATATAAATGAAATAGAAAAAAGATGTGATTTTATAAAATCAATTGATGATAACAAAATTGAAACTAATCCTATAAATAATCTTTGATATTCTTCTTTTATTATAGAACAAAAAAAAGATGCTATTATTTTTAAAAATGAAGAAAATACCTTTGAACTAAGAGGTCAAAACAAGCTTAAAACAGAAGAAGACTTTGTGAATTTTTTTAATAATCAATATTTAAATGTAATATTTTCTGCATCAAATCCTAAAAATATGAGAAAAGACATATCTGATGTGTCAGATTATATTTATTATATTGAAAATATATGAGATATAAAAACAAATAAAGAATATGTTAAAAAAAATATTTTATCTTGAGAAAATAAAAAAAATTGAGATCAACTTATAAAAGAATCTATAGATAATGCTTAAATATGTATAAATTTATATATTTATATATTTTCTTTAAAAATACTTTGAAAAATACTTTAAAAAAATTATACATATGTTATTTATTTTAGTTTACTTATAAATTACATGAATAAAGGTAATATAACTGCAGTTCATTGAGTTGTTGTTGAAATGGAATTTGAAAAAGTACCTACAACATATGAAGCAGTTGAGGTTGAAAATAAAAATTCTAGCTGAGACAGAGTTGTAATCGAAGTTTTACAACAATTAGGATCTTGAAAAGTTAGATGAATAGCTATGGATAGTACTGATTGACTTAGAAAATGAGATATTGTTATTGCAACATGAGATGTTATAAATGTTCCTGTTTGAGATGAGGTACTTTGACACATGTTTAATGTTCTTTGAGACACTATAGATGAAACAGGTGAGTTAAAAGCAAAACATAAAGCTCCTATACATAAGCCTGCACCTAAATTTGAAGAATTAACTACAAGACCAGAAGTTCTTGAAACAGGTATTAAAGTAGTTGATTTTTTAGCTCCTATATTAAAATGAGGTAAAGTTTGACTTTTTGGTGGTGCATGAGTTTGAAAAACTGTTACCATGCAAGAGCTTATACATAATATAGCATCTGAACATGATTGAGTTTCAGTTGTTGCATGAGTTTGAGAAAGAACAAGAGAGTGAAAAGATCTTTATCTTGAAATGCAAGATTCTTGAGTTTTAGATAAAACAGCTATGGTATTTGGTCAAATGAATGAGCCTCCTGGACCAAGAGCTAGAGTAGCACTTACTTGACTAACTATGGCTGAGCATTTTAGAGATGAACAATGAAAGGATGTGCTTTTATTTGTAGATAATATATTTAGATTTACACAGGCTTGATCTGAAGTTTCTGCACTTTTAGGTAGAATACCATCTGCTGTATGATATCAACCAACATTATCTTCAGAAATGGCTTCTTTGCAAGAAAGAATTGCATCTACCAATAAGGGTTCTGTAACTTCTGTTCAAGCTGTTTATGTTCCTGCTGATGATTTAACAGATCCAGCTCCAGCTACAACATTCTCTCATTTAGATAGTACAATTGTACTTAATAGAGCAATAGCTGAAAAAGGTATATATCCTGCTGTAGACCCACTTGATAGTACTTCTTCTTTATTAGATCCAAATGTTCTATGAAAGGATCATTATGATACTGCAAAAGAAGTTCAAAAGATATTACAAAAATATAAAGAATTACAAGATATTATAGCTATACTTGGTATGGAAGAGCTTTCTTATGAAGATAAACTTACTGTATATAGAGCTAGAAAGATAGAAAAATTCTTATCTCAACCATTCTTTGTTGCTGAACAGTTTACTTGAACACCTGGTGTATATGTTTCTATGTCTGAAACAATAAGATGATTTAAAATGATAGTGTCTTGAGAACTTGATGAAATACCTGAAAGTATGTTTATATTTAAGGGTAGTATAGATGAAGTTCTTAAGCAATATGAAGAAAGTAAAAAATAATAATTTAAAATTTATTAAAATGGGGATAATATATCCTCATTTTTTTTATTTAAACAATAAAATATTGATTGAAAAAATAGTTATATTTATTATAAATAACACATATTTTAGTTTTTTATAATACTTTTTATGGCTTATAATCACAAAGAGATAGAACAAAAATGGCAAATGTATTGGAAAAAAAATAAAACTTTTAAGGTAAAAAATGATTTTTCAAAACCTAAGTATTATGCTTTAGATATGTTTCCTTATCCTTCTTGAGCTTGATTGCATGTATGACATCCAGAATGAATGACAGCTAATGATATAATAGCAAGATATAAAAATGCTTGTTGATATAATGTACTTCATCCTATGGGTTGGGATGCTTTTTGACTTCCTGCTGAAAATTATGCTATAAAAACTTGAAATCATCCAAAAATAAAAACAGATGAAAATATAGCTAATTTTAAAAAACAAATTAAATCTTTATGATTTTCTTATGATTGGGATAGAGAGATAGATACTACAGATCCAAAATACTATAAATGGACTCAATGGATTTTTTTAAAACTATTTGAAAAAAGACTTGCATATGAACAAGACCTTCCTATAAATTACTGTCCTTCTTGTAAAACAGGTTTAGCAAATGAAGAAGTACTTTCAGATCATACTTGTGATAGATGTTGAACAACTGTTGAGAAGAAAAAACTTAGACAATGGGTACTTGCTATTACAAAATATGCTGATAGGCTTGAAAAAGATATTGATAAACTTGACTGGCCAGAAGGTATTAAAGAAATGCAAAAAAACTGGATATGAAAAAGTACTTGATGTGAGTTTAGTATGAAAAAATCTGGTGATGAAAGTAAATCTATAAGTGTATATACAACAAGAATAGATACAGTCTTTGGTATGACTTATGCAGTTTTAGCTCCAGATCATCCAAATGTGCAAGATTTTATAACAAAAGAGCAAGAAAAAGCTTGTAATGAATATATAGAAACTGCAGCTAGAAAATCTGACCAAGATAGAACTCAAGAAGATAAAGAAAAAACTTGAGTATGGACTGGTTCTTATGTGATAAATCCTTTTAATGGACAAAAAGTTCCTTTATGGATATGAGATTATGTATTGTGAAATTATGGTACAGGTGCAGTAATGGCAGTTCCTGCTCATGATGAAAGAGATTTTGAATTTGCTAGAAAATATGACTTGGAAATCAAACAAAGTATAACTTCAGAAAAAGAAGATATCAAGTTACCTTTTACACAAGATTGAGTTTTAGTAGATTCTTGAGATTTTACAGGGTTAGATAGTAAAACAGCTAGAGAAAAACTTACAACATATGCTCAAGAAAACTGATTTTGAAAACAAAAGATAAATTATAAACTTAGAGATTGGCTATTTTCAAGACAAAGGTACTGGGGTGAGCCTATACCTCTGATACATCTTAAAAAAGAGGATTTAGATGAACTTCCAAGAGAAAAAACAGATCAAGCTTGGATAAGGGATGAAAATACTCTTATGATTAATGATAAAGAATTTTCTAAAATACATGATTGACTTTATTGAAAGATAGTATGTGATTATAACTTACCTTTACAATTACCAGAAGTTGATAACTATGAGCCTGCTTGAGATTGACAGTCTCCACTTGCAAAGATAGATGACTTTGTAAATGTAAAATTAGCTGATAATCTAAATTGAAAAAGAGAAACAAACACAATGCCTCAATGGTGAGGTTCTTGTTGGTACTATCTTAGGTATATGGATCCTGATAATGAAAATAAACTAGTAGATCCTGAAGTAGAAAAATATTGGTGACAAGTTGATTCTTATGTAGGATGAGCAGAACATGCAGTACTTCATTTACTTTATGCAAGATTTTGGCATAAGTTTCTATATGATATTAAAGTTGTTAGTTACGATGAACCTTTTCAAAGATTAAGAAACCAATGACTTGTACAAGCTTTTGCATATAAAAGAAAAAATGGTGGTTTAGTTCCAAATGATATGGTAGAAGAAAAAGATGGTAAATATATTGAAAAAGAAACAGGAGAACAACTTGAACAAGTGGTTTCAAAAATGAGTAAAAGTTTAAAAAATGTGGTAAATCCTGACAATATAGTTGATCAGTATGGTGCAGATAGTCTAAGGTTATATGAGATGTATATGGCAGAATTTAAAGACAGTGCACCTTGGGATCCAAAATGAATTATTTGAGTTAGAAGATTTTTAGAAAGGTCTGAGAGATTGTTTACCAAAGAAGCTAAGCTATCAACAGAAGATGATACTTATACTATGAAGCTTTTACATAAAACTATCAAAAAAGTGCAAGAAGATATAGAAAATTATAAGTTTAATACTGCAATAGCAGCACTTATGATACTTGTAAACAATTGATTACCTCAAGATAAAGAACTTCAAAAAGAATTTAGATCAGCATTTTCTAGGATACTTAACCCATTTGCTCCTCATTTGGCAGAAGAATTATGGGAAAGGATGTATAAGGAAGATAAAGGTTCAGTTCACTTTGCTTCTTGGCCAAAGTATGATGAGAAAATGGTTGTAGATGATACTATCAAAATAGCAGTTCAAGTTATGTGAAAATTAAGATGAACTATACAAATCAATAAAGATGAAGAAAAAGCAAAAGTTCTAGAAAAAGCAAAAGAAGAAGTTTTAAAATATCTAGAATGAAAACAAATAGTTAAAGAAATATATGTTCCTTGAAAGATAGTAAATATAGTTGCAAAATAGTTGTTTTAAAACTTACAAGCACCAGTTTATACTGGTGTTTTTATATTTATTTTTTAAATTGTCTTATAAGAAAATATTAATAAAAAATGCTTGAAAAATACTAAACTTTGTTTATTTTAAATAATGTTTAATTCTAATTTTTTTATATGCAACAAATACATAAATTACCTAAAAATATAATAAATATACTTTCTGCTTGAGAGGTGGTTGAAAGGCCTTATTCTGTAGTAAAAGAGCTTGTTGAAAATAGTATCGATGCTTGAGCAAATGATATTGTTTTGGAAATTGAACAATGATGAAATACCCTTATAAAAGTTACAGATAATGGTTTTTGAATACAAAAAGAAGACCTTGAACTTACTATACAAGAGTATGCAACAAGTAAGATTAAAAAATTAGAAGATATATATGATATACATAGTTTTTGATTTCGTGGTGAAGCATTATCTACAATTTCTGAAGTAAGTAAATTTATCATACAATCAAAAACAAAGCAAGAACCTATATGATATGAACTTACAAAGATAGATGGGAAAATTAATCAACAACCTGTAAATTTTAATCTTGAGCATTGAACTTCAATTATAGTTCAAGATTTATTTTACAATGTTCCTGTTAGAAAAAAATTTTTAAAAACTCAACAAACAGAGTTTAAGTATATTGAAGATATTTTTACTAAATTTGCTATAAAACATTTTGATAAATCATTTAAACTTATTCATAATAAAAAAATTATTAAAAATTTTACTGCACAAGAATCTTTACTTAATAGAGTAAAACAAATATATCCTTCATCTTGGGAAGAAAATTTTGTTTTTATAGAGCATGAGGATGAAAATTATAGTGTATATGGTATTATTTGAAAAAGTATATTAAAGTTTAATTCAAATATGATAAAAATTTTTATAAACTCAAGGAATGTAAAAGATAAGATAGTACAAAGAGCTATTATGCAAGCTTACAATAGATGGTTAGAACCTGGACTTTATCCTTTTGCTATTTTGTTTATAGAAGGTAAACCTGATATGATAGATGTAAATGTACATCCAAGAAAGGAAGAAGTTAAATTTATAGATCCTTGAAGTATATATAATCTTATACATAAACTTGTAAAAGAAAAGATAGAAGCTAAAGAGTGATTAAAATCACAATCTTCTTATGTAGATTTTCATAAAACAGCAAATAAATCTTTTCAAAATAAATTAAATATACAAGAACTTCAAAAAGTAGGAGAAACTTTTAAACAGCAAGATAAAAAAGATAATAACTTAGAGCTTGATTTTACTCAAAGTATATATAGTGAATGAGAAGAAAAACAGATAGATGATATTAAGATTATATGACAATTATTTGATTCTTATATACTTTTTCAAAAAACAGATGATTTTTATATGATGGATCAACATGCTGTTGCAGAAAGGATTATTTTTGAAAAGATGAGAAAAGAATTTGATCCTAGCAAACAATGACTACTTACTGTGCCTTTAAGCTTTGATACAAAAGAAGATATAGACATTGAAAGTTTCCAAAAACTAGGTTTTGATATAAGTTATTTTTGAGAGCAAAAGGTTATCATATATGCTATACCACAAGTTTTGGAAAAATATAAAGTAGATATTTCAAATTTATTAAATAATTTACTTTATTCAAAAGATATAAATATCAATAAAGTTTTAGAACAGGTTTTAGCTACCAAATCGTGCAAGGCGGCAATAAAGGCAAATCATAAACTTTCATTTTTAGAAATGGAACAACTTATAAAAGATTGACTTGAGTATATAGATGGTTTTTTTGTTTGTCAGCATGGAAGACCAAGTATAGTGCAACTTTCAAAGCATGATATAGATTGATTTTTTGATAGAAAGTAAAATTAATTATTTATTAATATAAATTATTTGCTATAAAATATAAAATAAATATAATTACTTTGTATTATTTAAAAATAAAAATTAACTAATGTGAGAAAATGAAAAAATAAATGAGCTTGTAGCAAATCATAGAAAGTATCTTGATTATCTTTTGAAAGTTATGATCGAAAATAATGCATCAGATATGTTTTTAACTTATGATGAATCACCATGCTTTAGAATAAGTTGATCTATACATAGATTTGAAAAATTGCCACATCTTGATGATAATACACTTGAGTGACTTGCATACATGATAATGAATGAATTTGAGGGTGAAAAATTTAGAGATGAGCTTACTATAGATCTTTGAACTGAGCTTAATGGCAATAGATTTAGGGTAAATATTTCTATGCAACAAAAACATATAATGATAGTTATAAGACTTCTTGCTTCAGATATTCCAACTATAGATGAACTTTGATTACCTTGAGTTTTTAAAGATTTGGTAGCAAAAAGATCTTGAATTATACTTCTTGCATGACCAACTGGTTCATGAAAATCTACAACACTTGCAAGTATGTTAGAGGAAATAAATATAAAGTATAATAAACATATAATAACAATAGAAGATCCAATAGAGTATATATTTAAAGCACAAAAGTCAATTATAGAACAAAAGCAACTTGGTACTGATATAACCAGTTTTTGAAGTTGATTAAAGTCAGCACTTAGACAAAACCCTGATGTTGTTCTTTTTTGAGAAATGAGAGATCTTGAAAGTATTAAAAATGCTATAACATTAGCAGAAACATGACATTTAGTGCTTAGTACCATACATAGTAGGTCATCTTGACAAACAATAAGTAAGATAATTGATGTTTTCCCACCAGAACAACAATGACAGATAAGAATACAGCTTGCTGATACTTTGCTATCTGTAATTAGTCAAAGGCTTATTAAGAAAAAAGATAAAAAGTGAGTTAATGTTGCTTTTGAAATACTTATTAATAATAATGGTGTAGCAAATCTTATACTTGAGAATCAAGTTAAGCAAATAAATAACATGATACAAACAAATAGAGCAGATGGTATGGTTTTATTAGAAGATAGTTTACTTGACCTTATAGATAGGTGAGAGGTTAGTGTTAAAGATGCAATGTCAAATGCTAACAATACTTCTTATATTAGTTCTGAACTTAAAAATAGATGAATAAATATGTTTGATTAGTTTAAATTATATAATATTAAAATGGATAATAAAAAATTTTTGGCATATTTAATTATATTGATCTTAGCATTGATTTCTTATTTATTCTTATCTATAAAGCTTATAACTATATTTTTTATAGAAGTTTCAGTATTATTTTTTATAATAGTTTTTGTTTTAGTTTTTAAATATAAATATAAATTTAGTAAATTTAATAAAACTAAAAAATGATTCACACTTATTGAACTCATAATTTCTATGACAATTATTTCTATACTTTCTGTTGGTGTATTTATGAGTGTTTCTAATTTTTTAAAGAATAATAATGATACTATTAGAAAATCACATATAAATCAAATATCATTAGCTTTGAAAAATAGTAAATGAAAGTTGCCACTTCCAGATAATTATACAAGCTTATATTTTTCTTGATCTCTTATATGATTTCAATGAACTTTTTGTGATATAGCATCCAATAAATTAAATTTATTAAATATTTTAAAAGATCCAGAAAACTGAACTTGCTATACTTATCTTATAAACTCAAGTAGAAATAATTATCAATTATATACTCATTTATTTACTAAAGATCAGCCTTATATTATTTGAAAAGATCTTTGAATTGTTGCTACAACTTGAAACACTACTATAGATTGATCTTATACTTGAAGTTTAGACTTATATAATGCTAGTAATAATTATAAAATATATAAAAATAATAATAATAATTTTATATCAAATAATATAAAGGCACTAGTTAAAAACTGTAATGATATAAAAAAATACAATATATGACAGGATAGTTGAATATATACTGTATATTCTTGATCAGTAGAAAAAAAAGTATATTGCAACATGGAAATAAAAGATGGCGGATGGACTTTGATAGTAAATGTAGCTGATGTTACTACTGGTTGGAATTTAACTTGAATTGATAGTTTAGATAATTGATCAGTATTAAATATTTGAGATAATTGGATATTTTCAAGAACTTGAGTTAATAATCTTATAGAAGATGTATCATCTAGTGAAGTTATAATAAAATATGACGATGGAAATTATGTTGTTCTTGACTATTATTCTTGAGATATAAAGTCTTTTTATGATGGAAATTATGCAGTACAAATAAGTGAAGATAATTGTATTGCTAATAGCTGAAGATGTTCATCTAATAGTAGTGAAAATGTATCTTGGTGATATTTTTGTAATTGAAAAGATCCATTTTTTGAAAGCTATACTTTTTGAGTTTGATGGCCTGGTTTAACACCAGATAAGAGTTCCTATGATTGTAATAATAAAATATGATCTTTTATAGGTATAAGATAATTTTTTTAAATTAAACAACATTTATTTTCCTTTGATTTTGATACTTTTTTCACTATCTTATATTATAGTAGCATGTAAAAGTTACATTATAAAATTATAGTTATTTTTCCAAAATTAAAAATCTAAAAAAGATTATTTAATTAATTTTGAATGATAATTATTAATATAAAAAACAAAATTTAGTATTTAATTTTAATTAATATATGATAGATAAGTTAAAGATAGACAATAAACAATTAATTTTTGATTGGGAGGGTAAAAAAGTATGATTTGAAAATGGACTTTTAGCACCTCAAGCTGAAGGTTCTATACTTGTTAGTTTTGAATGAATTAAATTTCTTACAACTTGTACAGTAAATAAAACCCCTGATGAATGAAAAGACTTTCTTCCTTTGATGGTAGATTTTAGAGAAATGTTCTATAGTGCTGGTAAAATATGATGAGCTCCTTATAGAAGGAAAGAATGAAGACCATCAGATGATGCAGTTTTAATTTCAAGAATAGTAGATAGGTCTTTAAGACCAATGTTTGCAGATGGTATGATAAATGATACTATATTAACTATCAATACTTTACAAGTAGATAAGGAAAATACTTATCAAGTACCTGCTATCATAGCTGCTAGTTTATCTATGATGATGGCACAGATTCCTTTTGAAGGTCCTGTATGAGCTGTATGTATAGCTTACAAAGATGGTGATTATATCATAAATCCAAATAAAAAGGATGCAGAGAATATGAGTTTGACTGTTGCTTGAACAAAAGATACTATTACTATGATAGAATCAGCTTGAGAAGATATGGAAACAGAAGTTTTGATAAAAGCTATAGATATAGCACAAGAACAGATAAAATATATATGTGAAAAACAAGAAGAATTTGCACAACAATTTAATTTACAAAAATTCTCTCCTACAGTAAATAAACCTGATGAAAATATATTGAAAGAAGTTCAAAAGATAGCAGATAGTTATGAAAATGATTTTTTTCCTACTGATAAAGAAGGTTTTTGAAAGGTATATGATAAGATAAAAGAAGAAGTAAATGAAAAGTATCAAGATGAAGAAAACACTATAAATGTAAATGGGTTTGTTTTTAAAGCTGTTAAAAAACTTTTAAGAAGACATCTATTACAAACAGGACAAAGGCTTGATGATAGAAACTCTTCTCAAGTAAGACCTTTATATACTGATATTTGACTTTTTGATAGGACTCATTGAACCTGATTATTTCAAAGATGAGAAACACAAGTTTTATCATTTACCACTCTTTGAGCTCCTTGAAAAACATTGATCAAAGATACTTTAGAACACAATGATGAAGAAGAAAGATTTATGCACCATTATTATATGCCACCATATAGTACAAATGAGGCAAGAGGTTATAGATGACAATGAAGAAGAGAAATATGACACGGCTTTCTAGCTGAGAAGGCACTAAGACCTATACTTCCAGAAGAAAAAGACTTTCCTTATACTATAAGAATAGCTTCTGAAGTACTTTCTTCAAATGGTTCTACTTCTATGGCAAGTGCTTGTGCAAGTTGTTTGTCTATGATGGATGCTTGAGTTCCTATCAAAAAGATGATAAGCTGAATAGCTATGGGACTTGTAATAGAAGAACTTTCAGATGCTGACTATGAAAATTGTAAAGAAAACAAAGATTTAAAAATAGTTGAGATAGATTGAAAAAGGTTTGGTTATATAATACTTACAGATTTACAATGACAGGAAGATTTTACTTGAGATATGGACTTTAAAGTAGCTTGAAGTGCTGATGGTATAAATGCTTTACAAATGGATATGAAAGTAAAATGATTACCAACTTTTGTATTACAAGAGGCTATAGAACAAGCAAATATTGCAAGAAAGGAAATCTTAGAGTTTATGCAAAAAACTATAGACAAACCAAGAGAAAAAGTATCTCCTTATGCTCCAGGTATAACTATAATTAAACTTACTCCAGATAATGTAAGAACAATAATTTGAAAATGATGAGAAACTATCAAAAAAATAATAGAAGCTACAAACGTAGCAATAGATTTTGAAGATGATGGAACTACTATCATTACATCAGAAAATGAACAAGATAAACAAAAAGCTATAAAGTTTATAGAAGATCTTACCTGGGAACCTAAAGTTTGAGAAATAATAGAATGAAAGATCTCAAGAGTTGAAAACTATGGTGTTTTTGTAGATCTATGAAAGTGAAAAACTTGATTATGTCATGTAAGAAACCTAAGTAAAGATTTTATAGAAGATGTTACAAAAGTTTTTAATGTGGGTGATACTATAAAAGTTGAGATTACAAATATCAAACCTGATGGTAAATTAGAAATTAAGAAAGTATAGTTTGACATATTTTTATTTTTTAATATAATTTGATGTATATTTAATATATAATTTTTTGTTTATGAAAAATTTGGAAAATAACATAATCTTCCTTATGAAAAAACTTTATAAAATGAATGATAAAGAAATGGAAGATTTTAAAACTATGTTAAGTGAGTTTAGTAAAGAAGAGAAAATGGAAATAGCTTATACTCTTTGGAAAAAAGTTAAAGAGGAAGAAAGTATAGTATCAAGATTTCTTAAAAAGATAAAACTTATCAAAAATGATATAGAAGATTATAAAACTCAACAACAAGCTGATAAGTTATTAGCAGATTTATAAAATACACCTAATTTACTAGATAAAAATTTATACAAATGAAATTAAAAATAAAAAATATAAATACATTTTATAGCATAGAAGATATGAAGGGAAAAGAAGAATTAAGCAAAATAGAAAAAAAAGACGATCCTGAAAATAATGCAGATTTTGTTAAAGACATGAAAGAGCTTGACAATTATGAACTATCTGATAGTAATTGAATTACAGAAAAATTAAAAGGTATGTATAATAATGTAATAGATTGATTAAAAAATAATCCTGATGCTAAAGATTCTTGAGTTATGGAAAAAACAGATAAAGAATATAAAATAGCAAGTAATGAGTTACAAAAATCAAAAGAAAAATGATTAGATCTTTCAAGCACTCATAAATCATTTAATAACTTTGTTTGAAAATTGGAAAGAAAATAAAGGCTAAACTTAATGTGTTTGGCTTTTTTTTATGAAAATACTTTGATTTTATGTATTTTTTCACTATCTTATATGATAGTAGCAAGCAGAAAGTTGCAAGTATATAGTCAACTTCAAACTTGCACCCAATCGGAAATCTCTTTTAACTTGTAACCATTATTATGTATATATTTGTTATATTAAATATTATAAAGCTTATAATATGAAGTGTGGTTATTTATATTACGTATAATTATATAAACCTAGATAAAGACTTTATAGTAGGTGTAATAACTATGGGATTTGGTATATTTACTGTTATTTGGAGTGTTGCTTTTTTTTTGACATTGTTAATTATGTTACTTATTTGAAAAAAGCAAAAAGCTTGAATATTTGCTTATAAGTATACATGACTTTTTGCATTTTATATTTTAACTAATTTTTTATTAATAAGTTTTCAATTTTGGAATAAGTGGATTTGAATTTTACTAATACTTGCCTTTTTGGTTTTATGAATGGTACTATAATAGTAGTAAGTTACAAGTTAAAAGTAGCAAGACTGTCATCTCAACTGAAATAAAACAAAATGGAGAAATCTTGAGAATACTAGGAAGTTCTAATTTATTTTTAAATATTTATTTAATGAAAAAACAAATCAAATATGAAATTAAAAATTTTTTAGATTTAAATTTAGATAATTTTATATCTAATCATATTTTTCAAGATGAGCAAAATGTTGATGATTTATTAAAATGATTACAAAAAAAATTTAATCTAAAAAATTATCCTTACAAAATAGTTTGTTTAGATATCTCTCATACAAGTTGAAATTTTCCTAGTTGATGACTATCAGCAATGTTGTGATGAATAATAAATAAAAAACATTTTCGTCAATTTAAAATACCAAAAGAATTATGATGAAATGATTATGATAGTTTAAAATACTGTATAATAAAATATTTTCAAAATAATCAAGCAGATTTATTTATAATAGATGGGTGAAAATGACAGTTAAATATTATAGATGACTTGCCAAATGATATAGTTTTAAATGTAGATTTTATGAGTATATGAAAATGAAAAGCTAGGAAAAGGGCATGAAAACTTTCTTGAAAGTCTGAAGTATTTTTTCAAAAAGATAAGGAAACTATAGTTGATTATTGAAAATTTGAAGATAAATTATTATTAAAATTAAGAGACCACTCACATGATTTTGCAAATAGATACAGAAAAAAGCAGGAGAGTATAAATATAAAAACAAATAAATAGTTTATTATTTTTCTTTATTTTTTTGCCTTTCTTTTCTTAATTTAAATGAATTTATTTCATTATAATCATATCAAGGATTTTCTATACAATAATCTCTTATTCTTGAAATATATTGTATAACCTCATAAGGATATGAAATTCACTTTATTCGTATTACAGTTTCTTTGTCCTTACCTGTTATTTTTATATTTCAAAATCAAAATATATTTGCCATAATTCATACTTTTGATACAGTAAGTTCATTTATCTGATCTATTTTAAGTTCTTTTGAATGCTGTGAAAGTATTCAGTTTCTTATATATTTTATTACTCTTTTATTTGTAGATATAAAAAATGTTTTGTACCAAAAAAATAGAAATAAAATTCAAGATATTATTATATATATTGATATTATTAAAAAAAATATATTTTGTGATAATTCAAAGAAATATGAAAAAAATATTATAAAAACAAGAATTCAAACTATTATATATAAAAAATTAAAGTTTCTTGAAGTATATGATATCAAGCTCTCTCTAGAAAAGTATAAAATCTTTTCATTTTTATGTTGTCATACTATTTTTTTCATAAAAATTATTATATTATTTAAATTAAAATAAAGTATATATTTTAATAAATAAAAAACAAGTTTAATGTATTTTGTTGTTTGTAAAAAAATCTCTTGAATATGGTATGCTATATTGTTATTATAATGTTACAATTTTATATATTTAAATTAAATAATGAAAAAAAATATTATATGAACAATTATGGTTTCTACTATTGTTTTGTCTTCTTGTTCAATAATGGAAGATAATTCTAATAAGTCTCCAGAAGAAATTCTTAAAAAAACACAATCTAATTTTATTGAAAATATACAGTCTAATGTTTTTTCTAATAATAAAGTAGATTTTGATGGTTCTTTAGATGTTGATGTGGAATCTCCATTTGGCGGTTGAAATTGAACAATATCTTATAATGGTAAATGATCTCAACAAGAAGCTGAAGTAGATTTGAATGTAAATTGAGAATTTGATATTCAGGGTCAATCTTGAAATGTTGATCTAAGTTCAACTTTCTTGGTTACTTTAGATAGAATATATATGAATATCTCTAAACTTGATGCTCAACTTCCAGATCCATCTTTGCAAGCTTATCTTGCTATGTCTCAAATGATAATAAATAAATGGTTTTATGTTGATAATCAAGCAACTTCTCAGCAACTATCAAATAGTTTAAAAAATATAGATTTAAAAAAACAATTTAAAGAAAATAATATATTTAAGATTGATAGTGTTATTGAGGATAAAAAATATAATGTTTCTTTACATAAAGATAATGTTTCAAGTATAATTTATGATATATCAAAAGATGTAGACCCAAATTTTACTTGAACAAAACAAGAAATATTTGATAATATGAGTTCTATGGATATTACTTGAGTTCTTACTATAGAGGGTGATAGTTACTTTTCTTTATCTTGAAGTATTTCAGATTGAATTCAAAATGTGCCATTTGAATTTAGATATTTAAGTGATAAGACTTATATTAAAACACAAGGAATAGTGTTTGATATAAATAAAAGCTGATCAAACTTTGATGGGATTGTATCTATGAATCAAGCTTGAATATCTGTTAATGTATCTTGAAAACTAGATAAAGAAACTTTTGAACTTAATCTATCATATAACCAAGCTCCTATAAAGGCAAATGCAAACTTAATATATAATGCTGAAAAAATAGACAATATAGAACTTCAGATCCCAGAAAATGCAACTAACTTACAAGAATTAATTCAGCAAGCTATGTGATGAGCAATTCCTCAACAAAACAATGTAATGCCTACTACATGAGGTATTATGCAAGAAGAGCCTAGTATGTGAGAGTAGTAATTATATATATTACTTAAACAAAAAACCATAAAGAGATTTATCTCTTTATGGTTTTTTTTATTTTATGATTTTTTTATTATTGTTCCTACTAATGTTTTAATATTTTTTATCATTGATATAGAAAGATACATGTATCAACTATAGTCTAATATCTCAAATGTGTCTATTTTTTTGTTTTTTAATGTATATTTTGTTAAAAATTTACCTGATGGTATTTTAAGTGTTGTTATATATTCATTGTCTTTTATTAGACTTGATTGAAAATCGATATTTCATCTAGTTACTTTTTTTTCATTTCACTCTTTAAATAAACATAATTGTTGCATTTATTTTACTCTTAAAAAGCTAAATAAAAAAACTACAAGTAAGTAGTTTTTTAAGTTCATCACTAGGATTAATTAACATAGTAATTTTTATAAAAGAAAAAACAATAGAAACTTTATTGTAATTTTTATAGAAACTTTCTATTGATTTTTATGTAAATATCATTATATTTTTTTTATTCAATATTTAGTTTTTAAGGTGTATTTGTGAATAATGAAATCTGACAACTTTGTTAAAAAAATATTAAAAAATAAACATAAAGTTTTAACTATAGATAAGCTTAAGGTTATGTATCAAGATATTGATATGGAGAGTTTTTCTGATAAAAAATTATATAAGCAAATATATTATGCTAAGAATAAGGGTATACTTATTAGTTTAAAAAAAGATCTTTTTTATGTTAAAAATTCAAATGAAGATATTGATTTCGATTATGTGGTAAATAAATTTTATTGGAAACTTTTAAAAAAATATACAAAAGAGCAGTTTTGAAATTATTATTTTATATGAGGTGTTAAATCTCTTGAAATATGGAATAATAACTTTTTTATATTGGATAAAATTTCTATTATAAATCTATATAAAAGGTCAGATGAAGTTTTATTGAAAGAAAAGGTTATTTCAAATAGTATATATACTTTGAAATGATATAATAATTTAAAATCTTTTAATATCTTTAAAAAACAAACTGAGAAAATGTATGTTGATTGAAAGATGTTTTTTGTTGCAAATTATGAGTTGTCTCTACTTGAAAGTCTTTATTCAACACCTATTGAAGATGAAAGATATGTTGTAGAGCTTTTAAAAAAAAACATTAGAAAGAATCATAAAAAAATAAATTTGCAAGTTTTTGAATACTTTTTAAAATATTGAAAATATTGATCTTCTATTAAAAAAATTTATGAAATTTCACTTTGAATAAGACCAGACTTTGCTAGTAAGATAAGAAACATATTAAAAAGGTGGTATTGGATGTAATTGCTATTGACTTACTATAAAATATATTTATCAATATGTTTATTTTAAAAAAGTATTATGCACTATATTGAAAAGCACAAAAGACTTGATATTATAGATAAAGATTGTTTAATTGATTTGGTAGATAATAATATTATTTCAGAATTATCTTTATCTAAAGGTGAGTCAAATTATATTAAAGATAAGTTTAATTATGCATTTGAAATATCTAGAATTAAATTTTCTTGAAATAAAAGGCTGTCTTGAGAGGATTATTTTGAGCATTTAAAAAAAACTTGTTATCTAATATTGAATTATTTTCCTAACCCTAATATTGATAAAGTTATTATAGCTTTATTGCATGATATAAAAGAGGATACAAATATTGAATGTAGTACTATAAGATCTATATTTTGAGATTATATATCTGACTCTATAGATGTTTTAACAAAAAAAGACTTGAATAATTATATATGAAATCTATCAAAGACAGAAATTATTGAATTTGAATATGATAATATTGTTTCAAAATTAAAAAACTATAGAAATGAGGATTACTTTTCTACTTTACTTAATTGTTCTGATATAAATATTCTTGATGTTAAATTTGCAGATAGGCTAGATAATATACAAACTATCTGAATATGTGATATGAATAAAATTATTCAAAAAATATATGAAACTCAAAGATATATAATGCCTTTAGCTATGCATTATAATAAAACTGCCTATAAAATGTTATTAGAAGAGATAAATTCTTTGAAAATTGCTTTAAATTTATCTTATTAATCTACATATTGTTTAAGGCTCTTGTTACTTTATTTTCTCAAAATACATTATATAAAACCTTTTCAATATTTTCAGGTCTTTTTTCAAAAGTTTCTGCAAATTTTTTTAATCAATTTTCCATTTCAATTGGAA
Organism: Candidatus Altimarinota bacterium; assembly: GCA_041694255.1. Classification (GTDB taxonomy): domain Bacteria; phylum Patescibacteriota; class Gracilibacteria; order Absconditabacterales; family Absconditicoccaceae; genus S009-33. Next base: position 35,992 of record JASMTN010000011.1, read on the forward strand.
TATTTCAATGAGATCAATAATTTTCCTTATTTGCACTTATTATTATTTCATTTAATTGGTCAGTATTTCATGATCATAATGCTTGTATCAATTCAATTTCTGTTGATCAACTATAAAATCTACCAAACCAATTTATAAATTTTTTAACTAAAAACTCATAAACTTCATTGTTATCCATAACATCTTGCATTCATTCAAGTTTTATTTCTATTCATTTCCATATTCATTTAGATATAGAACTATTTCTTCATCCAAAATCTCATTCATGAATGTCTAATGCTATTTTTGAAAATGTTCATGTTGGTACATTAAAAATTCAATTTTGATAATATGGTGCATAGGATGATTTATCTAAGTCACTATTAAATGAAAAATCTTCTGAAATATCATCATTCACTTTTCAAAAGTATTCATTTATTATTACTTTTTTTTCTTTATCTATATTTTCATCTCAAGTTCATTTTAATAGTTCTATATCAGTATAATCTAATGATGCAACAATACTTGCTCAATATAGTCACCAAAACTCATTCAATTTTCACATTATACTAGCTCTTGTGCTTTTTGTGTTTAATGAAAGAACATCAATATTTCAAGGGTCTTTTTCTCAATAAATATATTCTGTAAAACTTTTTCATCAAAGATCTATATCTTTTTTTTGCTCAACTATATAGTCAAATATGGTTAATATTTTATTTAAACCATATAACTCATCTCAAAATAATCATATAGGTATTCAATATGTTCTACATATTTGTCAAAATTGTCATCAAAATCATCAAGAAAAGTTATTATATAAGTATCAAGAAAATATAAATGATAATATTGTTTTATAATAATCAACATAATCATCATAATCAGATATTGTTTCAGATATTGCTTTTAATGCTCATAGACTATTTGGAGGTCTATTATTAAGTATATAAGAATTTAGTCATCAGCTTATTAGAGAATATGTTCATTTTGTTGATTCTCATTCATAAGCTTCTTGCACTTTTCATCCACTATATACATTATTTATTGTCATTCCTTCTATTGTAGATCAAAAATTTTCAGAATACATTTTTGCACATTCCTTAGCATCTTTTATATAAAAAACTTCTGACTTTATAAGTTCATCTTTTATAGCTCAATTTCAAGGATCTTTTTTAAGTTGTTCTTCTAGTTGTGTTTTTCTTTTTTTCCACTTTAAATAGTGTGATTCTCAAAGTATTGCTCTTACCCAGTATCATTTTCATTCATATCAAGCAAGTGATCTAAAATAAGGTCAAGGACCATTTTCAAGTGCATATATTAAATATCATGCTGCTTTAAGTCTTGTTCTATAGTTTAAACTTTCTCATTTTTCAATTTTCTTAAATATCTCTTTTTCAATTATTGTTGCTGCTACTTTTCAATGGTTTTTACCTTTTCATTCTCATGCTCTTTCTAGTCTTGATTTTGAGTTTTCAATTCTTTTCCATACTTTTGATTCTTTTTCTCATCATGCCTCCATTTTCACATCTCATAAAAACCAAAAATCTGGCAATACTCAAGCCATTTTTTCATACATTTCTGCAGCTCTAAGTTCATCTTCTTCTTTAAAATAATATGAAAAATTTTCTTTTAATTGTTTTGCTCATAACATGATATTATCAAAACTAAATAATCTTCATTTTCTTTCAGGTGTATGTGGATTAAATTTTAAGTTTTCTTCTGTGTTTTTAAAATCATCTTCTGTCCAAGGTGTAAGTTTGTTTTGTATGCCTAATATTAAAAAAGTATTAAAATCTATTTTTTTTGAAAAATTTTTATCATAAGGATGTTTTAATATTATATGATTTTTATCAACTTGTATTTCCCATGCATCAAATTTTTTGCTAATATGCTTATTATTTTCCCTTACTTCATCAAGATTATTTATTTTCATGTTTTTTGAGCCTCACATATATTTTATTTCTTCATATTCTCATTTTTTATTTTTTTTAACAAGTTTATTATTTTTTATTTCTATGTTATTTGACCATAGAGATAATCATTTTTGAAATCATTGAAAATCTGACTTTAACTCTATTTGTTTAATATTTTTTCAAAATTCTTCTATATTGTTAATTTTATTAAATTTAAATATATTTCACCCATTATTAAATTTTGTTCTAGTAATCCATTTTGGTATCATAGGAATATCTAGAATGTGTCATTCTCAATCTTCAAGATTTAATAAACCACCACCATTAACTTTTAATTTAAAATATCAAGATTCTTTATCAATATCTATTATTTCAGCATAAAACCAGTTACTTGTTATTCAAGGTAAGTCTAAAGATTTTCATTTTATTTGCATTATTGATCCAACTTCAAACATAGTTTTTTCATCTCACTCTAGACGATTCCACTCTTTTTCAAAGTTTTTTATATCTATCAATTCATTATTTTCTTTTATGCTTTCTTGTTCTTTGTTATAACTTCATTCTTCATTGTTTTTAATTTCTTTTGTTGTCTCATAAAGTTTATAACTGGCATATTCTCTTTTTTTATCTTCAAAATATGATACCATTGAAGTGCAAAGATTCTTTAGATCACTTCTTGAATCTAAGTTTAATTTTTCCTCTTCCTCAAGATTTATATCATATATATCATTTAATGATATAGTTTTTATTGGATTTGTGCTATTTTCAATTGGGTTGCTTTCATATATATCAACTTCTCATTGTTTTATACCTTCTTGTAAATATCATATATATTCATTTCCTTCTTTATCTTTAATTTTTGTTTTTGTGAATATACTATAATCTTTGTTATTTATTTTTGTAAAATAGTTTGGAAATATGTTTTTAAATATATTAACATCATTTCATTCTATATCAAAAGTTATTATTGGTTCTAGCTCAAATATATCTTCTATATTGTTAATTTCTGGAAATTTTATATTTTTTTTGATGTTAACTTTTTGTGTATTTGGAAGTGTTAGTGTGTGCTTACTAGGATTTAATAAATCTTTTAATATTTCTTTATATTTTTCTTCTTGTTCTTTAGTTAAATTAAAACCTTTGGTTATAAATCTTGTTATATTATCTACATAATTTTTTTCTAATATATTATTTATTATAAAGCTTTTTTCATCATCTTTTAATATTTCTTGATTTAAAAGTTTTTTTAATATTTTTGATAATCATTCTTCATTGTGATCCTTTTCATGATTTTGTACATATTTTAGATATTCATTTTCATTTGTTTCTAATTCTTTTAAAACTTTTCTTTTTTTGAAAAGATTAATTGTATTTTCATGTGTTATTTTACTTTCTCAGCTAGAATTATCAAGTCTTTCAACAAGATTATTTAAAAAGTATTTATCTGTTTCATCTATTTCAATTGTTTCAAAAATATCATTTATTTCACTCTGTTCCATATTATTAATATTATATTTTTCTAATATATTTGAAAAACTACCAATATATGTTATTCTATTTATATCTTTATTTATAAGATCAAATTTTTTTTCTACTTCATATATATTATTTATAATATTTGCATTTAATAGAGTAGTTTGTATATTTAATATATTTTTAATTTCTTTCTCTTGAGACTCTCTTAATTCATTTATACTTGATTTTAGATATCTAGAATTTTTTATAATACCATCCTTTATTAATTGTTCTATTATTTCTTCGTTTGTTATTTTTATATTTTTTATCTTATCTGCATCTTCTTTAGGTATTTTTTTTAATTCACTGTGAATTTCATCTTTTATATTTCTAAAAAGCTCATCTATATCTTCATTTGAACTAAGCTTTTTTGCTAGTAATTTACTAAAATTTATATTTAATCATTCCATATTTATCTTTTCTTGAAATGTTTTTATTATTGATTTTATAGCATTTTTATTTTCAAACTCTTTAAAAATATCTTTTGTTAATGTTTCTTCTAATGTATAATGTGTATTAAGGTAAAGGTTTTTTATATCTTCAAAGCTTATTTCTTTTCAAAGTTTTAACTCAACTTGTTCTATTATTTTTTTATCATTTTCTATATATGAAAAAAATATATCTTCTAAAGACTTTCATTTTAATAATTGTTTATTTTTTTCATAATATCAAACCATATTTTCTGCAATTGTGCTCAATAATTCTTGAGATGTGTTTCATTCTATTTTATCTTTATGTGTTTTTTCTTCTGTTATTTCATTAGTTTCATTACTTTCCATTCATTTTTTATCCCTCTTTGTCATTTTATTAATATTAGTTTTAAACTATATTTTATTATATTAAAAAGAATTTATTTGTCAAAAAAACTTTTATTATAAATACTAATATATTATTATTTTTATATTATTGAATTAAATGTAAAAATATATATAATAATTAAATTTACATGTTTTTATTATTATAATAACAATATAATATGATATATGCACTTGCACCCATGGATTGAATAACCGATAGTCCTTATAGACAAATAGTAAAAAAAGTATTTGATAAGTATAATAATGATAAAGCTAATCAATTGTATCTTTTTACTGAATTTATATCATCTGAATGATTTTATCATAACTATGATGGAGTTAAAGATCATTTTAATTATGATGAAAAAGAATGAGATGTTATATGTCAAATCTTTTGAAGTAATGAAGAAAAATTGCTATATATGCTTAAAAGTGTAAATAAAAATTTTTCTTTTTCTTGAATAGAATTAAATATATGATGTCCTTCACCTAGTATCATGAGATTATGAGCAGGATCAGCACTTTTGTATGATAAAGAAAAAACTTTGCAAATAGTTAAAAAACTTTCTGAAAATTCTACTAAACCATTTAGTATTAAGACAAGATCTTGACTTAATAATGATGACAAAGAAGCACAAAAAGATTTTATAATAAAAGCTTCAAAATACTGTAATATCATAAGTATTCACTCAAGGACCATGAAACAATCTCATTCTTGAGAGTCTGATGTAGATTATGTTTTAGATGTTAAAAGAAAAGCTAATTCTAATTGTAAGATAATTTTTAATTGAGGCATTAATAAAGAAAAATTATTAGATATAGAGTTTATGAAAAAAATGAAAAAATTGGATGGTATTATGATATGACAGGCAGCTATATGAAATCCTTGGATTTTTGTTGACTATGAGCCATCTTGGATAGAGAAAAAATCAATAATGTTAGAGCATTTATCATTAAATATAGGTCAAAAGTGAGAATTTAAATGAATTATAGAATTTAGAAAGTTTATATGAAATTATATTAAATGAATTAAAAATGCAAGTAAATATAGATTAGAACTTATGCAAGCTAAAGATAAAAAAACATTTGAAGATATAGTAAGTAAGATATAATTAAATAACATATTTTTCTACTAATTTTTTATTTTCTATAGCATCTTGTTTGTAAGTTTCCATATCAAAATTTTCTATAATCTCAAATATTTTATCAGAAAAATGTTCAGTTGGTTTTCAAGGATCTATCTTATATTTTTCAAGTAAAAAGTTTTTAATATTATTCTTGTCTAATCATACAGGAATTACTTGATTTATAGCTCATTCTATAGCTGAAAGTCAAAATGTTTCTAAAAACAAGCTCGGTACAAGTTCATAATGAGAGAAACTTAAAAACTCTTTAATGGTATTAAAATCTCTTTTTCAAAAATAATATACAATTTTTCAATCTTCTTTATCTATACTATCCATAATATCTTTTTCTTCTTCTAGATTTTTAACTATTGAAGTATCTTTTCAGTATATATCCTTACCTGTAAAAGATTCTAACAAGTCTTTACTTTTAGGACCTTCTCAAAATACAAATATTCTTATTTTTGAAGTAATTTCTTTAAATTTTTGTTTATCTCCAAATTTTAAGTTAAATAACTCTCAAAGAAAATATATAATAAGTCAAAACCCTTTTTCTTGTGTTAGTCTTCAAAAAAATATAAAGTTTATCTTATCTTGAAATATATCTTTTCTTTCTACTTTTTGATTTTCTAATATATAATTATCTAAAACTTCTATTTTATCTTTTGGTGCATATCATAGTTTATATACAAAATCTTTCATAAAAGCACTTGGGGTAGTATGATAATCTATATTTTCATAAAGTAATTTTCTAAGTTTTTTTAGTTTTAGATATTTAAAGATACTGTAGAAAAATAGTTTTTTACCTTTTTTTGAGGTTCTAAAAAATTCTTTTAGTGAAAATTGCTGTGGTACTTGATTTTCATCCCATACTTCATTTGCAAAAAGATGGAAATATCAAAAATCATGATAAGTTTTTATCTTCAATCATTTAAAATCTTCAACTTGTTTTAAAACTTCAGGTCAAAGAAATCTTGCTAAACTATGAAACCATATTATATCAGGTTTTATCTCTTTTATTTTTTCATTAAACTTTTTTGCATAAGTTTTATTATGGAAAGATTTTACAAGATACCATATCTTTTTAGTCTTAGTTATATGTTCTCATCAAAAATAATATACTTTAAAATCTTCTTTAAGTAAGTATTTTAGGTTGTTAATATAAGATTCTATACCTCATATATTATCTAGGTAATCAGAAACTATTAGAATTTTTTTCATAAATTACTTGATATTTTTAAATAAAAGATTACTTATATTATATTTATATATGTAAACATGTCAAAAATGAAAAAATTAATAAGTTTAATAATGTGAATTGTTATAATTTTTTCTTCAACTTTTGCAAGTTATACTATAACTTTGGACAATAAACAAAAGATAGATAATTTATCTGAAAAAATATATGATAGAGTTGAAAGTAAAACTAAAGATGAAGGAAAAAGAGAGTATATATACCAAACAATAGTTGATAGTATAGATGGTTATATAGTACTTCATGATATATCTAAGAAAAATGAGGCTATATTATTGTACTTGAAAACTTTATTATTAAATCATATGTGATATAAAATTTGAAATTGTCAAAAGCTTAATATTGTTAATTAAAAAAGTATAAAAAAAACTTGAAAAAAAGTTTCAAATTATTATTATAATAATCACTTACCTGGAGAGGTGGGTGAGTGGTTGAAACCAGCTGTCTTGAAAACAGCCGTTGCCTTGTCGGCAACCGAGGGTTCGAATCCCTCCCTCTCCGTTTTTATAAGAAATATATTTATATGAAATTTAAATATAGATCTAAAATATCATTTACCTCATTGTTTATAAATCTTGTTGTATTAACAGGATTTTTTTACTTAATATTGAATTCTTATAAATTTGAGGATTTTTCAAACTCTTCTAGAGTGCAAGCTTATGGTAGTAACTTAAATGTACTTAAAGAAGAAATATCAGATGGTTCTACAATTAATGTTAATAATATATATATAGATGAAAGTTTAAATGGTACTATATATTATGTAGTGCAAAGATGAGATACTCTTTCTAAAATATCATTAAATTTTTGAGCAAGTGTTTCACATATTAAAAAAGTTAATAATTTAAAATCTGATAATATAAATGTTTGACAAAGACTTACTATTACAGAAGAAGAATGATTTTTATATACTTCTAAATGAGAAAAGGCTAGTGAATTGGCTGATAAGTTTAATTTAGAAAAAGGTGATATACTAGCATCAAACTGATTAAATGCAAATGATTATACATTTGAAAAACAAGATGAGGTTTTTATACCTATGTCAGATGAACAGTATAAAAAGATGTTCCCTAAAAAAAAGGAACAACCTAGTGTTGTAACTCAGTCTAGAACAACATCTTCTTCGTATAATGGTAAAAATATTATTTCAAGGTTTTGGTATAGTCCTAATATTACAAATTGATTTTATAGGTGACATTGTACTCGGTATGTTGCTATGAAAAAATTTCCTTATATAACACAAAATAAGCAAGATAAGCTTTGGAATGGTAATGCTAAGTATTGGTATGCAAATGCTAAAAATGCATGATATAATGTATGACAAACTCCTAAAGTTGAATCTATAGTTGTTATAAAAATATGATGAAGAAACTATTATTATGCTTGACATGTTGCTATAGTAAAAGAAATAGACTGGAAAAATAGAAAACTTCTTGTTGAAGAAATGAATGCTGTTTGAAAATATATAGTTACAAAAAGATGGATAGATATGAATGATAAAATTGTATGATACATTTATATGTAATTTTATCGGGAATAGCTTAATTGGTAGAGCACCTGACTCTGAATCAGGGGGTTGTAGGTTCAAGTCCTACTTCCCGAGTTTTTTGGAGATATCCATAAAAAAGTATTGAAAATGACACTGTAAATAGTTATAATAAAAATGCCTTTATATGTTAAAATAATATACATGTCCTATATAGAGGCAAATGACCAGAAGCTTGAATCAATTGTTGCTAACTCAAAAATACCTGTAGTTATAGACTTTTGGGCACCATGGTGTGGTCCTTGTGGAATGTTATGACCAATATTTGAATCATTGTCCAATCAGTACAAATGAAAAATTAAGTTTGTTAAGGTAAATATAGATTATAGTCCTCAATCTGCTATAAGATATAATGTGCAATGAATACCTAATATTGTTATAATAAAAGATTGAATTGCATTAAAAAATATTGTTTGAGTAAAACTAGAAAGTCAATATATAAAAGAAATTGATGAACTGTTATAATAAAAAATTTATTCTTTAAAATTAATATTATGAGTGATATATTAAATACAAATTGAGTTGAAGAATTTACAAAAGCATTAGAAGGTAATAAAGATAAGCTTGTATTAGCTGATTTTTGGGCACCATGGTGTGGTCCTTGCAAGATGCTTGCTCCTACACTTGAACAACTTGCAAAAGACTTTGATTGAAAACTTCAAATTATAAAAGTAAATGTTGATGAAGCAGAAAATCAACAACTTGCAGGTGAATTTCAAGTAAGTTCTATACCTACTATAGCTTTTATAAAAGACTGAGAAGATCCAGAGGTTACGACTTGATCATTACCTTATGAACAATTAAAAGAATATATTGAAAAGAAAATATAGTTATATAATAAAACTCTAATATGCCTAGATTAAATTCTAGGTTTTTTTAATTTATATTTGCTTTTTTTTAGCTTTTTGGTTATAATAACAATAGTTTAGATAATTAATTATATAAATGGTTGATATAAATAAAATTGTATGAAATTTAAAAGAAAGATGAGAAAAAATACACAAAGGTTTTGATAGTATGACAAACTATTTTACTATGTTTGATTATATTAAAAATGCAAAAAATATATGACTTATAGGTCATGATAATATAGATGGTGATAGTTTAGGTTCTACTTTAGCTATGAAACAATGGTTAGAAAATAAGTTTCCAGATAAAAAAATAAGTGCATATACAAATTGAAAACCTGGTGCTGTTTTTGACTTTCTTGAAGCTGATATATATTCTTGAAAAGATTTAAAGTTAGATGAAGATATTGATCTTTTTATTATATTAGATTCTGCAAATTTTTGAAGACTTTGAGAATTATATGATAATAATAAAGAAAAACTAGAAAATACAGATATTATAAATATAGACCATCATGTAAGTAATGAAAAATACTGAACTATAAATATATTAGATTATACTTCTCCAGCTTCTGCTCAGATTGTTTATGAAATATTATCTGTTCTTGAAAATAAATTTAATAATTTAATTAATCAAACTAAGGTGTGATTTGATGAAAAAGTAGCAAATTATATTCTTTTGTGAATTCTTACAGATACACAGGTATTTTCTATTCCCTTATCAGATGAAAAAACTTTTCTAATAGCTGCAGATTTAATTAAAAAATGAGCAGATAAAAATTACCTTATAGATAAACTTTTTAAAAGCAAACATATAGAGCAGTTAAAATTAGAATGACTTATATTTGATAGAGTAAAAGTTGTAGAAAAAGATAATTTAAAGTTTTGTTATTCATATTATACAATGGATGATTTAATTTATTTATGACTTGATACAAAAGACTCTTGATTGTGAAAATGACTTGTTAGTAAATTAACAAGTTTAATTTGAATGGATTTTGTTGTTTTATGAAGAGTTAAAGAAACTGAAACTTCTTTATCATTTAGGTCTAAATCATATGATGTAAATAATCTAGCAAAAAAATTCTGATGAGGTGGTCATAAAAATGCAGCTTGAGCTAAAATTAAAGAATGAATAGATCCTAAAGATATAGAAACTAGAATAGTTAAAGAAATTTATTGTTAAGTATATTATTATATTAAATACTTTTTCTTATTATATTAAATACTCACATTCTTGAATCTGGTACATTTTTCATATCAATTTGTCAATTTTTAGATAAAGTATGTAGTCTATGTGAAGGCCACTTATTTTCAAAAAGTGTTGTATTTTCATCATGAAAATTTAATTGATTTTGTTCTATACCATTTTCTAAAAATATTCTTTCAAGTAGTTTTCATATCATAAAAAATCATTTTTCTTTATTTTCATAGTATGGTATAAAAATTCAATCTTGAATGTGATCTATATCATATTCTCTAAACTGTTTTTTAAATAATTTTAATAAAATATTTTCTTCAAATTCATAATTTATACCAGCAAGTGGAGATATATCAAAATTAACTTTTTTAAATTCTTCCCTTCATAATAGTGTTTTATAAGCATATATAAGCTGTTCAACTACATTATTTTTCAATCCAGGGTGTCAAGCATGAGTTATACCCATAATTTGTTTATTAACTCCTTTGTAAAAACTACTTATACCAGCACAATCTCATACTGCTCATCATATTGCTATACTATTTTTTTCTTTAAATATACTTGGATTACTTTCAACTATCAAATTATCAAAATATCACACATTAATTGTTTCATTTTCTTTGCTAACTTGATCTAACTCATTTTCTTGAATTATTTTTATATCTCTTGAAGGTTTTTTAAAGTCTGCCCATAAAAAAATATCTGCTATGTTTTTTTTCATATCTTCCTCAATTTTTTGCCATCTTTTTTCAATTTCATAATTTTCTTGCTCTTCTTCTTGTTTTGTTATTCACTTTTTTACATTTCATTTATTATACAACATACTATCTTTAGTGTCTAGAAAATCTCATATTCAATCATAAATAGTTTGTTGTTTTGTCATATCACTAAATGTTGTTTCTTTCATATAATGTCAATCTTCAAGTTCAGTTCTAATTTCTTTTCTTTTAATTTCTCACATATTATTCATATTTTTATATTATTATTTTTTAAATGTTAATTATTAATGTTTTTTTTTCTTTTTTCAATAAATTCATATTGAAATTCCCTTATCTTATGTGCTACTTTTTGTGGATTATCTAAAAAGTGAACCTTATTTTCTTTATCATTTTGTTCTATTATGTGGAGTTCTCATATATTTAAAAGAACATGTAATATTCCATCTACATGTGAATCTACTTCTTGTATTCTATAAAGATCTAATATATACACATACTCTGAAAGTAAAAGTCAAAGTTTGAAACGATATACACTTTTATGATCTATTATTATTATGTCATAAAAATAAAAAACTATAGAAAATATTATATTTAAATATATAAAAGTTGTTAGTATATATAACAATAAAGTTACAATTTGTGTTAATTCATTATTTTGTATTTCTTGAGAAAAAATTAACACTAAATAAAAAACTATTCATAAAAAAATCATTAGAATAATCATTTTTAATATAATTATTCACAAAAGCCACCTTGATTTTCTAGTAAAGTATACTTTTTTTTGATTTTTTGTCATTTAGTACATATAGATTATAAAGTAATTAAACATTAAATAAAATATTACACTTATAAAATATAATAAATATTTTATCTTTTTTTGTTGCTTATATAATTCTACACTTGTAAATATATTATTTATATATTTATTTAATGTTTTAAGTCTTAAATGTAGTAATATAAATGTTATTATTAAAATTATAGTATTAAAGGTTATTAAATAAAATTGAATATTATTTATATTTTCTAACATACTTAAAAATATTTAAAAGTAAATATAATTTTGTTGTAAATAAAACTTTTAAAAAATCAAATTATTTTTATCTTTTTGTATTAATGATATTCCCCAAAAAGTTTAAGAGGTATAGATCAAGTTATTTTTATATCAACTATATCTCATATTTTATCTTCATCAAAATTATCTAGTTCAATATTTTTCATATCTTCAGTATAACCATAGTAAGTATTTTCTTTTTTTCAAACTATCATAGCTTTTTTAGTTTTTCATATATCTTTTTTATTATTTTCTAAAGATATATCATATAATACATCATTTAACTTAGACCATCTTTCTTTTTTTGTTTGTCTTGGAATATTATCTTTTAAGTTTTTATAAGCTCTAGTGTTTGGTCTTGGACTATATATACCTACATATATCATATCAAACTTAGCATACTGAGCAAGTTCTACTGATTGTTTAAAATCATCTTCTGTTTCATCAGTAAATCAAACTATAATATCTGTGGTTATGCTTATAGGCCTTTTCAAGCTTCTTATCTTATCTATAAATTCTTTAAATTGTTCTATACTATATCATCTATTCATAAGTTTAAGTATCTTATTTGAACCTGATTGTACTGGTATGTGTATATGAGGACAAAGTCTTTCTTCTTCTTCATGAAGTTTGAAAATCTCATCTGAATAATAAGTAGGGTATGGAGATGTATATCTAAGCCATTTTACTTTTTTATTTTTTAAAACTTCTTTTAGTATCTCATAAAATTTAGGGTGTTTATTTACTATCTGTCATATTAAAACAATTTCTTCTTTTCCTTTATCTGTCCAATATTCTACTTCTTTAATAATATCTTTAACTTCTCTATTTTTCTCAAATCATCTAGCAAAAGGAACTATGCAATAAGAGCAAAACTGGTTACATCAAGTACTTATAGGTACATAAGCAGTTTTAAGTTTTTCATCTTCTGTTTGGTTTGCAACATTTGGTAATAGGTCTACATAAGATGATATTTTACTTATTTCTTCTTCTTTTATATTATAACCTAGATACTTTATTATCTTTGGAAGTAAATGTACATCATCTATTCTAAAAAGTAGTTCTAGATTAGAAAATTTATTTTTTAAAGTACTCCAAAGTGGTTGAAAAACATCATTTGTAATATAAGGTATATCTTCATATTCTACATCAGACAAGTTTCAGATAAAATTTCATTTTTTCATTTTCATTTTTATTGAATTTTCTTTTCTATCTTCAACCCTTTTTTTACTCATATTATGTTGTATCATACATCAAGTTATCCATATTTTTTTATCTTTTGGTATTTCTTTAAGTTTTCAAGTTATCTTATCTTCAGATTTTTGTCTAACTGAACAAGTATCAAAAATAACTATATCGGATTGTTCTATAGTTTTTACTTGTTTAAATCATATATTTTTTAAAATAGTTGCTATCCTTGCACTATCTGCATAATTCATCTGGCAACCATATGTTAATATGTGGAAGTTCATTTTTATAATACTTTTTAATTTAAATTATAGGTTCTTTTTTATATTGATTTTATGTGTTTTTTCTAGTTTAATTTTACTTTCTATTTGAAAAAGCAATTAAAATCTTTAAATTATTTTTATGTTTATAACATTAAATGGTTTGTATGTTTAGAAAAATATTGTTATCATATTTTCCAGATATTAAAGATAATGAACTTTCTCCTATACATTTTCATCTAAGACTACTTTCTCCAAAATTATTTTATGGCATATCTTCCAAGTATTGAGTTGAAAATAGAAGAGTAGTTTGACTTGATCAGCATTTTTCATATTTTTTGCCTTCAGATTTAAAATTTATTTCATCAAAAGATGAGGCTTTTTATTATGCATATAAAAATTTTGCTACTTTAAATGGATATAATAACTATAACTTATATGTTATTTTAAGCTCACTTCTTTTATTTATACTTAAATCTTACTATAAATATTTTAATATTTGAGATATTAAGTATTATATTTCTCCATTATTATATAGTTTTAATTATCTTTTAATATTTTTTTATTCTAGGTTTAAACAATATGAAAGTCATGATGATAATGAAAATCTTGATTTTATGTTAAATATAATTGAGTCAATTATTCTTCAACTTGAGGTAAAAAATAAAAATTCCTGAAAATTAACATATAAGCTTATGAATATAATTAAAAAAGAACCTGAGGTTTTAATGTTTATATATAAAACTACAAAAACATTATCTAATATACATTCATGAAAAAATTATACAGATATAAATTTATATAATTATTTTGCATCTTCATCAATAGCAAATCTTTCTTTTGACTGAAAATTACAACATAATTTAAATGAATCTTGTAAACAAATTTTTTTAAAAAGATATACTTTTTATGTTTGAGAAGATATGCTTATGATTGGAAATGCAATTATAGGTGATAAAGGTTATATTGGTTATCTAATAAATCCTAAAAATTTTGATTTTATGCCTTACTTTGTTGCATCATTATCTCATATTGATAACATAAATCTTAAAAAATCATTATATGAAATAATAGATGATATACTTAATTTTAATGTGTGGGGCAATAAATTTATAACTGCTTTAAAAGATTTTAATGCTGACAATGTAGACATCAATATAGATCCTAGTTTATGACCAGAGCAGGTGCAGGAACTTATGTCAAAAGATACTATGGATTCTGTAAAAAAAGTTTCAAATATAAATGAGCAGTTTTTAGATTATTATATATTATTAATATCTAGAAAAATAAATAACAATCAAGATAATTTGCAGTCTGAACTTTTAAATCAAAAAGCTTTAATTAAATTAAAAAAATCAAATACTTTTTTTTATGATTATGATAATTATGTTAAAATAAAAGATAATTATATTAAACTTGATAAAAACTATTTTATACAATCAAAATTTTTTAAATCAAAAAAAAAGCTTTCACCCTCTGGTCTTTCATATAATATAATTGATAAAATTCTTAATCATCAAACAATTATTTCCTCAAAAAAAAATATTTTATCTGATTTTTGAAAAAAAACTCATAAAGAATATGTTAACAATAAAGATTATTTAAATATATTAAAAAAATATTTTCAAAAAGATATTACAAGACTTTTAAATTCAGACAACTTATTAAAAGATTATTTGTTAAAATACTATGACTGATGTTTTAATGAATATGAACTTACATGACAAGAGGTTATTAATTTTAAGGAAAATATATATTATCCAGACTTTATAGTATATTATAGTTTTTTAAGGTTTTATAAAAAACAATTTACTCAAAAAAATATTTTAATAGCCTGAAGGTTAAAGGATAGTTTGTTTTGATACATTATAAGTCAGTATATATTATGATATAATAAAGAAATAGAAGCTGAATATTTATCTTGAGTTAATTTTTATTGTGATGATATTGATCTAAATTTAGAAGATTTTTATAATCAGTTTGTTTTAGAATATTCACCTTTAATTGAAATTTTTACAAATGTAAAGCAGAATAATAAATTTTTAGATATTAGTTTAAGTATGATTGATAATATAAGTTATAAAAATTTTTATATATATGATGTTATGAAAGATATAACTTATTATAATAAAAGAATGTTTAAAATATAGTTATTAATGTAAAATAAATTATTAAAAACCATTGAAATAACTAAAAACTTATTTATATTTGTGTTTGTATTTTATTTACTATATCTAAAGAATGACAACATTCGAAAAAAAATATGATTTTTCTCAAGATGATAAAATATATGTAGATTGGGAGAAAAATGGTGAATTTAAAGAAAATAAAAAAGCACAAAATTGAAATTTCTTTATACCATTACCACCTCCAAATGTAACTTGAGTATTACATATATGACATGCTCAAATGCTTTCTATAGAGGATATTATGGTAAGGTACAATAGAATGGTTTGAAAAAAAACTCTTTGGGTTCCTGGTACAGATCATGCATGAATTGCAACTCAAGTTGTAGTTGAAAAAAAATTGAAAGAAGAAAAGTGACTTTCAAGACATGATCTATGAAGAGTTAAGTTTTTAGAAGAAGTTTGGAAGTTTGTAAGAGAATCAAGAAGTACTATTGTATCTCAATCAAAGAAAATGTGAGCTAGTTTAGATTGGGATAGAGAGCAATTTACACTTTCAGAAAAAAACTTTAGAGCAGTTAGAAAAGTTTTTAAAGACTTATATAATTCTTGAAAAATATACAAGGATGCATATATGACAAATTGGTGTCCTAGGTGTCAAACAGTTCTTTCTGACCTTGAAGTTAATATGGAAGAAGAAAAATGAAAACTTGTATATATCAAGTATTTTTTAGTATGAAAATGAGATAGTATAACTGTTGCAACTACAAGACCTGAGACTATGTTTGCTGATGTCGCAATAGCTGTAAATCCTAATGATAAAAGATATAAAAAATTCATTTGAAAAAATGTACATATACCTATAGTAAATAAAGAAATACCTGTAATTGCAGATCATGATGTAGATATGAGTTTTTGAACAGCTGCATTGAAAATAACACCTACACATGATAAGGCTGATTTTCAAATAGCAAAAAGACATGATTTGCCAATAGAGCATTATGCTATAGATAAAGACTGAAAGCTTACAGAACTTGCAGGTAATTTTGCTTGAATGAAAGCTGAAGAATCTATTGATGTAGTTATAGAACATTTAGATGATATATGAAATTTAGAAAAAGTAGAAGAACTTACTCATAATACACCAAATTGTGATAGATGTAAGACACTTGTGCAACCTATGGTATCAAATCAATGGTTTGTTGATGTGCAAGAATCATCTAATAAATGAGTAGAAGCTATAGAAAAAAAAGAGATAAATGTTGTTCCTGAAAGATTTAATAAAACTTTTTATCAATGGCTAGAAGAAATACAACCTTGGTGTATATCAAGACAATTACGGTGGGGTCATAGAATTCCAGTATGGACTTGTGAGCATGGTCATATGAATATATTTGATGAAGATATAGTATTAGATACATATAAAGAAACTCAAGGTTATAAATGAAATCCTTGGTTAGATATGATAATTTTTAATCTTATAGCTGATAGTAAACTTGAAAATGATTTTAATATAGAAAAACTTATAGAAACTCTATATGAAGATAGTTTTATAAAATCTAAATGAAAAACTTATCAAGCATATATTGAATCTTACAAACTTAAAGCTAAAGAAATTTGAAAATATGAAAAAGATATTCAAGAACTTGAAAAAATACTTGATTCTGTAAAATCTCAAGATGTAGAAACTATAATAGATGCTTGAGAAAAACTTTCATCTTTCTTAGAAAATTCATTATTTATAAAACCAAATGATGATACTTATTATTTTGAATTTTCTTGTAAAGAATGTTGATCTAAGAATTTGCAACAAGATTCTGATACACTTGATACATGGTTTAGTTCATGACTTTGGCCTTTTACAGTACTTTGATGGCCAGAAAAAACTCAAGATTTAGAAGATTTTTATCCAAATACTGTTTTAGAAACAGGTTATGATATAATTTTCTTTTGGGTAGCTAGGATGATGTTTATGTGATATTATAATATGCAAGGAAAGTGAGAATATGATTGGAAACCTTTTGATAATGTATATTTACATTGACTTGTAAGAGACAAACATGGTAATAAAATGTCAAAATCTAAATGAAATGTTGTAGATCCATTGGATAAAATAAAAGATCATGGTGCAGATTCTCTTAGATTATCACTTGTATTATGAACAACACCTGGTAGTGATTTAAATTTTTCTGATGAAAAACTTGATTATAATAAAAGATTTATAAACAAACTTTGGAATGCTTCTAGATTTGTATATAATAAATGTGAAGTAGAGGATGGTGATAAATTAGACTATGATGAACTTTATAATTTATTAAAAGATAATAAAGATAACTTAACAAGTTTTGATAAATGGATATTATCTCAATTAGATTTGCTTGTTGATCAAGTATCTGATAGTATGGATAAATTTTATTTTTGAGAAAGTTTTTCAAATGTACAAAAATTTGTTTGGAATAAGTTCTGTGATTGGTATCTTGAAATATCAAAGTATGATGATGGGCCTTTTACACCTACAGTACTTTTATATTCTTTAGCAACTATATACAAACTTCTTCATCCAGTAATTCCTTTTGTAACTGAAAGACTTTGGAGTAAGTTAAATCTTGATTGAAAACTTATAAATGCAAAATATCCAAATAAGATATGAGTTGAAAATAGTGAAAGTATTGATCAACTTGTAGATGTTATAATAACTTTAAGGACATTAAGATCTAAAAACAATATTAAACCTCATGTTGAAACTGATATATTTATAGAAAACTTTGAAAAATCTATATTAAAACCTTATGAAGATATTATTAAAAGAATAGTGCAATCTGCAAATATTATAGAAAAAGAGCAGGAAGCTGTTGTAGATGTTGTTAATTCATTTAAGGTTTGAATTATTTTGCCTGAAAAAGAGGTTAATTTTAAAGAAAAAGTTGAAGAACTTGAGAAAAAATTAAAACAGGAAGAACAATTCTTGCAATGAATAAGGAAGCTCCTTTCTTCAGATTGATTTAGAAAAAATGCAAATGAGGATGTAATAAAAGCTAAGGAAAGCAAGAAAGAAGAGGTAGAGGATAAAATTCTTAAAATAAAAGAAGAAATATCAAAAATTAAATTAAAGATAAAATAATCAAAATTGTCTAGCATATTATTACTGCTAGATTTTTTATAATTATATATCATTTTTTAAAAATGAAAAGTAAAAAATCAAATAAAATTTGACTATTTTGTTAAAAAAAATATGATTATATATATATTTATTAAATAAAAAATATAAATGGAAGAAAAAAATATAAACAATGGTATTGATACTGACCTTTTAGATGATGATCTGCTTTCTGATTGAGAGTGAGTTACATCTATTGATAAGCTTAAAAAAAGTAAAAAAAATAATCTAAATTTAAGAAACAAAATTCTTATATTTTTATTTATATTTATTACAATAATACTTGTTTTATTATATAGTATAAAATCATTTTTTGATATTTCTATGAAAAATGAAAAGCTTACTGATTTAGAAACTAAATATATAGAATTTATTGATGAAAATATATTAACTTATTTTAAATCTCAATCATGAATAAGTAAAACTTTTGATAATAAATCAAATGATACAATAGATAGGGTAAAAAAAATGGATACTTATATTGATGATCCTTGAATAATTTTTTATCAAAAACAAGATTCTAAAGATAATTTAATAAATAAATTAACATCTTCATACAATAATAATATAAACAATATAGAAAAAAATCAGGAATTATTGGTTAAATATAAATTTTTACCAAAAGAATTAGATGAATTGTTAAAAGATATTAGAATTATGCCAATACTTTTAACATTAAATTCTATAAAAATTTATATGGTTGATTATGTTTATATTAAAACATGAATTTTTGATAGTGAAATATTAGATTCTATAATAAATAGAAGTACAATTTTAAATCAATTTGCAATAAACAGGACAGAACTTGAAGTATCACTTAGACAAGATATACAAAAATTAAGGGAATCTTGAGTTAGTTTTTATCTTAAAAATATAAAATTTAATTATATGTATTCAGAATGAAACAATTTAATAAATAATTATTTTGTTGTTAAATTTTATGAAAATTTTCAAAATATAATAGATAATAGGGCTTACAACCTATGAATAAATATTAAAAACTCTAATGGTTCTTTGACAAATGAAGGTAATAGATTTATATCAAGCTATATTTCATTAATAAAAAACATATATGATAGAACAAATCAACTTTTTGATAATCAAGATATAAATCAACTTCCAGTAAATGTTAACTTGCTTTCTTATGATCCTTGAACTCAAATGTTATCTTTTAATGTTGAAATAATGCTTGAAGAAAGATATAATTTAAATACATCTGTTATAGAAATAGCAACTAATCTAGTTTCACTACTTAGAGAATCTCGTTTAGTAATATGAAAAAATATTAAGATGAATAATATTAAAGTACAAAAGGTCACTGAAATTATATGATGATCTCAAGTAACATATAATAAAACAAGTTTATTGTTTAACACATCTGTTCAAAGTGATGTAAATGTAGAGGTTACAGATATAGAAAAATAGTTTTTAAATTATTATAAAACATAAAATGAAATTTAATATAAATGATATAAAAAATAAGTTAAAATCTTTTGATAAAGAAAAAATTAAAAATATAAATAAAAATGAAATAAAAGAAAAAATTAAAAATGTAAAAAAAGATGACATTAAAAGTTATTTTAATAACTATAAGAATAATTTAGTTACAATTATAATCTTACCTATTTTAATAATAGGTTTTTGATATGCTATAAGTTTTTGATTTGATATTAAAAATAGTTATAATGATATTCAAACAAATATGGATAATATCAAAATTGTTCAAAGTGAAAATTTAAAATCAAATATTAAAAACAATAATTTAAGAAACTTAGATACTGTTTCTAGAACCTCTTTTATATTAAATGAAACTTATTCATTAGAAGACTATGAAGATAATATATCAAACTTAATTTTATTTCTAATGTTTAATTCAAATGAAAATAAAAATAGAATTAATGATGAAGTATTTTTAAATGAAAATTGACTTTCTCTAGTTGATAGTAATAATGCAAAAAAAGACATTTTATTAAATATAGATAATTTGAATTACTTGATAGAAAATTATGAACAAAATATTGTTGAAACAATAATTTCAAATAAAGAAAAATTTATGAGTTCTGATTATATAAATTCTTACTTAAGTTCTCTTGTATGAGAAAAAATAAATATTCCATGAGAATATACTAATAAAATAGAATCTTGAATGCTTGAAACTATAAAATTAGTTTTAAATAATATATATATATATGAATTAGTTTTTATAGAAGAAAGCTTAGAAAAGCAAAATGATAAATATAAAGAATTTTATAATTCATATAAATATCCATATGATAAATTTTTATCAAATATATTGTTACCTTCTATAAATATTTGGCAAAATAAGTTTTCTGACAAAATAGATGTTGATATTTTTTGATCTAATTATCTTGATAGGGCTAGTTATATAGATTTAAACTTAGTTAAATATTGGTCTGATTATTTTAAAAGTTCTTATAAATGATTACTTTATCAGTGAGAAAAAAATAGAATAGATGATATCTCTGTTTGAGAGTTTGAAACTACAGATGCTAATGATATAGCAAATCTTTCTATGCAACTAAATTTTTGATTGAATAATGATAAATCTTTTTACTGATTAGTAAGTAAGCTTACATCTACATCAAATAAAAAGAATATAATGATAGTAAGTGAATTTACATATTATATTTGGAAAAATATAAAAAACAATATAAATACTTTCATAGAAGAATATGAAAAAGAACTTGAAAAAAATAATATAGAATATGTTAAAGATACTAATATATGAAAAAAATACGTATCAGCATTAATTTATAAATGTATTTATGAGGAGGGATCTTTTAATTCTCTTAATTGTGGTAAACTATTTGCATGTGAAAATCAAAACTGATGTTCTCAGAATGATTTTAATTCTCAGTCTTTTTCTTCATACAAGAAAAAAATTAGATCTTATAATATGTGAAATGATTTTTATAATATTTTAAAAACAGAGTTAATAGATAATACTAATTATAGTTTTTATGATTCATTTATATATAATTATTTTTATAATTCATATTCTAATATATCTGATATTAATACATTAATATGAGCTAGATTATATACTTGTTTAATAGAAGATGGCTATTGTGCTGATCTTTTTTCAAGAGGTAATGAACCATTTTATGGAATTAAAAAATCTATCATAGAATTTGCATGATGTTGAAGTGATGGCAACATTACAACATCATGTAAACATAATTTTATAGATAAATTTGATACAAATTATTTTATAGCATATACTATGGTTGATAAGTTAGAAAATAATATAGATTATAGTTATCTTGATAGGTTGAAAGATGTTTATAAAAATATATCATGACTTTTGAAAATATGAGAATTTACATTTAAACAAGAAAATAGTACAGAATTTAATAATCAAAATAATGTTGATTATACAGCTTCTAGTTCTTTACAAGTTTATTATGATTATATAGCTAATCAAGAACTTGATGATATACTAGTTCATATATGAGAAAATAAGTGTACAAGTGTTACAGATTGAAAAAAATGGAGTATAGATATAGCTTACTCTTATATTGAATGAGTAATAAATAACCTTTATGAATCAGATCTTGATGCTGGTTGAGTTTATGATCTTAATCAAATACTTACAATACTCTGAGATCTAAGGGCTGATTATGATAAAAAAACTAACTTAGAAAAGGCATTATCTAATATACAATCTTATAGACTTTTAAAAGAATCTTCTTATTGCTATTAATATTTAAGATATAAATATATAAAATGATTAACAAAAAAACAGACCTTTTTGAAAAGCTTGAAAATGCTATTATAGATGCTGATATAGAGTCTCTTTTTAAATTGCTTTTAACAATATGAGTTAATGAATGAGCTTCTGATGTTCATATTGAGGTTTATTCAACTTATTGTAGAGTAAGACTTAGAATAGATTGAATACTTGAAGAACTTATACAATATCCTAGCAATATTCATGAAACTATAATTGCAAAGTTTAAAATAGAGTCTTGACAAATGAGGTCTGATGAAAAAAGAATACCTCAAGATGCAAGAGTTAGTACTTCAACTATTGATTGAAAAGAAATCGACTTGAGAGCAAATACTCTACCAACAGTGCATGGTGAAAAACTTGTAATGAGAATAGTTGATAAATCAAAAAAGATTCCACCTCTTGATGTTCTTTGAATTGAATGAAGAAATTGAGAGTTGCTAAAAAATAATCTAAATTCACCCAATGGTATTTTACTAACAACCTGACCAACTGGTTCATGAAAATCTACTACACTTTATGCAGGTTTAAGCAAATTAAATAAAACAGATGTTAATATAACAACTTATGAAGATCCAGTTGAAAATAAAATGGATGGTCTTAATCAATCTCAGGTTAGATCTGATATATGATTTACATTTGCTAGCTGACTTAGAGCTGCACTTAGACAAGATCCTGATATTATAATGGTTTGAGAAATAAGAGATGAAGAAACCTTAGAAACAGCTATGGAAGCTGCAATGACATGACATTTAGTATTTTCTACAATACATACTAATTCAGCAGCAGAAACTATTACAAGAGTTTATAATATGGGTGCAAAGCCTTATATGATAGCAGGTACTTTTAATCTTGTTATGGCCCAAAGACTTTGAAGAAGGGTTTGTGATAATTGTAAAATAAAATATAATATTAAAAATGATAATCCTAAAGTATATAGAGATTTAATGGAAGTTCTTCAGAGCATGAAACCTGAACATATAAAACAAGAACTTAAGTTAAGATGAATAACTTGAGAAATGTGGAATGATTTCAAAAATGATGGTTTTGTTTATGTGTGATCTTGAAAAGATTCTGAAACTCAAGAAACTTGTTCAAAGTGTAATGGTGACTGAGAAAAATGAAGAGTTTGACTTTATGAATTTATGGAATATAATGATGAGCTTAAAGAAAAATTTTTGAATGGGTCTTCATCATTAGAGATAGAAAAATATGCACTAGATAATGGTATGATAAACTTAGAAAGAGATTGAGTATTTAAAATAATAAAATGATGGATGACACCAAAAGAACTTTATAGGCTTGTTAAACACAAGTAGCAAGTTGCAAGTTTAAAGGAGCAAGTTATAAATTTAAAGTAATTTGCTTTTTTTATTTATCTTTTTTAATATCATTTAAAACTTCCATTATTTCTAACTTATTTTTTGTTGTAGGATCTTTTATTATTATTGTAAGCATGTTTATTATATAATTTTTTATTTCATTTTTAAGTCTCTCATCTATTTTACTTTGTGTTAATCAAACTAAATTTTTTTCTTCCCATTTTAGTTGATTCATTTTTAGTTCTTCTTCATTATTTGTATTTTGAACTAAAACTTCTTTTATTATATTCTTATCATCTATATAATCTAATATTGGTATTATTTTTTCTATTATTTTTTCTATTTCATCTGTTGATGTGAATTTTTTATAAAAATCTTTATACAAAATTGCAGGTATCATATTCTTTTCTTCATTATTATTTATATTACTTTGTTGTATATGTTTTTTTTTAAATTTTATTTGTTGCTTTATAATATTTGAATCTTCATTTATGTGTTTTCAAATTACCTCACAATAGCTACTTACTATGATACTGTTTTCTATATTTCTTAGTATATCAAAAATATTTTCAAGTTTTTCTTGCTTTTTAGTAGGTCATACTTTTTTATAGTCTTTCAAAAATATTTCTATAAGATATATGATTGCATCTTTTTCTTCTTTTTTTATATCAATATCTTCATTATTATCTGCTATATCATCAAAATCTTTTCATCAACTTATTTTAAAAATTCAAGGATATATACCTAAGTTTAATGCTATCTTAACTCACCTTAGTGTTGCATTAAATCCTGCTTCATCAGAGTCAAATGCAAATACTATATTTTTAGTAACTCTTTTAAGCAAGGTTGTATGTTTTTGAGTAAGTGCTGTTCAGCATGTTGCAACAGCATTTTCATATCAAAGTTTATTTGCTCCTATAACATCCATATATCCTTCACACACTATTAAAAAATCTTTTTTAGTTTTTTTTGCATTATTAAAATTGTATAGTACTGAACTTTTATTGTATAGTGATGTTTCAGGTGTATTTATATACTTTCATGTATTAGTTTCACCATTAAATACTCTTCAAGAAAATGCTATAACATCTCATATAGATGAAAATATAGGAAATATTATTCTATTTGAAAAAAAAGAATATAATGATCATGAATTTGATTTTCTAGCAAGTCAGGCTTCTATAATATCTTCTTTTTTAAATCATTTTTTTTCCATATATTCTATAAATTCTGTCTTTTTTGTTCATGCATATCAAAGTTTATATTTTATTATTATATCTTTATTTAGCTTTCTTTCTTTCATAAGGTAGTTTAAAGCTGTTTCATTTTCAAATAATTTTTTGTGAAAAAAATTTAAAGCTGTTTTGTTGACTTCAACTAATTTTGACTTTTTATCAATTTCTTTCTGATCTGTTTTGAAATTATTTTTATATTCCTTAAGTTCTATTCATGCCTTTGAAGAAAGTATTTTAATTGTATCATAAAAATCTAAATTTTCAAATTCTTTTATAAAAGTTATTGCATTTCATCATTTTCAACATCAAAAACATTTAAAAATTTGTTTATCTTCAGAAACCATAAAAGATGGTGACTTTTCATTATGAAAGGGACAAATTCATTTATAATTACTTCATGATTTTTTTAGATCAACATGTTCTCATATAATATCTACTATATCAATTTTAGATAGAATATCATCTGTTACTCACATAGAGTATCTTTAAAAATTAAATATTATATTAATTTATATATAATTTTATTGAATTTACAATATTTGTTTGTATAAATAGATTTAATTTAAAATTATTAATTTAATGCATGAAATTAAATATAAATAAGTACATATTTTTCTATATAATATTAGTTTTTATATCTTTATTTTTTTATTTAAATATTGGTTTTTTTAAACTATTTTTTTCTAATTATAATAGTTATTTTACTATTTCACATTTTAAAAATAAGTCTAATGTTGCTATTTCTTGAAATTATATTATATATAATAGTTGATTTTTAAATATAGACATATCAAATTTTTATTTACTAAATAAAAATATTACTTGAGCAAAGCAATTATTGTATAATTTAGATGAATATTCATATAAAGAGCTTTATAATTTATGAAATATTTATTTTTTAGATTCGTATTATTCTTTTTCTTCAGGTAAAACCTGATATGTTAATAAAGCAAAACAATCTATTTCATTTTATGAAAATTCTTTAGAAAATATTCCTTGATATAAAAGTAAAGAAAAGATACTTAAAAATTTGTGACTTTCTCAAGCATTTTTAGATTTTTTATATGTATATAATTGTGATAATCTTTTTGTTTCAATGATAGAAAAGATAAATAATTTAATTAAACTTTTGCCTAATACTATGGAGATTTTAAAATCTCAGCAATTAGCCTTAAACGAACGGTTAGAGCATGATGATCTAAGATCTTGTATTCAATCTTTCAAAAATGAAGCTGATAAAAACATATCTATATTATATGATAATAAAGATTTTTTTACTGAAGTATCTAAATGACTAATAAATAGATTAAAAAAATTTCAATGAGATGAATTGTCTTGTTATCAACAATCTCCAGCTATAAAATCAAAGTATAAAGATAGTATAGATTCATCTTATGATTATTATACAAAATTTTTTCAAAAACAGAAAGATATGCTTAAGATATTTGAAAAAGCAAACAAACAACAGATAGAACAACTTTGTAATAACAGGGATAAACTAGCTGATAAGCAGAATAAAGAAAACCAACAAATGAATAATAATTTTAATGACTTAAATGAATTAACAGAAAAACCTCAACAGCAAGAAAAAAAAGAACCTAAAGAGTGAGAAAAAAAGGGTAGTGAAGAAGATTCAAACCAAGATTGAGAAAAAGAAGAAAAAAATAAAAAATATAATGAACAAGTACAATCTTTGGAAACACAAAATAAAGATCTTATAGAACAAATTCAAAGAAACAAAACTCAAGATAACTATAATCCTTTAGAATATATTCAAGAATTGTTTAAAGAATTTTATGCAAATGATGAAGATTTTAAAAAAGGACAAAAAGAAAATGAAGTTTGAAAATAATATTGAAACAAGCACTAGAAAAACTATATATAGTGTAGTTTTATTCTCTATTTTTAAATTATGATATTTAAGAACTTACTTAGACTTTTTAAAACAAAAGTATTTCAAACATTAGCTACAGTTTTTCTACTTAGTTTCTTGATTTTTTTTCTAAATATTCTTATTTCTTTAACTGTAAATATTAATAGTTTTTCAAATGAGCTTAAGTGAAAATTGTGAGTTTACTTATATATAAAGGAATGAGATACTGAAAAAGAAGTTTGAAAGTCTCGTGATCTTATGATAGATCTTAAAACAAATCTTGAAGATGAAAATCTTGAAGTAACTTATTTGCCTAAAGATGAAGCTATAAAAACACTTTCTGAGAGACTCCCTAAAATTATTAAAAATTTTGAAAAATATTGAATAGATAACCCTATACCTCCTACATTGTATATTATATTTAGGTCTCAAGATGAGTATGAAAGTATGAAAAATATAGTTATGAATGATAAATATCAAGACATACTTTTGAATTTATCTGATATATGAAATCAAAATTCATTTAAGGAACAAGAAGAAAGAATATCTAAAATCATAGAGTTTTCTAATTTTTTAATTAATTTTTATATTTTCTTATCCATAGTTTTATTCTTAATTATATTGTGGTTTTTGACTTTGATATTGAAATTGAACTTTTATAGTTTTTCTAACCAGATAGAGGTTGAGAAATTGGTTTGATTTACATATTTTCAAATTAAGCTTCCATTCCTACTTTATACACTTTTTGTAATATTGTTTTCATTTATACTTGGTATTGTATATATATCAAGTTTAATATCTTACTTAAATATATATTTTGTAAATGTTTTTAATTTTGATATATCAGTTCTTATTGCAGAACATATATGACTTATAAGGTCTTGAATTATGCTTGAAGCTGGTATTATTATAGTTATAAGTTTAATTGTTGCTAATTTATTTTTAACAAGACTTATTAAAAATATTTAATAATAGAAAAGATAAATCTTTCTTTTTTAGCATTTAATCTTCTTTTATGTATATAACAATAAAAAAAAATAAAAAAGCATATTTAGACTATGAAATAATAGAATCTTTTGTTTTTTGAATTAAACTTAAAGGATTTGAAGTTAAACAGATCAGAACTTGAAATATAGACATAAGAAATGCATTTTGTCATATTGAAAAAAATGAACTTTTTATACATGAATTAAATATACCTTTGTATAAAAAAACATCTTCTAAGATGGTTCCTTGGTATGAACCTAAAAGAAAAAGAAAACTTTTAGCTACAAAGAAAGAACTTAGAAAACTTGTTGAAAGAACAAATAAAACTTGATTAACTATAGTTGCTTTAGAAGTTGGACAAACAGAAAAACATATAAAATTAAAATGTGCACTTGCAAAACTTAGAAGAAAGATAGAAAAAAAACAAATCATAAAAGAAAGAGATGTAAAAAGGCAAATGCAAAAAGATATTAAGTATATGTAAGTTAAAACTTAATTAAAATATCTTTATTTTAAATTACATAATAAATAAGATGAAAACCTTCTATTTCAAGCAAAAAGATAATATATATAAAATATTTCAAGTTATAGATAAACTTCCTAAAAAATGTAAGGAAGTTGTTTTTGATATAGATGTAAATAATGATTTTTTTAATAATAAATGGTGGTTGAAGCTTGTTTTAGAAAAATCTAATGATAAAAATATAAATATAGTTTTTGTTATAGAAAACCCAAAACAAGAGTCCTTAATGAAAATGTTCCATGCAAATTATATATGGAAAAAAATTCCTATTAGACAAAAAATTTTTAAAACCATTTGAGATTTTCTTGAAAACTTCAAATCAGAACACTCTTTTTATAGAAAGCATTATAATATATTTAAGATAATTTTTTTATTTTTGGAGATAGGTTTTATAGTTTTTATGTCTTTTTTTATATACAACCTTGTTGTTCCAAAAACAGACATATATATACAACCTAATGTAAAGATAAAGCATTTGATACAAAAATTTTATATATATCCTCAAGATGAACAAGAAAACTATGAACTTGATAAAAGAATAAATTTTTCTTACATAAATAAAACTTTCACAAAAAATTATAGTATTAAAATACCTGTAAATGATATTTCCTATATTGCAAAGCCTTCTTCTTGAATAGTAAAGCTTGTTAACAATACAACAGAATGAATATCTTTAAAAGCATACACAGAACTTGTTAATAATGATGGACTTTTGTTTAGACTTCAAAACTGGGTATATATACCTCCTAAAGATGCTGAAGATAATCCTTGAATTGCAGAGGTAAAAGTTAAAGCTCAAGATCAAGATGAGAGTTGAGAACTTATATGAATAAGATGAAATCTTAATGAGTGAGAGAAACTTTATATAAAAAAAATGTACTCTTCAAGGTGAGAAAAACTTATATATGCTGAAAGTATTGAAAAATTTTCATGATGAGATACAGTATCTGAATGAACTGTTCAAGTTCAAGATATAGATATTGTTAAAGAAACTTTATTTAAAAAGTTTAAAGATAATCTAAAACAATCTATACTTCAATATACTCAATCACAAAATACAGAAGATATTCCACTTTTATATGATAATCTTTATTGATACAATAATATATCTTATAATTTAAATGCAAAGCCTTGAGATGATGTTTCTTTTATAGAAGGTAATATTCAATGAGATATATATTATAAAAGTATTAAAAAATCAAAACTACAGTCTGCTTTTAAAAATTATTTAAATGAAAGAATTGTTTCTGATAGTGAATTTTTATGATGGGATGAAAATAGCATTGAGTTGCTTGATATTGCAAATATATCAAATTGACTTTATCTTGTAACTGTGTCTATAAATTCTTTATTATGATATGATTTTAAAACTGATTATAATAATGTAAAAGAACAAATAATTCATGAAATAAAATGAAAAAATATCAAAGAAGCAAAAAAAATAATCTTATCAAATCCTACAGTTGCTTGAGTTGAAATAAAAACTACAAACACACTTAATCAAGTTTCTGACCTTAACTCAAGGATTTTTATACATATATCCAAATAGAATTAAGTGCTAATTAACAAGTTGAAAGAAAATATTATAAAATAAGCTTGTGCCTTGTAACTTGCAACTTTAAACTTTTAACTATTATATGAATGTTATATTTTATACCAACACCGATTTGAAATTTAGATGATATAACTTTAAGAGCATTGAAGTTATTTAAAGAACTTGATATATTTTTTTGTGAAGATACAAGAACTTTAAAGCAATTGTTAAGTAAGTATGAGATAGAATATAAAGATAAAAAATTTTATTCTCTTACTTCATATACAAATAAATGAAAACTTGATTTTTATACTTCTTTACTTAAAGAAAAAGATGTTGGAATAGTTTCAGAAGCTTGAACTCCATGACTTTCTGATCCATGAAAGGAATTTATAAGAATAGCTTGAGAAGAAAACTTAGAATTTGATGTGCTTCCTTGAGCTACTGCACTTGCTCCAGCTGTTGTATCAGCTTTTTTTGATACTTCAAAATTTTTGTACCTTTGATTTTTACCTAAAAAAAAATGAAAACAAACTATTATGAAAAAGATAGTTGATAGTTCTTATCCTGTTTTTATATATGAATCAGTATATAGAGTTTATAAGACACTTTGACAACTTAAAGACCTTTGATTTTCTTGAGATGTGTTTATTATAAGAGAGATCTCTAAAATGTACCAACATAAATATTTTGATACTATAGATAATATATTGAAAAAATTAGAAAATAACCAGATAAAACTTAAATGAGAGTTTGTTATTTGACTAAATCCTAACTTAAATAAATAGTTTTATATTATTATATAATAAACTCATGAAAATTGCTATACTTTGATATGGTAGAGAATGAAAATCAACTCATAAATATCTTTTAAAAAAAGGGTACAATTATATAACTATACTTGACCAAAAAGATAACCCTAATTATTTAGATAATCTAGATGATTTTTATATTATATATAAAACACCTTGAATAAGTTTGTATAAAAAAGAACTTCAAGCTGTTAAAGAAAAGGTTAAAACTCAAACAGACCTTTTTTTTGAAAATTATAAATGAAAAATTATTCTTATAAGTTGAAGTAAGTGAAAAAGTACAACATCAACAATTATATATAATATACTAAAAAAAGCTAATAAGGATGTAAAACTTATATGAAATATATGAAATCCTATACTATCTCAAATAGATTTTGATAATCCTCCTTCATATGTTGTTTTTGAAATATCATCTTATATGCTTGATTGAGTTAAAACTCATAGTGATTTTTCTGTACTTACAAATATATATAAAGTTCACACAAACTGGCATCAAACTCATGAAAATTATGTAAATGCTAAGTTAAATATTTTTTCTAGTGCTAAAAATTGCATATTAAGG
Source organism: Candidatus Altimarinota bacterium (assembly GCA_041694255.1). Taxonomy (GTDB): domain Bacteria; phylum Patescibacteriota; class Gracilibacteria; order Absconditabacterales; family Absconditicoccaceae; genus S009-33. The sequence goes on from JASMTN010000011.1 coordinate 67,270, forward strand.
TCTGATTATAGATACTTACTTGATAATATAGATTGTAAAAATCCTATACTTTTTTGAGAAAATACTGATAATTACTTTGATGATAAATTCATTTATTCTAAAAAATATAAACTTCCTATAGAAAATATAGCTTTAAAGTGAGAACATAACTTTTTAAATATAGCTAGCATACTTCCTATATGTGAAAATTTATCAATAGAACAAAAAACTATAGAACTTGCTTTGAAAGATTTTGCTTGACTTGAGCATAGACAAGAATATGTTTGAAAGTATAATGATATACATTTTTATAATGATAGTATAGCAACAATTCCTGAAAGCACATTGCAAGCTATTGAAAGATTTAATGTAAAAATTGATACAATATTGCTTTGAGGAACTGATGAAAAATTTGATTATACAGAAGTTATAGAAAAGATAAATAATTTACCTTTAAATAATGTTATTTTATTGCCTAATAGTTTTAATAATCAAAAAAAATTCTTTAAAAATAAAAATGTTATACTTGTTGACAACATTAAAGAAGCTGTATCTATATCTAAATCCATTACAAAGCCTTGAAAAATTTGTATACTATCACCTTGAGCATCTTCTTACAATATGTTTAAGTCTTTTGAAGAAAGATGAAAATTATTTAAAAATGAAATTAAAAACTAAAAAAAGTTATTGTATTATTCCAATAAAAAATTATACTTCCTTTACATTTAGATAAATAAATTCTAATAAAAATGTTAAATCAATATGAAAATGCTAAAAAACAAGTATTATGAGTATATGACTTACTAAGGAAAGAAAATGTTCCATATAGATTTATAGAGGAATTTTTACATCCTGACAGAGTTATAGAAGTAAATATTCCTGTTCAAATGGATAATTGAGATATTAAAGTATTTAAATGATATAGAAGTCAACACAAAAATATAAAATGACCATATAAATGATGAATTAGATTTCATGAAGATGTAACACTAGATGAGGTTAAGGCTTTATCTTTATGGATGAGTATAAAAACATCAGTTGTGGATCTTCCTTTGTGATGATGAAAATGATGAATAATAGTTAACCCAAAAGAACTTTCATTTTGAGAGCTTGAACAGCTTTCTAGGTGATATGTAAAACATCTTTATAGATATTTATGACCAGATTTTGATGTTCCAGCTCCTGATGTAAATACAAATCCTCAAGTTATGTCTTGGATGGCAGATGAATATTCAAAATTAGTTTGATCTCCTACTCCTTGATCATTTACATGAAAACCTTTAGAATTTGGTTGAAGTAGGTGAAGAGACGTTGCAACTTCACTTTGAGGTATATATGTTCTTGAAAAGTATTGTGAAGAAAAATCAATAAATATAAAGTGAAAAACTGTTGCCATACAATGAGCTTGAAATGCTGGATTAAATTTTGCAAAATTTATAGAAGAAAAGTGATGAAAAATAGTATCTATTTCTGATAGTAAATGAGCTTTATATGATGAGTGTGGTATTAATTTAGAAAAAGTTCAAAATGCAAAAAAAGATAAAAAATCTGTTATAGATATAAAGGAATGAAAAACTATAAGCAATAAAGATATATTGGAACTTGATGTTGATATTCTTGTTCTTGCAGCATTGGAAAATCAGATAACTACTGATAATGTCAATAAAATAAAATCTAAAATGATAGTTGAACTTGCTAACTGACCTATAGTTCCTGATGTTGATGAAACATTGTTTAATAATTGAACTATAGTTTTCCCTGATATACTTGCAAATTCTTGATGAGTTACGGTAAGTTATTTTGAACAAATTCAGGGTAATATGAATTTTTATTGGACTAGAAAGGAGGTTTTTGAAAAACTTAAAGATATTATGTATAAATGAACAGAGGATGTTATGAGCTTATCTAGTAAATTATGAGTAGACTATAGAAAAGCATCTTATGTTATATCACTTGAAAGACAATATAATACTTGGAAATATATAAATTAAATTGCATTTTTAATTAAAATTATTAAAATGCTGATATTTATGATATAATTTTGTATAATGAACTTATTACAAGTATTTTTCATAGTATCAGCTTTTTTTATCTTATTGTTGTGAATAGATATTGCTAGAAAGCAAAGATTTAATTTTCTTCATATTTTTTTATTTATATGAATTGCAATAGCTTTAATAGTTTTTACCTTTTTTCCAAGGACTTTAGATTTATTTGGTAGTATCTTTTGAGTTCAAAGATGAGCAGATGTACTTGTTTATATAAGTATATTATTTTTAATTTATTTTGTATTATTTTTATTTAATAAAATAGAAGATACAAATACTGTATTTACAGATACAATAAGAGAAATATCAATAGAAAATTCTTCTAAAAAAACTTTAAAAGCAAATGAAGTTATACTTATAAGAGCATATAATGAATGAAAGGTTTTAAAAGATACTTTAGATAATATTATAAAAGCTTGATATGAAAATATACTTTTAATTGATGATGGTAGTAAAGATAATACTGAAGATATTGCAAGAACTTTTGATAATATTATATATGTAAAACACATAAAAAATCTATGAGCATGAGCTGCACTTGAAACATGATTTGAGTATGTTAGAAGATTTATGAATGTAAATTATATAGTAAATTTTGATGCTGATGGGCAACATGATATAAAAGATTTACCTAATTTTTTTAAAGCTTTTGAAGAAAAATCTAATTTATGAGCTGTTTTTTGATCAAGATTTATAGAAAAAACAGAGACAAACACTCCTTTATGAAGAAAAATAATTCTTTATTTGGGTAGAATATTTACACTTTTTATATCTTGAGTTTATCTAACAGATTCTCATAATGGTTATAGAGTTTTTACTTTAGATACTATTAAGAAAATTAGATTAAATATAAATGGAATGGCTTATGCTAGTGAACTTATAGATAAGATTAAGCAAAATAAAATAAAATTTACTGAAGTTCCTGTAAATATAAAATATACTGATTATAGTATTTGAAAAGGTCAAAAATCATCAAATGCAATATTTATAGCTTTTAAAATGATATGGACTAAGTTTTTTAAATAAACCAAAACTTCTGGAAAAAATATGTTAAATAAGTATAAGTAATAGTAACAAGTTGCAAGTTTAAAGATAAAAAAGATTTCTTGACAGAGTCTGTTGAGTGGATTCAAGATGACAAAATACTCTTTTTATTTCAACTTGAATAAAATGGATTGGAGAAATCAAAAAAATCTTTAAAAAATTATTTAAATAATAATTAACTATTTGTTTAATGGACAATAAAATAAGAAACTTTTGTATAATAGCTCATATAGATCATGGTAAAAGTACTTTAGCTGATAGACTTTTAGAACAAACTTGAGTTATATCTTGAACGGATCAAGTGCTTGATGGTATGGACCTTGAACAAGAAAGATGAATAACTATCAAACTAGCACCTGCTAGGATGTATCATAAATGATATCAATTAAATCTTATAGATACTCCTTGACATGCTGATTTTCAATATGAAGTTTCAAGAAGTTTATCTTCTGTTGAGTGAGTTATACTTTTAGTAGATGCAACTCAGTGAGTACAGGCTCAAACACTTTCTACACTTTATATGGCTATGGACTATGATTTGGAGATAATCCCTGTTTTAAACAAGATCGATCTACCTTCTGCAAATCCTGAGAAGATATGAGCAGAACTTGAAAGTTTAATAGGCATAGATCAGGAAGATATAATTAAAGTATCTGCAAAAACTTGAGAGAATGTAGATAAAGTTCTAGATATGATTATAGAAAAATTCCCAAATCCTAGTGAAAGTTTAAAAGAAATAAACCCCGAAGATAATGTTTGAAAAACTCTTATATTTGACTCTGTTTATGATCCTTATAAGTGAGTTGTTCTATATGTAAGAAATTTTCTATGAGAACTTAAAGCTAAAGATCAAGTATATATGTCACATACTTGAAAAAAGATTCAAATACAAGAAGTTTGATATTTCTATCCAAAGTATAAATCTTGTAAAAAACTTGAAGAAGGTGAGATATGATATATAGTAACTTGACTTAAGTCAGTTAAAGATGCTCAAATATGAGATACAATTATAAAAACAGATGAAAAATTAAAAACTGATAATTATGAAGATAAAAATAAATTAATTTCTTATGCTATACCTTGATTTAAAAAAATGCAAGCTTTTGTATATGCATGAGTTTATCCTATGCAAACTGATGAATATGAAAAACTTAGAAAATCTTTAGAAAAACTTGCTATAAATGATAGTGCAATAACTTATGATATGGAAAGTTCTCAAGCATTTGGTTTTTGATTCAGATGTTGATTTTTATGAATGTTGCATATGGATATAGTTAAAGAAAGACTATCAAGAGAGTTTGATCTTGAAACTATCTTTACAGTACCAAATGTTGTATATCTTGCTAAGATGAAATATCTAAACTATGATAAGATAAAACATTGAGATAATATAATGGAATTTAAAAAGACATGACTTTGGAAAGAGCTTGTAAAAACACATTTTAATATAGTTTCTGATAAAAAAATAGAAGATAATTTTTATATAGAATGAAATAAAATAGTTGAAAAAGATTGAGATAGAGAAATTGATCTGAAACCTTATCTTATAGTAAGATCTTGAGCTGATATGCCAGATGGTGGTTATATAGAAGATACTTATGAACCTTTTGTAGATCTTGAGATAGTATGACCTTGAGAATACTCAGGTGCTGTAATGGAGCTTGCACAAGATAGTAGGTGAGAGCTTAAAAATATGGAGTATATAGATGAAGATAGAGTACTTTGGAAGTACAATATACCTCTTGCTGAGATTATAGTTGATTTTCATGATAGTTTAAAATCTATTACAAAATGATATGCTAGTATGAACTATGAACCTTGAGTTTATCAACAACAAAAGCTTGTAAGATTAGATATACATATCAATAAAGAGATGATATGAGCTTTTTCAACTATTGCACATGAGGATAAAGCATATAGTAGATGAAAGTCTGTAGTAGAAAAACTTAAAGAACTTATTCCAAAACACCTATTTTCAATACCTTTGCAAGCTGTTATATGAAATAAAGCTATAGCAAGAGAAACTATATCTGCACTTAAAAAGGATGTACTTGCAAAGTGTTATGGTTGAGATGTTACAAGAAAAAGAAAGCTTTTAGAAAAACAAAAAGAATGAAAAAAGAAAATGAAAAGTATATGAAAAGTAGATGTACCAAATGATACATTTATTAAAATGTTAAATAGGAATTAAATAGTTTATTAAAATATTGATTATCAAGAATAAAAAATTATAATGACTTTTAGATTGTAAATTTTGAATTTATGATTAGCCTGTTTTAAACAGGTTTATTTATTATTGAAAGAAAATTATGTGAAAAGTTACATTTGCTGATTTACCATTAAGTAAATCAATTTTAGAGGGTATTGAAAAAAAATGATATACAACACCTTCTCCAATACAAGAAAAAGTAATACCGTTATTACTAAATTCAGATAAAGATATTATCTGACAGGCACAGACAGGTACTTGAAAAACTGCTGCATTTTCTATTCCTATGCTTGAAAGAATAAAGCCATGATCAAAAAAAGTTAAATGAATCATACTTTGTCCTACAAGAGAGCTTGCTATACAAGTTGCTGAAGAATTTTCATCTTTCCTTCCTTGAAATGAATTAAAAACAACTTTATTGTATGGTGGTAAAAGCATATCTTCAGAAATAAGAGAACTTAAAAATAATCCATCTGTTATAGTATGAACACCAGGTAGAGTTAAAGATCACCTTTGAAAATGAAGACTAAAACTAGATAAAGTTGAATACTTTGTTTTAGATGAGGCTGATGAGATGTTAAATATATGATTTAGAGAAGAAATTGAAGAAATATTTTCTTATACTCCAAAAGATAAAAAAGTATTGTTATTCTCTGCTACTATGCCAAAATCTATGATGGGTATTGTTAAAACATATATGAAAGAATATGATTTAGTATCTGTTAAAAAAGAAGATCTAACAAATTCAAATGTTATACAAAAGTATTATGAAGTAACAGAGAAAACAAAATATGATGTTCTTACAAGAATTATAGAAACAGAAGAAAATTTTTATTCTATAGTTTTTTGTAGAACTAAGATGGATGTGGATGAACTTGCTTCTTCTTTAAATTCAAAGTGATATAAAGCTGAATGAATTCATGGTGATATAGATCAAAAAATGAGAGAGAAAATTCTTAAAAGATTTAGAAAAAAAGATATAAATATTCTTGTTGCTACTGATGTTGCTGCAAGATGAATAGATGTTGATGATATTACTCATGTAATAAATTTTTGAATACCTGAAAATGCTGAAACTTATACTCATAGAATATGAAGAACTGCAAGAGCATGAAAAACTTGAACTGCAATAACTTTTGCTACAAGAAGAGATTTAAGGAGAATAAAGGATTTTGAAAAAATAACTAAATCAAAAGTTAAAAAATGAGAGCTTCCAAGTATAGATGAAGTTATATCTAAAAAGAAAACTCATCTTATAGACTCTATAAAAGAGATTATAGAATGTGATGGTTATAAAAATTATCTAGACTTATCTAAAGAACTATTAACATTAAACTCTGATGATTCTGTTATTATATCAGCTTTAATAAAAAGATTCTATGACAATGAGCTTAATGAAAAGGCTTATAAGCAAATAAGAAATCCAAAAATAATAGATAGATCAGAAATGTGAGAAAAGAGGGATGATGGCATGATAAGGCTTTTTATTGCAAAATGAAGGGCTGATAATATGGACAATCCTTGAAAAATACTAAATTTTTTAAGAAAAGAAACTTCTTTAGATATGAAAAATGCCTGAAAAATAAGTATTTATGATAGATTTTCTTATGTTGATTTTCCTGAAAATGAATGACAAGATATTATAGATCTATTTAAATGAAAAAACCCTAAAAAACCAGATGTTGTAAAAGCAAAGCCTAGAAATTAATTAACTATTAAAAATAAAAAATCTATAACTTAGGTATATTATATCCTAGGTTTTTTTTAATAAATTTCATTATGTTTATATATTTGCTATGTTATTTTAAATTATTTAATTTAATTTTTTATAATCTTTCTAAAATTTTCATTGCAGCTATTGTATCTTCCCTTCATTTATCTTTACTAAAAGTTCAAGTTACAGCACTTGCTTCAACAGAAGTGTAATCTTCATCAACTTTTATAATTTCCATTTGAGGATATACAAGATTAAATTCTTTTATAAATTTATCTATTCTTTCTTGCATATCTTTTTGTCTTTTAGGCCATCATATGACTATAGATGTAATTTTATATCTTTCTATTATATCAGATAGATTAAAAATCAAGCCTCAATCATTACTTATATATCATATAGGCATTATAAAATCATTATCTTTCTTAGCAAGTCATATATACTTTGTTCCATAGTCCATTCAAAGGATCATAATAGTAGCAAGTTACAAGTTAAAAGTAGCAAGTTACAGGAAGAACTGAGAGCTGAGAGTTTAGAAAGATAAAAGTAGTAAGTTACAATTAGTAATTTATATTTTTTCTTGTATCTTGCAACTTTCTACTTTCTACTGTTACTATACTTCAATAATTTCAACTTCCTCTTCTTCTTGTTGTTTTTTGCATTTATCATATACACATACTTTTGTAAATCATAAAACTATTATTATAGCTCATAATATACTTAATATATCTTTTAAAAAAATTCATGATATAGAACTGTCTTGTATTCATATGTAATTTACAAATAATATTATAGCAATACCCATTATTACTTGAAAAGTTCTTGGTTTTTTAAAACAAGGCCTTGTTATTCAAACAATAATCATCATACAAGCTAGTATTCATAATATAATGTATACAGTTAGATCAAAATTCCAAGCCTTTGTGGGTATTATATCAGCTTGATTTATAGAAAGGTATATTACATAACTAAGTAGTGCTAATCAAACAATTGTTCTTAAGGTCATTATTCAAATATCTTTTTTCATTATTTTTTCATTAATTTTTAAATATAATTTTGCTTGTACTCTATGTTATACTTATAATATAGTATTTTACTTAAAATACAAGCACTTTATGGTATTATAATAAATAAACATTTTATATTTTTATCCTTGATTTTCAATATTAAATCTTTATAAACTACAAACTTGATTAAAAAAGTTTTTTTATTTTTAAATTTTACATAAAAATGGCTAAAAGATCTGATTTAAGTGGTAAAGGACCAAGAGCATCTCAAAAAAGGTCTCATAGTATGCATGCTACAAAAAAGTGGTCAAAACCAAATATTATAAGAAAGTGGATAGAAACTGATGGTATGAAAATTAGAATTAAAATGACTGCTAAGGAATACAAAAAATTGAGAAAAGAAGGTGCTATATAGTAAATCTACTTTTTAATAGAGGAGAACTTTTGTTCTTCTTTTTTTTGTAAAAAATATATTTTATTCTTTATTATTTTTATATGGCTTGACATAGTAAATGGCATAATATAAAACATAGAAAAGCAGCTCAAGATGCTAAAAAAGCTAAGATATATTCAAAACTTGCAAAATGAATACAACTTGAAGCTATGAAATGATCAGACCCAAATTTAAATCCTTCATTGTCACTTGCAATATCAAAAGCAAAGTCTGCTTGAGTTCCAAAACCTGTAATAGAAAAGGCAGTTAAAAAATGAAGTTGACAAGATACTTGAGAGACTTTACAAGAAGTTTTTTATGAATGATATGGACCTTCATGAGTTGCAATGTATGTAAAGTGTATAACTTCAAATACAAATAGAAGTGCAGCTAATATAAGAGCAATATTTGCAAAATATTCTTGAAATATGGGCCAGGAATGATCAGTAGCTTGGCAATTTTCTTCTAAGTGAGTTATTATTATTGATTGAAAACTTCAAGAAGAAAATATTAAATGAAAACAAGTTCAAAATATTATTCCATTGAATATACAAGATTTTGAAGAAAAGCTATTGGAACTTTCAGTTGAAGACTATCAAGAATTGCAAGAGTGAGTTTATAGAATAATAACTCCAAGACAAGATTTGATGCAAGTTGTGGATTTTCTCAAAAAAGATGATTATAGTATAGAGTCTTACGATATAGAATTTATACCTGATAATACTGTAAAACTTTCAGAAAAAGATGAGGAAAAGCTAGAAAAACTACTAAATGCATTTGAAGAAGATGAAGATGTTGACCATATTTTTCATAATGGTGAATAATATTTTATCATTGATTTTAAGGCTTTTTTTGTTAAAAAGAAAATTATATATTTTAATTAAATAAAATTTAACTTATGAAGTATCTATCTTATATTATTTGAATTTTTATTCTTATATTGTCAGTGTTTTTTTATAATGAATATATGTTACAACATACTTATTATTATAATTTTTTGCAAGATCTTTGAAATTGGGGATTTATAATATTTGCAATACTTGCTAGTTTGATACCTGCATTTTATATAGTATTAAAATCTAAAAAGACTTGGAAATGAATTATATCTTCATTTGTAGTATGATTTGCTATATTTGCTTTGGTACTTTGAATAGCTAAAGATTGAATAATTGGTATATGATATCTTACTTATTTAATAAATTTTTTTATACTTTTTGTGTTTTTTATTACTATTATAGTATGAGCAACTGCTATTTGAGATGTTATACTTAAAAAGGTTAAATTTCAAGAAACAGTATACGATTATTCTATAAAAACATGAGTTTGAATTGCTGTTTTATGAATCATACTTTATTATCTTACCATATTATGATTTGTAAGTATTCCTATTGCTTATGCGGTTTTAGATTTATTGGTTTGACTTATATATTATAGGAAAGATAGTTTAAAAAATATTTTTTGATGACTTTTAACTTCTTTGGAAAAGTTTAATTATAATATACAATCTATAAACCCTTATATAACTTACTCATTTTTAGCTATATTTGCTTTAGTATTTTTATATATTTATTTTTGATTTTCATATAGTTTTATACCTTATCCTTCTGCTTGGGATGCAAATCATGCTTATATGTTCTATCCAAAAGTATTTGCAGAGTATGGGTGATATCCTTGGATTACTGATTTTAGACCAGATCTTAGTATATGGACAGCATTTTTAGCTTGGGTTTTTAATCTTTGATTTTTTACACGGTTTTCTCAAGATACTTGGATGATAACTTTCAATTTTACATCTTGAATATTTTCAACTTTCTTTGGTTTTATGTTAATTACTACTATTGTAAAACTTGTACATAATATTAAAGATATGAAACATTATATTTTACTTATTCTTGGTTATGTACTATTGCTTGCTTGGCTAACTTCATGAATGTGAGCTTTCTTAGTTTTTGTAGATAATAAAACTGATTTGGCTGTATTTATGTTTATTGTATTGGCTTTATTCTTAGCTATATATTCACTTTTTAAGCAAGAGTGAGCTCATACCTATGAAGATGATAAAGAAGATTATGTTGAGCCTGATAAATTAAAAACCGAAAGTGATAATGAACAAAAAAAGGATTATACTTATATATTTTTTATGATATCATGATTTTTATTTGCTGTAGCAAATGTTATAAAACCAACTGCTACATTTGACTTTTTCCAAACTGCAATAGTATTTTCTATACTTAATGTTTGAGTTTTAGCTGTATTATGATGATTATTATTTGTAGTATGATTATTATATTATCTTAAATTTAGAGGTTTTGATCAACTTTTTAATGGTTTTGGAGAAACTATTTCAAACTTTTTATGAAAAGGTTCTATGATATCTTGAATTGTACTTTGAGTACTTTCATTAGCAATAAAAATTAGAGAAAACAAAACAAAAATTATATCACTTTTTATATTTATTGGTTCTTTTGTTTGAACACTTATACTTACAAAATGAATCTTTTGAATTGCTCAGTATATACACGATTGAAATATAAACTCAAATCCATGAAAAATTGCAACATCACTTCTTATGTGAAATAAACTATCAACCGTAAAACAAGAAAAAGAAGTTGACCCATTATATGAGTGATTGGAACAAAGTACTTGAGATACTTACAATGAAGATAATGCAAGGTATGTATGATATGGAAATAGAGATTTTTATAATCCTTGGTGGGATATGATTGTGCCATCAGGTTTTAAAAAAGATTATGTAGTTTATTTTAATGAACAAGATTATAATAATTCTGATTATAAACCTAAATTATATCTTTTTTCATGATCAAGTACTATACAAGATAGGCTAATAAATAAGTATTCTATAGAAATTTTTAATAATAAAGATAATAATGCTTATGAAAGTCAAATAACTGCTACTATCAACCAAGCAGAGCAAAACTGACAATTACTTGGTTTAGCACAACAATTGTGATTAAATATTAATGAAAATGATCCTAGCTGGTCAGTTAGACAAAAGGTTTCATCATCACTTACAGATAATACTAATAAACAACTACTTAATGATATAAAACAAAAGTTTTCTTCATGAAACTTTATTTTATCTTCTTACCCTAAAGTTCTACAAACTCCTAAAAATACAAGATTATTAAATAATTTAAGTACAGAATATATTGATTATACTTTAGTTAGTATTCCTTATGATTATCTAGTTCCTTTTAATGTTGTTTTTAATTGGTCATTACAAAATGAAAGCTCTTATTATACAGATATAGGTATTATATGGTTATTATTATTTATAATAGCAATATTTGCATTTGTATATTCTATCTTTATAAAAGACAAAATCCTTTGATGATTTGCTCTTGCTACACTTGTTGGTTGGAGCATATGGTATGGTGTTGCCTCTTGAATAGTTTGGTATAATATATGATGAATTATCTGGTTGATAATAGTTACTGTTCTTTTTGTAAATAGATTAAAAGATAGATTGTTACTTGCTTATATATTACTTGGTGTAAGCATTATTTGAATTTGACTAAACTTATTTAGAATCATCACTCAATGATGATGAGCAACTCAATTTTGGTATAAAGCTTCTGTTTGAAAACAATCTGATTACCAAATAACTTCAGAATGATGAGTAAAGCCAGTTCAAGATATTAAAATTCCTTATAACAAAGATGATATATTTTCATTACAGTTCAATTTTTATAAAAAAGCTATAGAATATTTTAATAATAGAGAACTTGGAGAAGCTTGAATTATATGATGAACTTATATGAGATATTTTATCAAAAATCAAGATAGTATAATAAATGATCAATTTTTAACTAAACTTTATAAATGGTTTTCAGATGATAATCTAGATAAAGCTTATGAAAGACTTAAAGATCAAAATATAACTTGAATAGTAATAGATCCAAATATTGCATCTGTTGTTATGTGAGAATGAAACAAATCTCTTTGGTATAGGTATTATTGACATACAGATGAAAATGCAAATGTGACTAAAAAATGAGTTATGCCTATGTTTGTAAATCTAGCTCAATCCTGAAGTTTGGAATATGCTTATTCAAATAATCTTTGATTAAAATATGCACTTACTGTATCTGATAAAGATCTTAAAAAAGCAACTTGAATAGAAGATGAAAAAGAATTATTAGAATTAAGATATAAACTTACAAGTATAAAGTTCTTACCAAATATGATATGAACACAAGCTTATCAAGAAGCTATGAATGCTTTTTATCAATTATTAGTTTATAGAGCTTGAAACTATCCTGTAAAGTTTGTTGAAGATATAGCAGAAGTAAATTGACTTAACATAGATGATGTAGAGTCTATATTTCAAAATGTTAATTGAAACTTTGATAAACTTACAAAAGATGAAAAAACTGTATTTTTACAATATCATAATATATCTACACAATTAAACCAAAATCCTGATAATTCTCAACAAATATTACAAGAATTAGTTAAACAATGAATTTGAGGAAGAGCACAGTTATTGTTTGTAAAAGTAAAGTAAATTTATATAATAAAATTGTTATTTAACTATATATTATAAACCTTCAAAAGTATAATTTTCTTAACAGTTTTTAGTTATTAGTCTGCGGAACTCAATCTGTATCTGGAATCTCATTTCTTTGAGATTTACATTGTTTAAACAAGTCCTCGACTTTTTGACAAGTCAAAATCATAACTAAAAACTTAAAAATTATAGTATCGTCAGCTTTATAATATGTAACTTTTATCTTGCTATTTTAACCTTTAAAATAAAAAATGTTTGATAAACTAGAATCTATAAAACAAAAATATGAAAAATTAAAAAAAGAACTTTATTCCCCAGAAGTATCAGCAGATATTCAAAAAAGTATAAAACTTTCAAAAGAAGTAAATGAACTTGAAGAAGTATATGATCTTTATATGGCTTGGAAACAAGCAGATAGTGAAGTAAAAGAATCTAAAGAAATAATAGAAAATGAAAAAGATGAGGAAATGTTAGAAATGGCTAAAGACCAATATAATGAGTGATTAAAAACAAAGGAAGATTTAGAAAAAAAACTTGAAATAGCTTTGATACCTAAAGATGAAAATGATGATAAGGATATATATATGGAAATAAGACCAGCTGCTTGATGAGATGAGGCAGCACTTTTTGCAGAAGAGATGATGAGAATGTATATAAACTATACAGAAAGCAAATGATGGAAAGCTACTATAGAAGATATATCGGAAAAAGAATCTTGAGGTATAAAGTTTGTAATGTTAAAAGTTGTTTGAGATAAAGTATATTCACAATTAAAGTATGAAAGCTGAGTTCATAGAGTACAAAGAATTCCAGAAACAGAAAACAAGTGAAGAGTACATACATCTACTGTTACTGTTGCAGTATTACCTGAAGTTGATGAGATAGTTGAATATGATCTTGATATGAAAGATGTAGAAATACAGTTTTTAGCAGCTTCTTCAGCATGATGACAACATGCAAATAGAAATAAAACTTGATGTAGATTACAACATATACCAACTTGAACTATAGTTGTAATTGCAGATAGTAAATCACAAGTACAGAATAAAGAAAAAGCTTTTAATCTTTTAAAATCAAGACTTCTACAAGTTGAGCAAGCAAAACAAGCAGAGGAGGAAAGAAGTAAAAGATTGTATCAACTTTGAACATGAGATAGATCAGAGAAAATGAGAACATATAATTTTCCTCAAGATAGAGTAACTGATCATAGAATTAAAAAATCTTATTCTAATATAAATGGTATTATGAATTGAGAGATATGATCTATTATAAATGACCTTATTGTTGAAGAACAGTCTATGCTTATGAATGAAAATAAGTAAAAATATATTGAAAAACTTTTAAATATGCTAATTTTCTTTAAAAATCTCTTGAAATCCTTATTAAACTTACTATAGTTGTATTAAAGCTGGATTAACAGCTTGAGTTATTATTTTACATATTAATTTGTTATAAATGACAAAAACAGAATTAATCGCAAAAGTTGCTGACCAATTAGGTGTTAGTAAAAAATTAGCTGGTGAATTTGTTAATACATTTACTGAAACTGTTGTTGCTGGTGTAAAAGCTGATAAAGAAGTTAGAATACAAGGTTTTGGTACTTTTAAACTATCTCACAGAGCTGCAAGAACTGGTGTTAATCCTCAAGATACATCTAAAAAAATTAACATTCCTGCAAGAAATGTTCCTTCTTTTAAAGCTGGTACAGAGTTCAAAAAAACTGTTAACTAAAAAAGATGTATTTATAAATTTTATAAAAATCCCAATGATATCATATCATTGGGATTTTTATTTAAAAATTATTTTATTATAAATCTTTAAATTTAATAACCTCTATACCATTAATCATATTTGGTATATTTTGTTTTATGCTAGAGTGAACTATAACTATTTTATCTTCTCATTTAATACTTCATCTAAGTTCATTTTGTATTGTTTCTCATATTATTTGTCTAAGTTGATCATATGGTATATCATTATTGCATATTTTATGACTTTCAACTCAAAACATTAAGTTACAATATCTAAAAACTTTATCTGAATCAGTAAAAGCAAGTATGGGTATTCATGGTTTAAATGCCGATATTTTTCAAGGAGTATATCATGTTGATGTTGGTGTTATTATGAGTTTTGCATCTAATTTAGAAGCTATTTTTTTTGCATTATATAATATATAATCTGTTATTTTATTTTCATTATCAATATAATTTTCAATTTCATCCCAATCAAACTTTAAGTCTTTTATATCTTTTTGATAAGAAGTTATAATATTATGAAGTATAGATACAGTTTCAAAAGGATAATTTCATGTTGCAGTTTCATCTGATAGCATGATAGTATCAATACCATTATGTATATTATATGCTATTTCATCTACTTCAGCTCTTGTTGGAATTGATTCATAACTCATACTAGACATAACTTGAGTTGCAAGTATTGCTGGTTTTCAAGACATATTACATAGCTTTATTATTTTTTTCTGTATTCTTGGAAGATCTATGATATTCATATTTGCTCAAAGATCTCATCTTGCTATCATAATACCATCAGAGTGTTTTATTATATTTTCAATATCATTTACAGCTGATAATGTTTCGATTTTTGCAATTATTTTACCATCAAAATTATCAAAATTTTCTTTAATATATTCTTTTATTCTTATTAAATCTTTATGATTTTTTATAAAGCTAACTGCTAAAAGGGCAATATCTTCTTCTATCATAAAATTTATATCTTTTTTATCTTTTTCTGTTAAAAAATCTAATTCTATTTCATATCATATAAAATTTACTGTTTTATTAAATCATATTGTTCATCAAGAAATTATTTCTACTTCTAAGTATTCTCAATTATTATTTTTTACTAATCATTCAACAGACCTATCATTAAAAGATATTTCTGTGTTACTAGGTATATTTTGAAAAAATTCATATTCTATACTTATATGTCATTCAGTTGGCTTATTATAAACCTTTATAATATCTTTTTTTTCTAATATAATATTGTTTTTGTTTGTTGTTCTTACTTCTGGTCATTTTGTATCAAGCATAAATACTTTTTTTGTGCTTATGTCTCTTATTGTTTTTATTGTTTCTCTTGTTTTTATTAAATCAGCATGAGATAAATTTATTCTATATATGTCAACAAATTTGTCTATTTTTTTTAAAATTCATTTTTTGTCTATAGCAGGTCAAAGTGTAGCAATAACTTTATTGAATCTTTTTTCTTCTACCATTTTTTTAATATAATTTGTTAAAAATTCTTTACATAATAACTATAATATGTTTTTTTTCAATACTATATTTTCAATATTTCTCTTGAAAAAGCAAATATAACTAATAAAATGACAATATTTAGAAATCAAAATACATAATTATGTTGCAGTCAAATATTGTATTAAAAGCCAAAGAATACATAAAAATACTTTTGTTTGATATAGATAAATCAAATTGATATTTTTACCATAATCTTGAACATACTTTGGATGTATTTGAAAGAGCATCTTATCTTGCCTACAAGGAATGATTGGATGAAGAGTTAAAAGAACTTATACAAATATCTGCTTTGTTTCATGATGTTTGATTTGCAGATCAGTATGATGAAAATGAACCTTTATGAGCTGAAAAAGCACAGGATTTTTTAATAAAAGAAAATTTTCCAGAAGATAAGATAGATATAATTAAAAATACTATAATTGATACCATTCCATCTAAAATACCATCATCTAAATTGTGATTTATAATTAAAGATGCTGATATGGATAATCTTTGAAGACAAGATTTTTTTGAAAAAAATAAAAACTTGTATAAAGAGCTTAAAATAATTAAAAATCTTGATGTAGATAAGCAAACTTGGTTAGAAAACTCTTTAAAATTACTAAAAAGTCATAAATTTTATACACAAACTCAACAAGAAGAAAGAACAGAGCAGTTTGTAAAAAATAAAAAAGAACTTGAAAGGAGAGTAAAGATGAAAGATTAAAAATAAAACTTAAAACTTTCTACTTTAAATTATTATGTATTCATACTTTTATTTTCTATCATCGAAGTTTTAAAGAAATTTGGATTTATTGTATGTAATATAAGTCATGATAATCAAATAAGTACTATTCAAAGTACAACTTTTTTAAGTAATTCTTTTCATTTTCATGCTGTGGATTGGTTTGCTCATGATACTGCAAGCATAACTCAAGAAGCAATAAGTGCTATGAAAGCTACTGCTACTGTAATATTTATAGCAATTTTCATTAATCATCACATTAATGTTCAAAAGGTTTCTGATGCTTCAGTTTTTTTTATACATCAATTTTTTTCCAATCATGGTATTTGTGTATTTAATTCTATGCAATTACTTTTTGAATTTCAATTATCTTCTCATTCTGCATAAGAATTTGAAGAAAATAAAAAACAGCTAAAAATTGTAACTATTAAATTAAACAAAAATATTTTTTTAAACATTTTTTTTTATTAAGAATTAAAATATAACTTTTATTTTCAACTTTATTCCTTTATTTTAGTACTTTTATAATATTTCATTAAAAATAGGATCATTTTTTTCTTTTTTACATATAAAATATTTTCATATTATAACATTATTTTCTTTTATATCATAAATATTAAATTTAAAAAAACTGTATTCAAGTAAATTTTCAATTTGTTTATATGACCATTTATTTGTTTTTATTTTAAATCTTTCTTTTCATTTTTCATATATATAGTTTTTTCTTTCAATGTGGTGAAAAAGTATAAAAGCTCAATCTTCTTTTAATGTTCTATAACATTCTTTTAAAAAGTTTTCTATATTGTCTATATGCAAAAGTGTAAATAAACTAATTATAATATCTCAACTTTCATCCTTTAAGGGAATATCTTGATTTAGATCAGATTGTATTTTTTCTACATAAGGTCTTGTATTTTTAAGCATATTTTCAGATATATCTATTCATATGTATTTATTTATACTTTTTCATGTAAAAAAATTACTTATTCTACCATCTCAGCATCAAAGATCTATAATAGTTTTTCATTCTAACTTTCTTGGTATAAATCTTTGCCAGAAATTTTTATCAAAACCTTCTAGAAAATTATGATGTTGTTTGTATTCTTTATATATCTTATCATATCAAGTTTTTGGATCTAAAACTTGTGTGTGTTTTTTATCATATCACATAATAAGTTAAAAGTTACAAGATAAAAGTTAAAAAAATGTTTTTATTATCTAATTATAATGTGAATTGCAAAGCAAGAGAGGGTGCCTTGAAATATGATTAGATAATTTTTAAATATTTTAATAAGTTACAAGTTTTACTTACTACTTGCAACTTGCTATCTTCAGCTTACATGTTCATCCCACTTTTTACTTTCTCTAAAGTGAAAAATGAGAGGAGTTCAGAAAAATCAATATTCATTTCTTATTATGTTTTCTAACCACTTTTTAAATGCAAAGTTTGCTTTATCTTTTCTATTTACAAAAACTATAAATTCATTTTTATTGTCTTTATCCTGTAGCATGTATTTTACTTTTACATTTTTATTTTTAGGTAATCTTGGAGGATTTGATATAAAGTTTGTTTGTATTAGTTCATTAATCTCATTTGTTGATATATCTATAGATGAAAATTCACTTACCATGTCTATCATCTTAAAAAGTTGTTTAAATCATTTTTGTTCTTTTCAAGATATCATTACAATTGGTATCCAAGGTGCAAATCTCATTCAATTTTTAAGCTCTTTTTTATAATGTTTTAACATATCATCAGAAATATTATCAATCTTATTGAATGCAACTATAATAGGTAAATTTTTTTCTATCATTCATCATAAAACAGTCATATCTCTATGAGTTACTCATTCTGATAGGTCAAAAAGCATAATAAGTATAGGCTTTTTATAGTTTATCATTCCATTTAATTTATCTATAACTGCTATTTTTTCTAATCAATGAATTTTTCACTTTCTTCTAAATCATGCTGTGTCTATTATTTCATATTTTTTTCAACCATAATTTATAGGATATGTAAGATAATCTAATGTTGTTCCTCACTCAGAAGATACTCTTGACCAATCTTTTCATACAATTGAGTTAAATAATGTAGACTTTCAAACATTTATTCTACCTACAAGTGTAAAGCTAGTATTTTTTTCTTTTTTTGATTCAAAAGGTATATTAAATCTTACTCTTAGAGAATCTATTTCTTCTTTAAGTTCAACAAGATGAAAATTATTTTTAGCACTTATTGCTATATTTTTATCAAATCATAAACTATAAAAGTCTGATAAAGCTAAATCTATTTTAGAAGGTGCTGTTGTATCTACTTTATTTACAGCAACTATAGTTTTTTTATCTTTTCAACTTTTTCTTATATAAGAGGCTATTATGTTTATGTTTTCATTTATACCTCATTTGCCATCAAGCACAAAAACTATGATATCTGACTTATCTATAATTCTTTTGATATATTTAAACTCTTCTTGAAATTCACTTAAGCCAGGGCTATCATAAATTAAAACTTCATTTCATTCATCATCCCATTTTATCTTTTCACTTATATTTTCTCTTGTTGTTCAATGAATATCAGATACTATTGCTCTAAAACTACCAAAAAATTTATTAAACAAAGTTGATTTTCAAGCATTTGTTTCTCATACAAAACCAATTCTCATATTTTAATACTATTATTAATAAAATTAATACTTATTTTTACTTAAAAAAACTTAATTTACAATGATTTCTTTTAAAAAATATTGAATTTGTAATCTAATAATGTATATTTAAAATAATTTTAATTATATAAAAATGACTTTATGATAAGATTAAGTAAATTTCCGTTTAAGACATTAAAAAGTAAGCCAAAAGTATCTGATAATATATCAACAAGTTTATTATTACAAGCTTGATTTATAAGACAAACTATGGCTTGAGTATATACATATACAACACTTTGACTTAGAATTTTAAAAAAGATAGAACATATTGTAAGAACTGAAATGGACAATGCTGGTGCTTATGAAACTTTAATGCCTGCACTTTCTCCAAAAGAAAATTGGGATAAAACTTGAAGGTGGGATGAGATAGATGTTTTCTTTCATGTACCTGCTGCAAACAATAGAGAATATTGATTAAACTCAACTCATGAAGAAATTGTAACTCCCTTGATGATGGAATTTGTCCAATCTTATAAGGATGTGCCAACTTGTGTATATCAAATACAAAATAAGTTTAGAAATGAAAAAAGAGCAAAATCATGACTTTTAAGATGAAGAGAGTTTTTAATGAAAGATGCTTATAGTTTTCATCTAGAAAGTAAAGATTTTGATAATTATTATGAAAATATGAAAACTACATATATGAATATCTTTAATAGACTTTGAATAGGTAAAGATACTTATATAACTTTAGCTGATGGTTGAACATTTACTGATAAATATTCTCATGAATTTCAAACAGTACTTGGTATATGAGAAGATAATATATATATATGTAAAGAATGTGGTACTTCTCATAATGAAGAGATAATTGATAAAGATGGTTTTAAATGTACAAACTGTGGTTCTAATGAAAATGAAGTAAAACAAGCTAGTGAAGTTTGAAATATATTCCCTTTAGAAACAAAATTTTCAGATGCCTTTAATATGAAGGTTCTTGATAAAGACGGTAGTCAAAAAAAGCTTCTTATGTGATGTTATGGTATATGAGTTTCAAGACTTATGTGAGTTATTGCTGAGAAGTTTGCACATGAAAATGGTATAAGCTGGCCAGATTCTATAGCACCCGCTGATTATTATATTATAGTTATGTGAGAAGAAAATCTTGAAAAAGCTGAAGAACTTGCAAGAAAGTTTGAAAGTGAATGAAAGGAAGTTATACTAGATGATAGAATGTGAAAAAAGATATGATTTCGAACTAAAGCTAGAGATCATGAATTGTTATGAATTCCAAATAGGATAGTAATCTCAACAAAAACTATAGAAAAA
>JASMTN010000012.1:0-3443 GCA_041694255.1 Candidatus Altimarinota bacterium
TACTTAAAGATAATAAATATATTTGAATCATAAGAAATGATGACCTTACAGAACTTATGGAATATATAAAAATAGAACAATAATTTTTTTAAATTTATTAAAAACCAATATGAGAAAAATAGTATTATTATTGATAATGACAATTTTACTTGCTTCATGTTCATGAAAAGAACCCTCTCAAGCTAGTAAAAAACAAGAGAAAAAAGATTTTTACATTAAAACTCAATTAGTTAGTGAATTTTGAAATAGTGCAGAGATTAAAAAAACTTGAAAAATAATGCCTTCTTCAGTTGTAAATGTATCAGCAAAAGCTAATTGACAAGTAGATAATATTCTTGTAAGAGAATGAGATGATGTTAAAAAATGACAAGTACTTGCTAAACTTTCTGATAGTATATCAAATTACTACCTTAAACTTCAAAATGCTAAGAACAACTTAGAAAGTGCAAGACTTAACCTTGAATCTACACAAATAAGTTTGGATAAAGCTGTACAAGATGCTCAGTTAAATCTAGAGAAAGCTCAATCAAATTATAATATAGCACAGCAAGATGCAGATCAATCTATAAAAAGTTCTGAAAAAAATCTTGAACAAATGAAAATAAATTTGGATAATTCTAATTTATCACAGGATACTTCAAAAGCAAGTTTGGATTTAGAAAAAGCGAAACAATCACTGGAAAAACAAGAACTTGATTATCAAAATAAACTTAATTCTGATAAAGAAACTATAGATTCTTTTATGGCTTCTACAAAAGAACAATATTCAAATTTAAAATCCACAAATGATGATATACTAACTTTTGCTGATGAACTTCTTTGAGTTTCTGACCTTAATGAGAATGAAAATGATATTTTTGAAGATTACCTTTGAGCAAAAGATACAAACAAATTACAAGAAACAAAAGATAAACTTAGAAATTTATTAAAAAAGAAAGAAAACACTCTTTCTACAGATTTAGATAATTTAACTATTGATAATCTAACATCAAGGATACAAGAGCTTGATAATACATATAAAGAACTTATAAGTTTACTTGATGATATAGAATATGTTTTAAACCATAGTGTAACTTCTTCATCTTTTTCTTCTACTATGATAAATGGTTATCTAGCACAAGTAGATGGTTTTCAAGCAAATATAAATGGTAAATATACAGGCTATGTAAGTTTTAAATCTCAAGTTTCAAGTTTCTTAAACACTTACAAACAATTACAAGAATCTTTAAAAAAAGGTATAGAGCTTACAAAAAAAGATATACAAATACTTGAAAATACATTAAATACACAATCAAGTAGTTCAAATATAAGTTATGACCAAGCAAAGATAAATCATGAAAAAACTGTATTGGCATTGAAAGATAAACTTCAAAATCTTGAAATAGCAGTTAAAAATGCTGAAAATAACTTTGAAAATGCTAAGAAAAATAAACAAGTAACTATAAAACAACTTAAAAATGCTATAAGCAGTGCGGAAGTTTCTTACAGTGAGATGGCAGATCAAGTTAATAAACTTACTGTAACATCTCCTATAGATGGGAAAATTTCAAAAGTAAATATAGA
This sequence comes from Candidatus Altimarinota bacterium, assembly GCA_041694255.1. GTDB lineage: Bacteria > Patescibacteriota > Gracilibacteria > Absconditabacterales > Absconditicoccaceae > S009-33. Next base: position 1,564 of record JASMTN010000012.1, read on the forward strand.
CTTATGACAGGATGTGTATACAAACACTAGTATGTTTGAGCTTATACAATGAGATACTACTGAGATACAAACTTCTTTAAATCAAAATGAACTGGATATTATCAATAAAGACCAGCCAGTACATATTGTATATAACAATAAAAATTTAACTTGAACAATATATAGTATATCAGATCTTGCAAACAACAATTTAAGCTATGATGTAAAAGTAAAGTTAATAAATGATTCTTGATTTTTTTGAGATGTTGTAGATGTGTATTTTCCTATACAAACAAAAAATAAGTTGCTACCTTTAAACATCATACAAACTTGAGATGAAAGTTCTTGAATCGTATATCTTTACAAAAACAATAGTATAGTTGAAAAAAAAGTTGAACTTTGAAAAACATATGGTAAATATATGGAAGTTCTTACTCCTTTAACTTGAAATGTTATCACTTCAAATATAGATAATTTTGATGAAACAAAGTATAAGCTACAAGTAAAAAACAGCAAGTAGCAAAACTAACTGTCATTTTAACCAAAGCAAAGTGGAAAAATCTAATAAGGATAAAAAAGATCTTTAGACCTTGCTTGAGATGACAATAAAAGTTAATCTTTAAATTTTAATATTAATATATGAATAAAAAATATAATGATATAGCAACTTGAATAAGCTGATTTTTTGTAAAAAAGATGAAGGTTTCTATACTTGCTATTGTATTTATCATCATAGCAGGTTTGTTTTCAGCTTATAGTATTCCCAAAGAGTCTGCTCCTGATATAAAATTTTGAATAATATGAATAACTACCATATATCAATGAGCTTCTCCTGAAGATATAGATAATCTTATAACAGAAGATATAGAAACCGAAATTCAAGATATAGAGGGTATTAAGAAAATAACTTCCACTTCAGCTGTTTGAGTTTCTTCTGTAACTGTAGAACTTTACAATTGAGTAGAAACAAATGATGTACTTATAGACATTAAAGATGCTATAGATAAAATAAATTTTCCTGAAGATGCTGAAGATACATCTGTAAGAGAGATATCCAGTGCAAATGAGCTTTTATTTCAAGTTCTTCTTTATGGTAAGGATGATGATTTTTCATATTTTGATCTAGTGCAAAAAGCAAGGATAATACAAAGTAAACTTGAATGAAAAAACAATATTACAGATGTGATTATATGATGAGATGCAAGTTGAATGTGATGAACTTCTTCTTGAACTGATGATTATGAGATAAATGTACTTTTGGATAAATCTAAGATAGAACAACTTTGATTGTCTCCTGTTCAAGTTGCAGGCATCATAAGATCTTTTAATAAAAATACTCCTATATGAAACTATCGTATTTGAGATTTAAATTATGATTTTAAGGTAGAAGGTGAGTATGAAAGTCTAGAAGAATTAAAAAATACTATCATAAGATCTGATGGTACATCTCAACTTTTACTTAAAGATATTGCAAGTTTTGAAAAAGAGTATGATAATGAACCTATAACTTCTCTTGGTTTTTATAAAGAATCTTGATATAACTATATAACTTTGGTTTTTAACAAAAAAGCTTGATCAAGTGTTTTTCAAACATCTTCTACGGTAAAAAACAATCTAAAAAATCTTATAGAAAATGATTCAAATTTTGCATGATTAAATATAAAATATGTAATGGATTTGAGTGAGCAAATTAGTGATGATTATAAGTCACTTTGATCTACTGCTATTCAAACATTATTGTTGGTTTTTTGAATTATATTGATTTTTATAGGTTTTAGAGAATCTATCATAGCTTCTTTGATATTGCCACTTGCATTTTTGATAACTTTTATGGTGTTAAATTGACTTTGATATAGTTTAAACTTTCTTACGAATTTTTCACTTATACTTACACTTTGAAT
>JASMTN010000013.1:0-6973 GCA_041694255.1 Candidatus Altimarinota bacterium
TGGTATAGGTGATTTGATAGGCTTTTTGATGACTTATATGAAAACTGTAATAGTTATATCTCATGATGTAGATTTTCTAAATATGTTTACTGATGGTGTATTGTACTTAAACCCAAATAATAATACGGTAGAACAATATTGGTGAGATTATTATACAGTACTTGAAGAGATAAAAGCTCAGATAGAGAAAGAACAGTCTTTAAATGCAAGAGCAGAGAAAAAACTTAAAGAAAATAAAGAGAAGATAAACTACTTTGCAAATAAGTGATGAAAGATGAGAAAGATAGCAAAGAAGATGAAAGCAGAAGTTGCAGAAACAGAAGAAGCAAAAGTAAATGTAAGAAAAGATGATAAAGTCTTACCGTCTTTTGATATAGGATTTGAAAATTATAATGGTGTTATAATGTACCTAAACAATATTACTTTGATGCATAAAGATTGAGAGATAAAGCAACATCCTTTAAAACTTGAACTAAGAAAAAAAGATAGAGTATTACTTAAATGACCAAATGGTATATGAAAATCAACTTTACTTAAAAGACTTGTAAATAAGGAAGATGATGATGCTTATATCTATGATGATGTAAATATTTGATATTATAGCCAAGATTTTGCATCTTTGGATATGGATATGACAGTATGGGAATCTTTAGAAAGTGTTGTAGAATTTGCAACAGATCAAGATATATTCTCTACTGCTGGTAGATTTATGTTAGCAAAATTGGTTAAAAATAAAGTTTCATCATTATCAGAATGACAAAAAGCTTTACTTTCTTATGCAAGGTTTTACTTGCAAAAACCACAGATATTGATAATGGATGAACCTACAAATCATGTTAATTTCCGTCATATACCTGTGATAGCCAAAGCTTTAAATAACTACCAATGAGCTATGATACTTATTTCTCATGATCAAGAATTTGTAGATAGTTTCGGTGATGATATGAAAGTAGTTGATTTATGAGAGTTTTTATAGTTTTATAATAAATTTTCAAATATATGTTGTTTGAAAAAATCAATAGCAAAATACAAAAGTTCATATTGGATCAAAATATTAATTCATATAAGATAAAAGATAATGATTATAAACTTCCTTTATCAGATGCTATATTTTGTACAGAGGATAAAAAAAGGAATGAGCTTTTCTTTAAAGCTATAAAAAAAGCAATATGAAATAAAAAAAATCAAAAAGTTATAGATGCATGATCTTGAACTTGAATACTTTGAATATTTGCTTTGATTCTTTGAGCTGAAAGTTGTGTTTTTATAGAAAATAACCCTTATACATTAGATTTTTCCAAAAAATTGATAAAATATTTAAAACTTGAAAAAAAAGCAAAATTTGTTTTATCAGATGCTACAAATATTGAACTAGATGAACAATATGATATATTAATTTCAGAAACATTGATAAGTAGCTTACATAAAGAAGATTTTGGTTTTATAGTTAATAATTTAAAAAAATATCTGACAAAAGATTTAATTATAATACCAGAAGAACTTGAACTTAATGTTAAAGAATTTAATAAAAATCAAGAAATTAATCACTTTTTAAAATTTAATTCTTATAAGTGATTTGATATAAAAAACTTAAAAATACAAAAAGAATCTAATAAAAATATTGAGTTTAATATAAATATAAAATTGTATGATAATGTGTATATAAAAACTTGAGATTGTCCATTATTTATAAACAAAGTAGATTTTAATATAAATACTCAAAACCATCCTTTGATAAAATTTATAGATAGTTAAATAAGATTTTTTCCTTTGAATTTTTAAAAACAATCTTTATTCTATAAGGAATATTTTATTTTTTAATTATACTTTTATGCAAAAGATAAAAAAATGTGTTATTCCAGCTGCTTGATTTGGTACAAGGTTTTTGCCAGCTACAAAAGCATTACCAAAAGAGATGTTCCCTATAGTAGATAAGCCTGTTATGCAAATTCTTGTAGAAGAAGCTATTAGTATAGGTTGTGAAGAGATAATTATTATAACTTGAAGAAATAAAAGAGCTATAGAAGATCATTTTGATGCAAATATAGAACTTGAAGATAAGCTTATAGCAGCTTGAAAAGAAAATTTTCTTAAAGAAACTCAAAAAGCTACGAATCTTGCAAATTTTATATACATAAGACAAGCTTATCCAAAAGGTGATGGTGATGCTATCTTAAAAGCAAAAAGTATAATTAAAGATGAACCCTTTTTAGTTCTATTTTGAGATGATATAGTAGATGGTAAGACAACTGCTGCAAGTCAGTTATTTGATGCTTTTTCTAGAAAAAATGCTCCTGTAATAGCAACTATACCAGTGTTGGATAAAGAAGTTTCATCTTATGGTATTATAGAATCTAAGGATCAACAAGACACTTTTACTGTAGATAAGTTTTTAGAAAAACCAAAAGCAGAAGATACAAGCTCAAGAAATGGAGTTATATGAAAGTATATTTTAACTCCTGATATATTTGATTATCTTGAAAGAGCAGAAAGTTGATCAAAAGATGGTGAGATAAGACTTGCAGATGCACTTGAGCTTATGAGACAAGATAAAGATATATACTGGGTAAACATAAAGTGAGATAGATATGATACTTGAAGTAAGATCTGATACTTAAAAGCTGTTATATCTTATGCTTTGAAAAAAGACGAGCTAAGAGATGATCTTAAAGAATTTTTGAAAGATATTGTTGATTAAAAATTTATACTTTAAACTTTTATAATGTATAAAATCATAGCTTTTGACCTTGATGATACACTTTCACCTGCAAAATCACCAGCTGATAAGGAGATGATAGATTTACTTTCAAAACTTTTACAAAAGTACAAAGTTGCTATCATAACATGAGGTAAATTTGAAACTATTAACATGCAAATTATGTCACATTTTGAAGATCATGATTTATTTGATAATTTATATATATTTCCAACTATATGAACAAGAATGTATGCTTATAAAAATAAAGCTTGGGATATAATTTACAAACAAGATTTGAGTTTAGAACAAGTTGGTTATATAAAAGAGGTTTTGGAAGATGCTATTTTAGAACTTAAGCTTAAACCTAAAAATATATGGTGAGAAATGATAGAAAACAGAGGCTCTCAAGTTACATATAGTGCACTTTGACAGCAAGCACCATTGGAAGCAAAACAAAATTATGATAAAGATAAGAAAATAAGGGCAAAGATAGTTGAGTATATAAAAGATGATTTAAAAGATTTTTCTATATGAATATGAGGTACAACTTCTATAGATATTACAAAAAAGTGAATGGATAAATCTTTTTGAATGCAAAAGATGATGAAGGAGTTTGGATTTGAAAAAAAAGATATACTTTTTATATGAGATGCTACATTTTCTTGATGAAATGATTATCCCGTAAAGAAAATGTGAATAAACACAAAACAAGTTTCATCTCCAGAAGATACAAAAATTTTAATTAAAGAATTGATTTCATAATGTTTTTCCTTGTAAATAAACCTAAAAATTTTACTAGTTTTGATATAGTAGATAAATTTAAGCAAGTTTTTATGTGAGAAAAGGTTGGACATTCTTGAACTCTTGACCCCATGGCTACTTGATTATTGATTATTGCAGTTTGAAGATCTAGCACTAAGCATCTATGAAAACTTATATGAATGGACAAAGAGTATGTTACTAAGATTGACTTTTCTGTACTTACTGATACTTGGGATATGGATTATTATGATACTTATAAAAAGTTAGACAATTTACAAGAACCAAGTCTAGAAGATATTACAAAGAAGTTGGACCTACTTATTCCAGAGTATGAACTTCCTTTAACTATGTTCTCAGCCAAGAAAAGAAATTGAAAAAAATTGTATGAACTTGCAAGAGAAGGTATAGATTTAGGTTTAAAACAAACTATGAAAGTAAATTCTTATGAAATACTTGATTATAATTTTCCAATTCTCACATTGAAATTAAATGTAGGTTCTTGAACATATATAAGAAGTATAGGTTATTGGCTTTGACAACAGCTTTGACTTTGATGAACACTTGTTGAACTTCACAGAACTAAGATAGGAAATATCCAAATGAAAAGTGAAAAAATAATTTAACTTGCTATATGATTATACTATGTCTAACTTAGAACTTTTTTTAAAAAACATATGATGAAATACTTTTGCTTGAGAATTTTCTTCTTCATCAAGGTGAGAATGATATGATCTTGATGATATAAAAGAGTATGAAAAACAGGATAATATAAGAAGGATAAATTGGAAGATATCTGCCAAATATGATAAAGAATATACAAATATATATAAACTTGAAAAAGAACCTATACTTGATATATTTTTAGATGTTGATTATAATTTTAGATATTTTGAACAAAAACTTATATCATACTTTTCTATGTTAGACTTTTTTATAAAAAAGTTTTGAATAAGACACAATATATATATTTATAATAATTGAAAATTTCAAAAAATAGACAATTTTAATAAGCTACCTTCTATAAAAAAATGACATCTTAATAATATTATTGAGTCTAATGAGTTTAAGTGTAAAAATAATTATAAACTTATAGTATCTGATTTTCTTTTTACAGATATTAAAGATCTTGATAAACTTACACCTTATTCTAAAAAACTATTTTGTATTATATTACCTTTGTATGATATTCTTCAAAAAGAAAAAAAACTGCCTTTAGTAAATTGATTTTTTAATAAGCTTTTTATGAAAGATTTTATGGAAGATTATAAAATAAAACTATCAAAAGTTAGGCAGTTTTTTAATGAAAAGATTTAGTATTTTTATACAAACTTTCAAAACAGGCATTATATTGTCTATTTTTTTTATTAAGAAAATATTATTGAATATTGACTTTAAATAAGTAAATTATAAATATTTATTATTAATATATATTATATGTTATTTAGTTGAAATCTACTTAAAAGATATGTAAATATTAAAGATGATCCTAAGCAAATTGCTGATTATCTTACACTTAAAACTTGTGAGATAGAAGAGATTATTACAAGAAAAGTGCCAGAAGATATTGTTATAGGTTATGTTACTTCTTGTGAAAAGCATCCTGATGCTGATAAGCTTTTTGTTACAAGTGTAGATTGTTGAGATAAGTGAGTTTTTCAAATTGTAACTTGAGCAGAAAATATTCAAAAAGATATATATGTTCCAGTTGCTTTAGAAGGTGCTTATATATCAGAAAAAGACCTAAAAATTAAACCTGTAAAAATGAGAGGTTTAGATTCAAATGGTATGATTTGCTCAAAGGAAGAACTTTGAATAAAAGAAGACCTTGATCTTCATGGTATATGGATACTTGATGAAGACCTAAATACTTTATCTAAAAAAGATTTATGAAAACCACTTTCTTATGAAGTTCCTTTTATAGATAATTTTATATTTGATATAGACAATAAGACACTTACAAATAGACCTGATCTTACATGACACCTATGACAAGCTATAGATTTACATGCCATATACAAAGTTTTTGATAAACAAAAAATATATATGAGTGATATTTCAAATATTTTAAAACAATTTTCAAATACAAATATATTTGAGACACTTGAGCATTCAAAACCATCTAATAAAAAAGTATTTTTAGATACTCCAAAAGCTAGGTCTTATATTGCATTAGATATAAAAGATATTAAAGTAGCAAAAAGTTGATTTAAAGAAAGACTTGAACTTGTAGATCTTTGAGAACAAACTGTAAATAATTATGTAGATTTTTCTAATCTTTTTATGCTTTTAACATGACAGCCTATACACTTTTTTGATGCTGATAAGATTAAAGGTAATATAACTGTAAAACAAGCAGAATGATGAGAGGAGTTTATAGATTTATTAGATGAAAAACATATATTAAATGTATGAGATATAATTATAACAGATGATGAAAAGATATTAGCACTAGCTTGAGTTATATGATGAAAATCATCTTCTATTACAGAACATACTCAAAATATTACAGTTGAGATATGAAATTTTGATCCTATCCAAGTAAGAAAAACATGAAATTCTCATGATCTAAGGACAAATGCGAAGATTAGGTTTGAAAAAAATATAAGCCCATTATACACACTATATTCACTTTTATTATTCTTAGATCAATTTAAACTTTCTTGATTAGAGGGTGATATATGAGGTTTAGCTTTTGTTTATGATGAAGAAACTCAAAAACAATTTGCAAAAAAGGTTCCTGTAGATTTTAAAGAACTTAAATCTTTTATAGGAGTTGATAATCTAGATGAAGAAAAAATCAATCTTATACTTTCTCAACTTTGATTTGAAGTACTTCAAGATGCTGTTAAAGTTCCTTACTGGAGATCTCCAGCAGACATGAATATAAAAGAGGATGTGTTTGAAGAGATTATTAGAATATATGGTTATGAAAATATAACTTGAAAAGACCTTGAAAGAAATATGGACTATGTTGATTATAATAATCAAACTCAAATTGTTCGTTTAGTAGAAAAGATATTTGTAGAAAATTATGATTATACTTTACTTGAAACATACCCTTGGTTTGACCTTGATCTTGTAAGTAAATTCAAAAATTATGATACATCTAAATTATATACCCTTAAAAATGCTATGTCTCCTGAAAATAAGTATTTAAGAGATAATTTATATTATAATCTAATATGAGTAATATCTAAAAACTTTAGAACTTATGATAATATAAAGGTACTGGAAACTTGAAAAGTATTTCATCAAGATAATGGTGAAGAGTTAGTTCTTTGAGCTTGTTCTTATAAAAAAGATATTAAAGATTTTAAAGAAAACAATATATTTGAATTTAAAGATATGCTAGATGATATACTTAAAGATTATAATCTTAAATGACTACTTGAGTATAAAAAAGAAGACATAGAAGGTATATCTCACCCTAAACAAGCTGCAAAGATATTATTAAATAAACAAGAAATATGAACTATATTTACTTTGCATCCGTATTATCATAAAGAGCTTAAA
>JASMTN010000014.1:0-30456 GCA_041694255.1 Candidatus Altimarinota bacterium
GGTAAAGATACTTATATAACTTTAGCTGATGGTTGAACATTTACTGATAAATATTCTCATGAATTTCAAACAGTACTTGGTATATGAGAAGATAATATATATATATGTAAAGAATGTGGTACTTCTCATAATGAAGAGATAGTTATTGATAAAATAGACCCAGAAAAAAGTGAATTTTTAGTAAGTGCAGATGGTTTTAAATGTACAAACTGTTGTAGTAGTGAATATGAACTAAAACAAGCTAGTGAAGTTTGAAATATATTTCCTTTAGAAACAAAGTTTTCAGATGCTTTCAATATGAAGGTTCTTGATAAAGATGGCAGTCAAAAAAAACTTCTTATGTGATGTTATGGTATATGAGTTTCAAGACTTATGTGAGTTATTGCTGAAAAGTTTGCACATGAAAATGGTATAAACTGGCCAGATTCTATAGTACCTGCTGATTATTATATTATAGTTATGTGAGAAGAACATCTTGAAAAGGCTGAAGAGCTTGCAAGAAAGTTTGAAAATGAATGAAAGGAAGTTATACTAGATGATAGAATGTGAAAAAAGATATGATTTTGAACTAAAGCTAGAGATTGTGAATTGTTATGAATTCCAAATAGGATAGTAATCTCACCAAAAACTATAGAAAAATGAGGATATGAGTTACTTGAGGATTGAAAAGAAACTATAGTAAAGTTTTAAAAATACCAAGTAGCAATTTACAAGTAGCAAGTTGCAAGGCTGCTGTGTCATTTCAACCATAGTGGAGAAATCTATTTAGTAGCAAGTTAGATGAAAGAAGAAAGAGATCTATTGACTTTACTCGAGATTATAAGTTACAAAGAATTTTTTTAAACACTAAATCTTTTTAACTTTCTATATATATTCTATCAACTTTATAGAAAACATAAGTTAACCATAGATAAATAGCTATTATAAAAATAGGTATAATAATTTTTAAATTAAAATATAAACTTAAATCATATCCATAATGAACAAGCATACCAATAAGTATAAAAACTGGTATAGATATAATTCAAATTACATTTCACATTCATATCAAGCTAGAATAGAAAGTATGTGCTCAAAAACCTAACAATCACCTCATAATTACTATTCATAATCCTCATATAAAAGCACTAATAAAATTTTCAAATGATATTGCTCATATAACATATACTATATTTTCCCAAAAAGCAAATCATATAGCTGCTAATATATGGTATAAAAGTATATCAGAATCAACTTTTCATATTTTTGAATTTATACTTAAAGCTAGTTGATTTTTTATAAATTCTTCACCATAAGCAACAAAAAGGTAATAAAAAACTATATTTAATATATATGGATTTAGTGATAAACTTTTTGCTACTGTAAATAATATTATAAAAAATACATTAAAAATAATTAAATTTATAATAGTTTTTGCATTAAAACCTTTAAAAAAAACATTTATCAAAGTAACTAATATATTTAAATATAACATAAAAATCCCCATTGCTTTATAAGAATAATCTCAATTTACAAAACTTGCTATTCAAACATATTCCATAAGTTTTGGAAATAATAATATGCTTACAGCTGCAATACCTCATATAAACAAACTTATACCTATAATTTTTTTATCAATTTCAACTCAAAAAGCATTTTTATATATCCAAAGCCACAACCTTGCAGTTATAAAAATTCATATTATAAGCAATAAAATAGCAATGTAAGGTAGTATTGAAACTAAATAAGAAGACATTTAAGTTTAAAAATTAAATATTAAATTATTTTTAGCATTTTAAATTAAAGTTTTTAATTTCTTTTTCCTACCCACCATCTTTGATTTTCTTTATCATAATAGTAAGTTCATCATTCTATAATTGCTGACTTTAATTTTCAATTATTTATATATCAATTATTTTTTCAAAATCAAAGTAAAAAACATTTTGAAGTTTCTAAAGATTTTTGAGTATTTGTATTTATTATATCTTTAATTGTTTTTATAGATCCTATATTTACATTTTTTATGCAATATTGTTGTAAGTTTTTAATTTCTTTTTCTATATTATTGCTACTTATTAAACAATTATAATTCTTCTTACATTTTTCACTTTTTTCTTCAGCTTGTTTTATAATATAAAAATGCAATTCTTCCTGAGCTCTTTTTAAACTATTTTCTATTTGTCTATTGTAATTTTCTACTTGTTTTTTATCTAATTTTATATTATTTTCTAAGGCATCATACATACTTATTGCTCTTTGTATTAACATATATATTGCCTTTTCATGTTTTCAAAGAATGCCATTTGCAACAGATACCATTCATATTGTTCAAGGTAGAGCAGTTTCATCAAATCAAGCTATTTTGTAATATTTAACAGTTTTTTCTAAATTTTTTATATAATGAAAATAATTAAATCACAAACTACTTGCTATAGTTTTATCAGAGCAAGGATTTTTATTTTTTTTATATAATTTTCATGTTTTATTATATGCTAGTTTCATATATTCTTCATCTTTAAGTGTAAGTATATTTTTTATTTTTTCTTGATTGCAATTGAAAAATATTCATTTTTCTCAAAGTTTTATAGTATTTTCCCAAGTTAAATTTTTATCCAAATCACCTCTATATGATTTGCTTGCTGGTAGTAAAAGTTGTCAAAATTCATATATATGATCCCAATAAGGAGATATATTTGTAATATTGTTTAATTCATTATATAGATACTTTACTTTGAATGTTTCTGTACTACTTGCAGCATATTGTATATTTCTCATATAATCTATATCTGCTACTGTTTGTTGATGTGGATATACCACATTTGATTTATTATTTTCATGAGCATATACACTATATGTATTTAGATAATCTTTTTTAAAAACATATAAAGGATTATGATTTTGTTGAAAGAAAAATTTTGTATAATCATTATCAATATTGATTTTTATATTGTATTTATCTTGAAAATCTTTGCTGTAAAAAACAGCTTCTTTATAAAAGAAAGAAATAATTATTGATATAATGAATAAAATTCCTATAAAGTATTTCATGAAGATAAAAGATGAAAGATAAAAGATGAAAGATAGAAAGAATAAAAATTTTAGTTTGATCTTTATTCTTTAATCTTTTGTTTGAGTATATTTATATAAATAATTTATTATTTTTCAATGAAATCTATACTTACCATATGATGATGAACATGAACTTTCAATCTTGTGAGTTGAATTAAAAAATTAGATAATATTTTTATAAATACATTAGTAACAATGTCAGATGATGGTGGTAGCACTTGAGCTTTAAGAGATGAATATGGTATATTACCACCATGAGACCTTAGAAGAGCAATTGTGGCACTTGCTGATGAAGATAAGAGTGAATTTTTGAGAAAACTTTTTTCATATAGATATGAAGATGGATTTTTAGCAGGTCAAAACCTTTGAAACCTCATAATGTTTGCTTGAGAGAAAATTACAAACGATTATGGTAAAGCTTTAAATGAAATAGAACACTTGTTTAATATAAAAAAATGAAAAGTATATCCTTCAACTTTTGAATCAACAAGACTTTTGGCAAAACTTGAGAATTGACAATATATTATATGAGAGACAAATATAGATATTCCAAAGCATGATGGTAATATTAAGATAAAAGATTTTTGGGTGATAAGAGAAAAATATGCAAAGATACTAAATATACTTAAAAGTGTAGAACAAGATGATGTATTTGATATTATGATAGAAAAAGCAAAACAAGATAAACCATCCCAAAATCCTAACTTAAAAAAAGTAATAAAGATGGCAGATTATATAATACTTTGACCTGGTGATCTATATACAAGTATGCTTCCAAATTTACTTTTAGAGGGTACTTTAGATATGATTAAAAACTCCAAGGCTAAAAAGATATATATTTGAAATTTATTTACAAAATTTTGAGAAACAAATACATACAATTTATCAGACTTTCTTGATGTTTTTAAAAAATACTTTAAAGAAGATATATTTGATCATATCCTTGTACAGGATGAAAGCAAATTAGACATATCAAATGAATTGTTAGAAAAATATCATAATGAATGAAAATGATTAGTTAAAAATGATTTAAAAAATGATGATAGGTTAATCATTAAAGATTTGGTAGCTTCATGAGAATTTTTAAGACATGATACAAATAAGTTGCAAAAATCTATTTGAGATATAATAAATTTTTAGTCTTTAATATTTAATATATAATGAATAAGGCAATTTTTCTTGATAGAGATGGAACTATAAATTCATTACCTTTATGAAAACATTTTGTATATAATATTAAAGATGTAAGATTATTAGATAATGTTAAAAACTGATTAAAAAAATTTAAAAAAGACAATTACCTGCTTGTTGTTATTACAAATCAAACTTGAGTTGGTGCTTGATATTATACAAGAGAACAAGCAGAAAAAGTTAATGATAAGATACAAGAACTTTTATGATTTGGTTTTGATGCTATATATTCATGTTATGGTAAGCCAAGTATGAATAATAAATGTAGAAAGCCTAAAACTTTTATGGTAGACAATGCTTGTAAAGAACTTAATATAGATGTAACAAAGTCTTATTTTGTATGAGATAAGGAAAAAGATATACTAACTTGAAAAAATGCTTGATGTGCTTGAACTTGCTTGATTGATTGAAATTATTCTTTAAAAGATGATATAAAACCTGATTTTGTGGTGGAAAATATATTAGAGTTTTATAATCAGTTGAAAAAAAAACAATAAAAATTACTATTAAATAGTATATTTAGTATATTAGTATAAAATATGTTAAAAAAAACAATTCTATCTATGGTTATTTTAATAAATAATCTTTTTCTTGTAAATACATTTGCAGCAGCTCCTAGTTTTTCTGATGTTAATAGTAATGATGTATGATGATATACAATATCTGCTGTTGATTCTAATTCAAGCTTAAGAGATAATATATTTGCATTATTTTTCCCTTCTTCATGATGATCATGAGGTATTATATGGAATAAACTACAAACTGTTTTTGTATGATTGCTTTTTATTTTTATAATATGGGCATGAGCATTATTTGTATTAAAATCAAATGACGAGTGAGAGCTTAAAAAGTCTAAGATGAACTTACTTTATATTGTTTATTGAACTTTTTTAGTTTTTGGTTCTGTTTGGATATTATGAACAACCTTAAATGTTTGATGAGCAACAACAGATGCATCTACCACTGTTATAGCAGCTCAAAATGATATTATTTGATCTATATTGATTTTTCTTAAATCTGCTGCTTACTATATAGCTATAATACTTATTGTATATTATGGCTATAAAATAATGCAAGCACAAGAAAAGGAGGATAAGATAAAATCTGCAAGAACTTGAGCAATAAATGTTATTTTAGCTTTAATAGCTATTAAAGTTTTAGATTATATCTATTTTATTGCGCAAGAATGAACTTTTGGAGAAGATGCTGGTAACTTTATAGCTTCAGCTTGAACTGTACTTGGTTGGGTTTTATGAGTTATAATAATTCTTGTTCTTATATATGCATGATTTTTACTTATTACATCAAGATGAGATGAGGAAAAATTCAAAAAATCAAAAACTCTTATTAGAAATGTATTTTTAGTAGTTTTTGTATTATTCTTATTTATAGTTATAGTATTTGACCTTGTTAAAAATTTTTCTTAAATCATACACTATATAAATTTAATTGTTTTTCTTCCTTTCAATTATATAGATTGTCTCCTATAATAGGATATCATATACTTTCAAGATGACATCTTATCTGGTGTCTTATTCCTTTTTTAATACTTATTTTAAGGTAAGTTTTATTTTCTTTTTTATCAAAGTATAGTTTTTCTATTTTTGTTTTTAAAAAATGTTTTTTTCATCTTCATTTTCTTTTATCTTTATTTTCTTTTATTGCTATCATCTTTGTTTTATTTTTATGCATTATAATATAATTAACTTCTTTTTTTGTATATGGAAAGTTTCATTCTATGATAGCATAATAGTATTTTATTATATTTCCTTGTTTTTGTTCCTTCTTATAATTGTTGTATATTTCCATGTTTTTAGCAAAATACAGGAATCAACTTGTATCATTATCTATTCTATTTAATAATCAATATTCTTCATTCTTTGAAAAAGTTTTTTTTATATAATCACAAAAGTTTTGATCTAGCTTATTATCCTCTATCATATTTAGTAAGCTATATTTTTTTCAAAAACTACTTGGTATGTTTGATTTTTTCCATACTAGAAAATAATTATTATCTTCTTTGATAAAAAAATCATAATTTTGATAATTTTTTAAAAATGCATTAAATGGAATTATCATTTTGTAAAAGTAAATCTTTTGGTGCTAAATTTGTATATATTAACTTGTTTTGAAGAAAATTCAACTTTCTTTTTAATTGTATCTAATGCTTTTTTGATACTATCTATTCACTTTGTATTTGGTAATATAAAAGATCATTTATCATCTTTTGTATCTCATACAAAAATTCACTCATTTAAAAGATCTATTTTTTTAAGTTCTTCTCATCTTTTTATCTCTTGAGTATTTGTAACTATATCTATTACTAGTATTTTTACTTTTTTATTTACAAGTATATAGTCAGTATATATTTTATGTAAGTTTGAAGATATCTTTTCTTGTGAAAATATTATACCATTACAAAAAATTAAATTATTATCATCTTCAAGTCAAGAAACTACAATACCTCACTTTCATCATATATCATAAGAGTTATCTAAGCTTTTTTTAATATTTTCTATACTAAACATTATATACTTATTAAATATTAAAATTAAACCTAATAATATAAAAAAAACTCTATAATTCAAATAAAATTGAAAAATTAATACATATATTTATATATCACATATAATTTTTATCTTATTTAATTAAATGTATGAATAGATATAAAACTTATGAAAAACAAACTTTATTCTCTGATAATAATGAGAAAGAATTTGATAAAGACACTTTTTTCTTAAAAAATATAATAGAAGATAGGAAAAGTAAATATTCTTGAACTTGTACTAAAGTATTGTCCAAACAAGAAGTTAAAGATTTTTTTAATTATATAAATAAATATAAATATTATAAAAAAGCAACTCATAATACTTATGCTTATAGGATAAAAACAGAAGATGGTAGTATACTAGAGTGAAAAAATGATGATGGTGAGGTATGATGATGAAATTGTATCTTAACAACTATGAAAAAAAGAAAAATAGTAAATTGTATGATAATTATAACAAGATATTTTGGTTGAGTACATTTGAATGCAGATAGGTTTAAGCACCTTGTAAATTGAACTTGAATCATTATAGATTATATAGAACAAAGAAAAAAATAAAAAAAACTTGAAAACAAAAAAAATAATAATAGAATTATATTTACAATTATTATTGTAATATTCAATAATAAAGATATTTAATTGTTAAATAAAAATTAAAGATGAAAATGAGGAAAGGTTTTACATTGGTTGAATTAATTGTTGTTATTGCTATAATTGCTATATTGGCTGTAAGTGCTGGTATGATGCTTACAAAATGGATAGGTAAGTCTAAAGATGCTAGAGTAGTAGCTGATATAAATACTATTGATAAAGCTATGCAAGTTCACTATGCTGAGGAATTTAGTTATCCTAATCCAAATACTGCTAATGGTTGAACTATAATAGTTCCAGATGTTGGTTATGGATTTACTCAATGAGAACTTGATGAAACTGTTATATCTAGTATGGATAGTATGGAAAAAACTCCTAAAACACCATCTGAAAATAATTACTATTATTCAAAGTCAAATGATAATAAATATCAATTAGCTTGAGAATCAGAAAATTCTGGTTGGGTAGTAAGATGAAGTTATGGTTATGCAGCTGTTGTATCTTGAACTGATGCTACATCTGTAGATGTTGTTGAGTTACCAAGTTTATTTGTAACTAATGGTAGTTCATTGACTTGAGATTCAACTTATGATGGAACTGATACTTTTGATTTTATCGTTGATGGTGCTTCAACTGCTACTACTGTACCTTATTTTTTCACAGGATCTTTTAATTTAGATACTGGTGATTTTGATGCACTTGAAGGAGCTATGACTAATCCATTAAATGTAACTACTTGAGCATTACAAGCACAACTACAAGCACAAGTTGAATAATATATTATATAATTAAGGTAGTCTTTATAGACTATCTTTTTTTTATACTTGAAAAATGTTATATTTACTTTATTATATCTTTAATCTAGATTGCTTTGCATTTGCTTGTAATAACTTTTTAAGATTTTATACTTGTAACTTTTAACTTGTAACTATTATTATGTACTTTGCAGAAGCTATAGTTAGTATACTTATTATGTCTTTTGTTTATTTTTTATGAATGAATTATATAGATATAGAAGATAAAAATTATCAAAATCATCTTATAAATTTAGAAAAGCAATCTATAAATATTTCTTTACATAATTATATAACTAATATAAATAATTGAAGTTGATATATAACCTTAAGTTGATATGATTTTTTAACAGGTAATAGTTGAAATTATTATTATTCTTGTAAGGAAAAAACTTGAAATTTAATAAATACAAATATTCCCTATACAGGTAATTTTTGTTATGTAAATTATGAAAACAATAAGATTTATAACTATAATTTGAACTAATTTTTAAGAAAATATTTGTATTCCTTATCTTTTAAGATATTAACTTTTATAAAAAATCAAGAATAAACATTATATTTTCAACTAAGTTTATTACAATTAAATCATGAAAAGTATTTTTCTTTAGTTTCCCAATTTATATTTCAACTACTTATGGGTGTTTTATATATTCCATTTTCCTTGCATGCATATGCAATATATTTTCATTTATTTTCAAGCACTATTCAAGTTTGTTGTATATTATTTAATTTCCATCATTTATCATTATTTTCAAGAATTGATGATATGAATTTATTATAATTTTTAAAAAAAATATTTCTTTCTTTTTTGTTTTCTACTTTTCATATTAAATTTGACATTATACTATATGAAGAAAATCATATAAAAGCTATTATTATAAAATAAACCAATATTTCCATAATTACAAATCCATTTTTATTTAATTTCATGTTAGGTAGAATAATTTTTTAAATTGTTTATTATTATCTTGATAGTAATTTAAATTTGTTTTTAACAAAACTTTTCATGAATATATTGTTCAAGTTATTATATAATCTCATGTGTTTGTACATGATCATAACAACTGACAATTATTTTTTATTCATGTTAATACTAGATTATTTCAACTATCATAACAGTTACAATTATAACTTATTTCTTTTATATCTATATTTTTAAAACCCTCATCATCTTTTGTTGTTATGAAAAATTGTTCCCATGTATTATTTTTATTTTCAGTATATAGATTATAATATCATTTTTCAAAAATTTTTGTTTCTAAAGTGTTGTTTATATTATATTTATTTTTAATATTTCAATTTTCTATAACAAATTCTAGATTATTTGTTCATGAAGCTATAAAACTTGTATCTTTACTAATAAAAAAATTTCATAAATTAATATTTTTTTTTGGTGGTATGAATCAATAATATCATCTATAATAACAGTTATTATCTTCTTTTGTATTTCAAGAAAAACAATATAAATTATTTCAACTTCAATTATTATAGTATTTTATATATTGTTTTCATAGATTTATATTACTTTTATTTACTATATTAGATTGTTTGTAAATATTATAATTATTATCAAAATCATAATGGTTTATACTTAATATAAATCAAGAAATAGTAATTATAAATAAAAATGTTATCAAAGAAAAAACTACAAGCATATTATATTTATAAATATATATTAAATCACTTGTATTATATTTTTTTTGTATTAAACAACAATATTATTTTATATTATTTATAATATTTTTAGTTTGTTTATTAAATGTTTTAAAATCTATTGTATTATTATTAAACTCATATTTTAGTATATTGTATTTAAATATCATTTTATCTTTAGTTGTTTTTTTTAACCCTTTAACCTTTTTTTCTATTTGTTCTTTATAATATGAAGTTATATCTTGTTTTAAGTTTTCTAGTTCTTTTTTTTCTTCTCATTTATTTTCTTTTATGCTGCCTACATTGTTTTCATTTAGTTCTTTTTCTATTTGTTTTCTTATATCATCTTGAGAATCTATATTTTGTTGACTAGCATTTTCTCATGTATCAATTTCTTCATTAATATTACTATTATTTTCTTCTTTTTCATTAATATTACTTTTTATTACTTCATTTTTAATATTTCAAAGTATAGATGTTAATTGTTCACTATTATTTTGATATACATATGTTAAAGATGTTCAGATAATAGACAATGCAAAAAATGCTAAAGATATATTTATAAACTTATTTTTTTTCTTTGTTTTGTTTAGTATTTCATCATAAATTTCATTATCTATATTATCATTTATTCCATTTTCAGCCATTTGCTTTATAAATCCCATATTTTCATCTTCTAAACTAGTGCTAACTCAAAACTCTTCATTATTTTCTTCACCTTGTTCTTCATTGTTTTTATTTTTTTCAATTTCTTCCTCATTATTTTTATCATCATCATTTTCTTCATTATTATCTTCTAGATTCATACTAATTCAAAAATCTGTATGTTCATTATTATCTTCATTATTTTCATTGTTTTCATCTTCTAAATCTATAAGCACTTCATTATTTAACATTTTTATTTTTATTTATGATATATTAAATATACTATTATATTATATGTCAATATTAATATAATATTATTTTTTTTATTTTTGTCAATTTTTTATTTATATTTATTTTATAAAATTGTCAAGTTTTAAAAATTGACATAGAAAATATTATGATTATACTTAAATGTAAGTTTTAATGTATTAAAAAATAAAATGAAAATAAAAAACATAGAAATGATAGATGATATAAAAGATTTTCTTGATAATGTATTTAAAGAGGCCATAGATGTTTGAGCTTCAGATATACACTTTGAGCCACAAAAAGATAATTTTTATATTAGGTTTAGAATAGATGGTGATTTACATGTTTTTTATAAAATTTCAAATGAGAATTCTGATAATCTAACTGCAAGAATTAAAATACTTTCTAAATTTAAAGTAGATGAAAAAAGGCTTCCTCAAGATGGTCAAATAGCATATAATTATAATGGAGAAGATATAGATTTTAGAGTTTCAACATTTCCAACATTATACTGAGAAAAAATAGTTATAAGAATTCTTAAAAAAGATGCTAACTTACTAAATCTAAATAAATTATGATTTCTAAGTTATAATCTTGATTTAATTAAAAAATCTCTTTCTTTTAAAGAATGATTGATACTTGTTGCATGACCAACTTGAAGTTGAAAAACAACAACACTTTATAGTTTACTTAATAGTTTTGATCCTTCAAAATATAATATTAGTACACTTGAAGATCCAATAGAATATAAGATGCCATGAGTAATTCAATCACAAGTAAATTCTGAAATAGGTTATGATTTTTCAAATGGTCTTAGATCACTATTGAGGCAAGATCCTGACATTATACTTGTATGAGAAATAAGAGATCCTAAGACAGCACAACTGGCTGTTGAGGCTTGTTTGACATGACATTTGGTATTATGAACTATACATGCTAATAAGGGTAGTTGAGTTGTTGAAAGACTTTTAAATCTAAATGTACCTCCTTATCTTATAAGTAATGTTTTAAAACTTGTTATATCTCAAAGATTAACATGAAAACTTTGTTCTTGTTCAGAAAATATAAATATTACCGAAAAAGAGGATGAAGTCTTTAAACAAGGCTTATGAAAAGTATATGAGCAACAACTTAAAGGAAATAATAAGTTTAAGAAAAAAGTTTGATGTGAGAAATGTTTATATAATTGATATAAATGAAGAGTTTGATTACATGAAGTTACATTTCTTGATGATGAATTTTCAAAAATAATTGACAATAATTTTTCTTCTAAAGAGTGGGAAAGGTTAGTTGATAAAAAATGATATTTTACACTTTATAAGGATTGACTTATAAAAAGTTTATATTGATTAACAGAGCTATCAAACATTTTACCGTATAAAGAATAAGTATGAATTTAGATTCTTTTTTATCTTTTGTAAAAAAAAATATTAGTTATTTTTCTCAAGAAGAATTGCAATTTGTATTGGATGGAAAGTACAAAGAGCTTATCTTAAGTATGAATAACAAAGCTTCTAATGATAAAAAAAATAAAAAAAAATATAAAAAAATAATTAACTTTTTTATTAAATTTATAGAAGATTTATCAAAAAACTCTTATAAGTATAATTATAATAAGGCTAATAGTTTTAAAGAATTCAAATACTGGTATGATTTTTATGTAGATAACAAGTTATTTTCTCAAGCAAAAAACATTATAGATCAAATGGAAAATAAAAAAATATGAGATAAAAAAATATCAAAACTTAAAAAAAATTTAGAAAAAAATGAGATTGCCTATGAAAAAGAATATAAAAGAATAGAGGGTAGTATGAAAAAAGAAAATATAATAAGAAGTATAGAATATATGGTAAAATCTTGAGAACACCAAAAAGCACTTATGTTTGCTATAAAATCAATGAAAATATATCCTAATGATAAAAAACTTCAATATTATATAGATGAAATACATAACCTTAAGTCTTCTAATCTTAATATAAACGTTGAAAAAAATGATGACTTTTTATCAAAGGTATGAATGCTTGATTATGTTAGTAAAAAAGAACTTGATAAAAAAGATTTAAAAGAAATATATAAAAAAATAGATTTTTTAATTAAAATTAAAGACTGGGAGAACTGATTAAAATTTGTTTCTTATCTAAAAGATACTCGTAATATAAAAGATAAAAAAATTGTTAATTCATTTAATAAATTTGTTCAAATAAAAAATAAACATCAAAAACAACAACAATATCAGCAATTTAATGTTGAGCTTAAAACTGTACAACTTATGTTGAAAAATAAACAATATAAAGACGCATTATTGAGAGCAAATATGTTGTTAAGGAAGTATCCATTTGTTAAAAAAAAATCACTTTTTTCTATAATTAAAAAAATTCAAAAAAGAATGTCTTCTTATAAAAAAACATCTCAAGAATCATCTATAGATAAATTTTTAATGAAAATATCTGTTTTGAATAAAAAATGAATGTATGAATTTTATCAAAAAATGGCCTGGTTTTTAAAGTCAAAAATAGATATAAAAACTACATTAAATATAATATATCACCAATCAAAAGATTTGTGACTTAAAAAATTTGTTGGTGACCTTTTGAATTGAATAGATAGTTGAATGACATTATCTGAAAGTATGTGATTTTACAAACAAATATGACAACTTGATATTGCACTTATAAAGGTTTGAGAAAATACTTGAAAATTAGCAACTTTATTTGAAAATATATATACTACTAAAAAGGAAGAAGATGAAAGGAGAAAAAAAATTAAATCTATAATGATATATCCTAGTATTGTTATTAGTATAGCAATATTAATATTTATATGACTTTTGATTTTTATAATACCTAAATTTGTATGATTATTTGAAAACTTAGGTGTTGATCTTCCTTATCTTACACAAAAAATTTTACAACTTAGTAATTTTGTTCAAACCAAATGGTATCTTGTTGTTTTATTTATGTTTTGATTTTTTATATTTTATAAGCTTTTTTCTAAAACAAATCCAGGTAAATACTTCAACTCTTATCTAGCACTTAACTTACCTGTTTTTAATAAAATAGCTCCAGTAAAATATTTAGTTTACTTTACATCAAATCTTTCTCTACTTTTAAAATCTTGAGTGAGTATAACTGAGAGTCTAGATATTATAATATATTGAACAGAAAATGTTTTATTTAAGGATGAGTTTACAAGATTAAAGTTTGAGCTTGAATGATGACTATCACTTTGAAAAGCTATATGAATATGAGATGTACAAGAAATATGAAATTATTCAAATAGGTATATACCTATAGATATAGCTTATACTATGGATATATGAGATAAAACTTGACAACTATCTTCTCTTTTGGAAGAAATCTCTGATAAATATGACCAAGAATTGAAATTAACTATTAAGAATTTACAAAATCTTATAGAGCCATTTGTTATACTTTTAATATGATCTATAGTTTTATTGTTTGCACTATCAGTTTTCTTGCCTTTGATACAAATGTATGATGCAGTTTGAAGTAAATGATGATTGTAGTACTGTTAATTTCATATATAGCTTTCCTTAATATAAATTCAAGTTTTTAAATTTCATAAATCTATTGTTCTTGCATTTTCTATTTTCTCAGGAACTTGCTGTTTTGCTATTTTTAGTTGTAAAATTTGTTTATCAATATCTTTTTCAAGTGAAAAAAAATATATTTTATTATCACTTTCTATTTTGATAGATTCTCATCCTGCAAGATAGTATATTTTTCATTTTGTAAATATTTTTTTTAATTTTTCTGTATATGTAATTAATTTTTCTAAACTTGTTTTAAAAAATATCTTATCTATATTTTTATTATAAAGATATTCTGGAATGTATAAGTTATTTGCTCATGTATTTAATAAATTTAATCATGATATATTATTTATATTAAATTGTTCAATATGGTTTTCATTATATACTCAATATATTTTTCAACTTCATATAAAATTTAATTTTGTTTTTTTAAATTCTAATCACACCTTAACTGTACTATTATCAATCAAATTTAAATAAATTTTATCAATATAATTGTATTTTTTGTATATATTATTTTTTTCTTGTTCATATCAGAGAATTTTATTTTTTACACTATTAACACCTATAAATGTTTCTTCTATTTTATTAGTAACTCAACTTAGTTGGTTGTTATCTATTATATATTTATCAAAATATACAGTATTGATTATATTTTTTTCATTATTTATATATATATTATAACTTACTTTTAATCAAATAAAAAAAAGTATAATCAATGTAGTTATAAAAACTTTAACTTTATGTTTTTTAATTTTCAAAAATATTCTTTTTTTATGTCTTTTAATTTTTCTTTGTAGTTTATTTTTTTTCATTTTTTTTGATTAATTTTTCAAAAGTTTTTTTCATTTCTTTTATTCAAAGTTTCAAATCCTTTTTAGTGTTATTAAAAAAACTTTTTCATTTCTTAGTTCTAGAAAAAAATGATAGTCATCATATTGCAGTTCATAAAAAAGTTCATATTATTATTTTATTTAAATTTTTTTTCTTTCACATATATGTTTTTTTATTTTTAAATATATATTAATAATCTATACAAAAACTTATTCTTTTCAAGATTATTTTCTTTTAATCTCATACATAAATATACTTGCTGCTTCACAAACATTTAAAGATTCTTTAACTCATTCCATAGGGATATAGCTTACTTTATCTATATTTTCTAAAGCTTCTAAACTTACTCCATCTACTTCATTTCACAAAAGCATACAGGTTGGTTCTTGTATGTATTTTTTTATATTGTATATACTTATTGCTTTATCTGTAAGTTCTCAAGCTATACATGTTTTATAATTTTTGTTGATATAATCCAATCATTTTTTTACATTATAAAATTTTTTTAAATTTACATTTTCTTCTGCTCATAAAGAAGTTTTCAAAAGCTTTTCATCTTCTTTTCAAGGACTATATCAAAGTAAAATTACATCAAAACCTAGTGCATCTGCAGTTCTTATTATATTTCATACATTATATACACTTCTTATATTTTCTAGTGCTATAGCATTTTTCATACTTTTGTATTTTATTTTTAAATTATATATTTTTATATATTATTTTATTTTAAAATCAAACTTAAAATAGTATATTTTATTAATGGTAACTTTTTTACAAAATGTAAATACTAATATTTTTAAAATTATGAAATATTATTATTATATAATCATGAAATAAAAGCACTCTTACTAAAAAGAAAATGCTTGTATTTTTAATAATATAATATACAATATATTTTATTTACTTATTTACTGAAAAATGCAAACTCCCTTAATAGAAATAGAAAATTTAAAATGGTGATATAAAAAAGCACACAATTTTATATTTGATAAATTTAATTTTAAGTTGCTTGAAAGAGATTTTGTTGTTCTTTTATGAAGATCAGGTAGTTGAAAGACAACTCTAGTTAAATTTCTTATAAGACAGCTTAAACCACCTAGGAAAACTATATTTTACAATAAAGAAGACATATCAAGATTTTTAGATGCAGAAGTACAAAGATATAGAAGAAATATATGAGTTATCTTTCAAGATTTTAAACTTATTGAATGGAAAAGTGTATATGAAAATATTTCTTATAATTTAGAAATGAGGTGAGAGAATAAAGAAAATATAGAAAAAAAAGTAAATGAAGTTCTATATAAAGTATGATTATTTGATAAAAAAGATATCAAAATACCTTATCTTTCTTGATGAGAAAAACAAAGAGTGGCTATAGCAAGAGCATTAATTTCAAATCCAAACTTTATAATAGCAGATGAGCCTACTTGAAATTTAGACCCTCAAACAGGTAAACAAATTATAGACCTTCTTATAGAACTAAATAATTCTTGAAATACTGTACTTTTTATAACTCATGATATGCATCTTGTAAGTTACCTTAAAAACAACACTAAAAAAGTAAAGGAAATTGATTTAGGTTAAAAATTTTTTAAATTATATTGACTTATGAAATATATATTATATAATTAACACACTTTCAACAATTATTAAACAAAAAGTCTTTTAAAAACTAAAACAAAAAAAATGAATAAACAAGATCTACAAAAAAAAAGAGAAAATATAATAATTAAATGTGAAAAATATGACATAATGCCCTTTATAATAGATGAAATTTCTGATTCTCTAGCTTATTTGAATCAATATAAGATTGCAAATATACAAGATAATATAGATTGTTTTATAGATAAAATAATTAGCTTGAATAATAATTACTGTAACTCTCTTATTATTAAGGAGTAGCATAAAACTAAGATATTAAAATACAACATTAATTTAATATATAATAAAACAAAAATGCTAAACATAAATAAATCAAACATTAAAAAGGGTAATTTCCAATCACATGTAGAATACCTTATGCTTAAATGAAAATCACCTGAAACTCTCACATCTTTATGATGAGTTGAAACATCACAGCAAGCTTTAGAAGTAGTTTATAGTCTTGTAAATAAAGAAAATAAGTATAAAAATATAATTCCTCTTGAGGAAAATGTTTTATATAAGTTGCTTTTTGATGCACTTTCTTCAAATAGATCATTAGAAAACCAAATTAGTATATTTTCAAGGCAAATATCTTCTAAAATAGCCTGAGCAAAGGTGGAGGTATGATTTATAGTATGAGAAATTGCAAATAACACCTATCAAAAACAAACACCTAATCTTTTTGATAATGCAGCTTAAAGATACTTACAATAAGTAATAAAGCTCATATACTTACATATATATCAGCAACATTAAATATAGGAAAAAATCATAAATCTATAAAATCTCTTACTCATAAATATATAACTCTATCTATGTAATTTCATAGTCAACCAGCAAATATAAATAAAAATGTATATAATCAAATTTCTTTTTTAAAGTAAAGATATATAATTGTTATTAAAATAACTGGAATCAAAACTAAAAGTATATTTAGATGAAAAATATCTATTCACCAACTTATACCTTCATTTAAAGTTTTTGTTATCAAAAAAGCTTGATTTAGGTAATTTATATCATAGAAAAGATATTTACTTACTTGATCTATAAAAACAAGTACTATTATTGATAATATAAGTTTTATATTGTATTTTTGCATTTTTTATATATAAGAAAACTAATAATCAAAGGTATTTTAAACTTTATTTATTATTTTTCAAATGTTTCTTTGAGTTGATCCTTGAATAAGGAAGTTATGATTTGCAATTGCTGATAAAGATAAAAATATATACGAACTTTGAGCTATTATCAATGAACTTGATGGATGAAGAAAAGATAATGCAAGGAGATTGTATGAGATATCTGATTTTTTTGATAGTTTATTGGAAAAGTATGATATAACTTCTGTATGTATGGAAAAGATTTTTTTTACTAAGTTTAATCAATCTAATGCTGAGTTTGTATATGGTGTAAGATGACTTTTACTTAGTAAGTTTTTTGAAAAAAAGATAAATATTATAGAACTTACTCCAAATGAGATAAAAAAGCAAATTACTTGAATATGAACTGCCTGAAAAGAAAATATGCAAAAAACTATAAAAAAAATATATGACTTGGCAGAACTACCAGAACCTCATGATGCAGCTGATGCTTTAGGTATGGCTTATATAGCTAGTAAGAGGTTTTAAAACAATAAACTTATATTGAAAAATAATATAAATGTTGCATTTTATGTTGTATTTTTGCAACATTTTTTTAAAATAATTGCAACATTTTAAATAATATAAAATATTATGAGAGAAGATATATTAAAATTTATAGAAGAAAACAAGCAAGTAAAAACTTGAGAGCTTGTAAATTTTTTTTGAAAAGATAGAACAACTATATATAGATGGCTAAAAAGGTTAGAACAAGATTGAAAAATAGAAAAAGTTAAAAAATGAGTATATAAATTTAAAAAAAATATTGAAGATTATTTTCAATTACCTGCTTGGGAAAGAAAACAAGTTTCTTATAATCCTGATTTTTTAAGAAATTATATTCCCAATAAAACATACTTTTTTAGTAAAACAAATTTAAAAAAGTTAGAAGATGCAGTCAAGGAACTTCCAATAGATACAGATTTTTATAAAACCAATAAAAGATTTTTAGAAACATTGCTTATAGACTTATCTTTTGCTAGTTCTTATCTAGAATGAAATACTTACTCTTATCTTGATACTGAAGTATTATTAAAATATAATGAGATAGCTAAAGAAAAAACATCAGAAGAAACACAGATGATATTAAATCATAAAAAAGCTATAGAATATATGATATATTATAAAAAAGATTTAAATTTTTGAAAAACTACATTTTTTGATATACACTCTTTACTAGGTGATAAATTGCTTTTAAAAAATGAATTATGAATTATAAGAAACAATATAGTTGAAATATGATGAAGCACTTATAAACCTTTAGATAATAAATTTCAATTAGAAGAAGAATTTCAATTATTTTTAGATAAATTAAATCAAATTAAAAATCCTTTTGAACAAAGCTTATTTATAATGACTTTTATACCATACTTTCAGCTTTTTTTAGATATAAATAAAAGGACTTCTAGAATTATGTGAAACCTTCCTTTAGTAAAGAATAATTTACCAGTACTATCTTTGATACAACTTGAAAAAAGAAAATATATCATTGCTATTTTATCAATTTATGAATTTAATGACTGGAACTTGTTACAGCAAATTTGGACTGATAATTATTTACTAAATTTAAAAAGATACAAAACATATTTTAACTAAAACAATAAATCAATATTTATATCTCATCTAAGGTAGTTAAGTTCTTTTTTTGAAAGGTTGTTTTGTAGTCATATTCAAAACTTTTCTCATATTATAAACCTTCAAAGGTATTTAGATAAAAAATTATTTTCTTCGTTTATTCAATTTCAAACAAAGGGAGATATTATATTTTTATAAAAAGGTAGATCATTATTTTGTCACATTTTAATATATGTTTGTAAGAACTTTAATAGGTTTTCTTGCTTTATATTTGGGTTAATTATCATAATATAAGATTTTGCAGGATATTCATCAGTATTTTTATTTAATGCAAGGGTAGTTTTATTTATATTTTCAGGTCTTATTCTAAAATTTTTATATATATTTAGATCATTTTCTTTATAAAAATTTCAATTAGATAAGAAATCATATATTATAGTTGAATCATTATCTAATATAAAGCACATTTTTTCATTATTTTTACAAAATTCATATTTTCTATATTTTATTACAAGTTTTTTATAAAGTTTAAAATCAAAAGTTTTATGTATTATGTTTGTTCAAAGGTCTTTTACTAATTCCACTCACTGTTTTCAATCTTTAAAGATATAGTACTTATATATATAATCAAATACAGGAAATAAACTATTATTATCTTCCAAATAATTAAGATACATATTATCATAACCTAGGAAAATAGGCATATTTTTTATACCATCTTTTTCAGAAATTCTATCAGATTTTACAATAATATCTTTCCAAGTTTCAAAAGTTTGATAAGTATTAATATTTTTGTTTGTATATCAAACTATCGGGTCTATGCCAAAAGGTATAGCTTTTATATTATTATCTTTTATATAATTATTAAAATTATAATCAAATATACTAGATATATCAAATCAAGGTGCTTTTATCTTAAAAGATACATCAGATAGATATCATATATCATCAAACCATTCTCAAGGTATGATAGCAAGGTCAAAATCATCAGATTTAGTTGCTAGTTTATATACAAGTTCTTTATTGTACTCTTCTAGATTATCATAATTTTCATAGTTTAATGTTCCTCAAGATTCTTTTTTATATTTAAATTTAAATAGCTTTTGTGTTTTATTATCAACTATTTTATTATATGATAGTATCTTTAATGAGTGTTCTTTTTTTTCTATATCATCTCATTCTGTTTGTGTATCTCAAGTTCAGTTAGTAGCTTTTATATCTTCTTCATTTGTTGTATCTTCTTGTTGATTATTGTCTTTTGTATCCTGGTTGCTTCAAGTTCAATTATTGTTTTGTTCTTCAGCTTTTGGAGCTTCTCCTGTTATATCAGTACTAGGAGACTGTTCATTATCTTGGATTAAAGACATTACAAAAACTGCCCATCATCAGAAAAATAGGATTATTCATCATACAATTAGGGTGGCTTTTGTTTTTATGTTCATATGTTAAGTATAATTTTTAAACTATGCACTATAATAATTAACTACATCATCTGCATAAGCAACTTGTGTTGTTCCATAAGTATCAGATTTATTTTTATCAACATTTCATACTCATCAAAGGTGAGTTTTTGCAAGATAATATACCAGATCTTTATAATCTTTTATTTCAACTTTTCAATTTATTTGATCTATATGATCTATAGTATAGGCGACCATAACTTGTTCTTGTATTATAGGAGAGTCTAAGAAAACTTCTTCTTTATTACAATTACTATCAGGACATATTATATCTTTATAATCTTTAAGAGTATTTGGCATAAATTGGTATTTTCATAAAGCTCATATACTATTTTTAATATCATAGTTTCAACTACTTTCTCTTATTCATATTGCATTTATATATTTTGTATAAGAAAAGTTAGTTATTCAGTAAGTTTTTTTAACTTTATTTGATACAATAGTTTCTTGTTGTTTTATAAATTGTTCTATTTGTTGTTTTTCTTCTCATTCAATATAATCTAAAGCTATACTAGCACTTGCTGTTTCATAATTACCTACTGTTTTACTTTTTTTTTTGTCTTTTTGAAGTTTTGGAATTATTTTATCTATCATATTAAAATCCACAACTCATATAATTGTTTTTGTTTTATCTTCTCAGTTTCATTTAACTTCTTGTTCTTCTATCTTGAAAGCTTTGTTATAAAACTCCTTTTTTTCATTATCATTTTCAAATAGCTTATCAAACTCTTTTTCAGTAAAGAATTTATTTAGATTTTCTTTCATGTTTCAACTTCATTTACTATTAAGATAATCAAAACTCTCATAAGATAAACTTCAATTTACTTTTATTTTTTTTATTTGCTTATCTCAAGTTAAGTTTTCTTTAAAACCTTTATTAAATATGCTTTCTTCATTATCTTTAATTTTTTCAAGTGTAATATTTTTTTCTAGATATGAAACAACATCAGGAAATTTTTCACTTACAACTTCATTTTTAAAACCTTCCCAACCATTATCAAAACCAACAAATTCAAATATTTTATCTAAAAACTCTTTAACATATTTGAAAACTCACATACTTTCTAAAGAATGTTTAAAACCAAATATTTGCTCAGCATTTTCTAAAGTTTGATCTTTTATATTATCTTTGAATCATTCAAATCCATTTTTAAAATTATCTAACATACTTCATAATCAAGCAAGACCTCAAGCAATAGCTAAGTTTTCTTTTGTTATATATTTACCGGCTTTATTAGCTATATTTTCTAACTCTTCAGTATTTGTATTGTCTTTATTATATTTTCATTGACTTTTTGTAAGTTCTTTTGCTATTTGTTCCTTGTTTTTATTTCAAGTTAATACATCATAGTAAAATGTCGAAAATTTTTGAGAATCCATCAGTATATCATTTTGTTCTTCATTTTCTATTTTTTTAACTTCATCTATAATTATTCCAGTTTTTTCTAAGAAATTTTTTCATTCTTCATTTGAAAGTATTTTCAATAATTTTTCAGGTTGCTTTATATCTTTAAATAAGTTAGATATTTTTCATTTTGATTGTTCAAAAATTTTTATAAAAGAAAATGTCATTCAAGTTGCAATATTTCTAAGTGTATCTTTTGATGTATTTGGTAATTCATTTTGAAGATAGTTGAACCACACATTATCTATATTTTTGATAAAATCTATTGGATCTTTTCATAAACTTTCTATTTTTTTAGCAAATGAAGTTCATTGTATAATTTCAGCAGAAGTAGTGTTTTCATCTAATTGTTCATTAAAAAAATCTTTAAGTTCTTGTGTTTTGTTGTTGCTTACAAATGCTTTATGTAAACTTTCCAGTTCATTATCTGTAAGTATAATTTCTCTTGTTTTTAATAGTTCAATATTTTTACTATTCAATAGATTTTCAGTTATAAATTCACTCATTTCATTTAATGGAACATCAGAGTATTCTCAACCTTTTTTTAAAAATTCATTATAAAAATCATTTCATAAGATCTTTTTAGCATATGAAAAAATTATTACAATATCTATTTTTTCTTTATTATTCAAATTAGATATCTCTTCTTTATAGTTTGGAGCTATTTCTTCTAAAGTTATATTTAAAGCTTCTTTTTCAAGTCATCTTAGTTCTATTCATATTCATTTTTCAATTTCTTGTTCTTCAAGTTCTCAGTTGCTGTTTGTATCTAATTTATCTTTAAAATTTTCAATATTGACCATTTTTTATTTTTATTATATAAAGAATTATGTTATTATTATAAATAAAGTTCTTATTTTGTCAAAAAAAATCAAGTTAATTTGAAAAACCTTTTTTAATATTTATAAAAGATTTTATTTTAAAAATAATTTTAATATTTTATGAAAGATTATCTTAAGGAAGTTTTAAATTCTCAACAATTTGAAGCTGCAAAACATATAGAATGAGCTAGTTTGATATTGGCTTGAGCATGAGCAGGAAAAACAAGAACACTTACATACAAGATAGCATATATGAGTTATATGTGAATAAGTCCATCAAACATATTAGCAGTTACTTTTACAAACAAGGCTGCTGCTGAGATGAAAGAAAGATTATCAGAGTTAACTGAAGAAATAAGTAAGATACAAGATGAAAGATGAAAGATGAAAAAAGATAATGACTCAAGCGAAGTCTCAACAAGATCTGATTGAGATTTCTCCACTACAGTTGAAATGACAGATAATAAAGATGACGAGGTAGATTTTGATTCACTAATTTCTGAAGAAGAAGAGATACAAGATGCTGATATAGATGATTATTTACAAGAGTATGATAATGAAACTTGATCTAAGAAAGCACAAGAAAATATAAACTATAATTGGATATGAACTTTTCATAGTATTTTTTTGAGAATATTAAAACAAGATATACAAGAGCTTAATAATATTTTTAATACAAAGTATGATAGAAATTTTAATATATCTGATGAAGGTGATGCACTTAGAATAATAAGATGAATACTTAAAGACCTTTGAATTAAAGACACTTTTACACCAAAAGAGATAAAATGGAAGATATCTGCTTTAAAAAATAAATGATTAACTGCTAAAGAAGCTGAATATCAATCTTATGATGATAATGATGAGATAATAGCAAAAGTATATAAAAGATATGAAAAATCTATGAGAGAGCAAAACACCCTTGATTTTGATGATTTACTTTTACTTCCATATCTTTTATTTAAAAACAATCAAGAATCACTTAAAAAATGGCAAAATAAATTTAAATATATACTTGTAGATGAGGCACAAGATACAAATAAAATACAGTTTGAACTTATACATATGTTATCAACAAGTTATGGTAATATAACTTTGATTTGAGATGATTTTCAGTCTATATATGGTTGGAGATGAGCTGTTATAGATGAATTTTTAAATGCAAAAAAACATTGGCCTGATTTACAAATCTTTAAGCTTGAAACAAACTATAGAAGTAAAAAAACCATTGTAGATGCTTGAAGTGCTATCATAGCAAACAATAAAAATCAGTATGAGAAAAATATTCAATCTTTTACTGAAAAAGAAAGTAAGATAAAGATAATTTCTTTCCCTTCAGATGCTGATGAAGCAATACAGGTTGTAGAACTTTTAAAAAAATTAAATGCAAAATGAAAAAAATGGTCTGATTTTGCACTAATATACAGGACAAATGCACAATCAGAACCTTTTGAAAAAGTTTTACTAACAGAAGCTATACCTTATAAAGTACAAGGTGCTTTTAAGTTTTATGAAAGAAAAGAGGTAAAAGATATACTTTCATATATAAAATATATAATAAATTCTCAAGATGGTTTAAGTTTATCAAGAATAATAAATACTCCTTGAAGAAAAATATGACAAACAACTATAAATAAGCTACTAGAGCAAGCCAGTTTAGAAGGTGTATCTTTACATAATATGATTAACAATATAGAACATACACCAGTAAATGCTTGAGCTAAAAATAACATACAGTGATTTAATGAACTTATAAATTATATAAAACAACAGATAAAAAATAAAAAACCATCTGAAAGTATAGAAACTATAGTTAAAGCTATAAAATATGAGGAATACTTAGAAAAGGAATATTCTAAAGAAGATGCAAGAGAAAGAATGGCAAATATATGACAACTTATGAATGTTGCTATCAATTTTTCTACTAAGTGAGAAGAGTGACTTAGACAGTTTATAGATGAGGTAAGTTTATTTGTAGATTTAGAAGATAAAAATCAAGAAGAGGTAGACCAGGTTCAACTTATGACAGTTCATTCTAGTAAGTGACTTGAATTTGATACAGTATTTTTAACAGGGCTTGAAGAAAATGTTTTTCCTTTATCAAGAGCAAGGCTTGATCCTAAACAACTTGAAGAAGAAAGAAGACTTATGTATGTTGGTATTACAAGAGCAAAAAATAACTTATTTTTAACATATGCAGAAAGTAGAAAACAATACTGAAACTTAAAATATAATCCTGTAAGTAGGTTTGTAGATGAGATACCACAAGAGCTTACAACTTCTTTCAATAGTAAATCTTCTAGTTCTTCAAATGAAAATAATCTTCAAATACATGATAAGGTAAAGCATAAGCTTTTTGGTGTATGAGAGGTTATGGAAGTTTTTCAAGATAAAGTAATAGTAAGGTTTTATTGAAGTTGAATAAGACAGATACTATCAAGAATGTTAGAGAAAATAAATTAATATTTACTTTATGTTTGAAAAATGTATATAAAAAGTTATAAGTTGCTTATAAAAAAAGCCCAGCAGTTTTTGCTAGGGCAATTTGTTTTTTTTTGTTTTTATCCACACATTTTATTTTTATTTATTAAATAAAGTGTTTATATTATATAATATTTATTAAATATGTCAATGTTAAATTGAAAAAAAATAAATACTTTTGAAGAAAGAGTAGAATGATATGGTGAGTATCATGGACTTAACTGAGAAATAGAAAGAACTTTATCTATGATAGATATTGATGAAACAAATGAAATTTCTATTCTTTCAAAGAAAATAGAAAGTATGTATTTAGAGCTTTTTGATAAGTGAAAAATAAATAATTTTCAAGCAATACACATACTAGAGCATATTTTATGAAAATTAAAATTAACTAATTTAAATGAAAATGCTAGAAAAGCTTATGAAATATTGCTTATAATATTTTCTATATATTTGCATGAAAATAACAAAATTGATAGTTATAAATCAAGCATAGTTGGTTATTTTAATCTTGAAAACTTTCAAGAGTATTTTGAATATGTTTGATGATATGTTGATAGTCTTGATGATTCATGGTTTAGATTGAGAATAATACTTAGATATGTAAATATTCCAGCAAATTATAATAATAATATATCTTTATATTTAAAAAATGATATAGATCAAAATAACTTTGCAATAAAAATTAGGAAAAGTATGGGATTGTATAAAGAAGTATATAAACTAATTAAAAATAATTTAATTGAAGATTCAGGTTTAGATCAAACAAGAAAAAATCTTTTATTTAAATATATAAATACTTTTTTTTCCTTTAATAATTATAATTATATACTTTTACATATTCATTCAAACTCTGAAAGTATAAAAAACAAATCATATATATTAAAATTGCTAGATTCTTATATGAAAACATTAAATTTATATATTATTGCACTTATTAAAAATAAAGAATATTTAAATTCTATGTCTTATAGAACTATAATTGTTTCTTACTCTAACTTATCTTTTTTATGACATCTTATAGAAATATATCTTCCAGAAAAAAAAACTCAATTTGATAAACTTTTAAGTTATTTTAAAAATATATTAGAAAAAAAATATTGAAATAATTTAAACAAAAGTTTTCAAGAAAATGATGAATATTCACAATTTATATATCATTATACTTGAGAATCTTTTACAGATAATAAACTTAGTAAAAAAAATAAGGAAAATGTAGTAGATATTTTAAATTCTACAAATATATGAGAACATTTACTTATACTTTCAAAAACTTTATGAGTACATATTAATATACAAAATACATCCAAAGCATGATTAAAGCTTTTACCTTCATATGAAAAAGATAGAACTCTTATAAATCAAGAAACTTTTACTAATATAGAATCTCGTAATAGTGAATTATCTGATACATTTAAAACTCTTTTAGAAAAAAGTAATATTAAAGAATGAATAGAAGTTTTTTTAAGATATTTATGACTTTTATTGAATATAGAGTATGATGAGAAAAATATAGATTTAAATTTTTATGTAAATAAAAAATATATAAATAATTTAACTTTTCTTGAAAATAATAATTTAAAATTGAATGATATTAAAAATATTGAAAAGTTTGATAATTATATAATAAAAGATGGTAAATTATTTATAAAATTTTATATTAAATGAATATATTGAGATTCACCTATAGCTATAAGTATAGATATTAAAAATATAAAGGATGATTATGAAAGCATTATTAAACATAAATTATTCAGTATAAAGTATTTGTGAGAGATTTTATCAAAAAAAACTTTTAATTATATTGATCATATGTCACACCTTGAAGGTAAGTTGATTCATTTACAAAACTATCATAAAGAAACATTTGATCATATGGAAAATGTGGGTGATTTTATGTTTTTTTTATCAGATTCTATATGAAATAATAAAGAACTTGAAAGTTTTGAAAATCAAATTAAAAATCAGTTACTATTGAATAATAAAAAAGAAGTTTATAAGTTTTTATGATATGTCCATGATATATGAAAGTCTGACATAGTAGATAGAATGAATAGATATTCTATGATAAACTCTAAAATAGACCTTCCCAAATATTTTATTGAAATTATGGATTATATATTTAAAGATATTTCTCAATTGGAAGCAAATAATATTGATGAACTTGATGATAAAGAATATTATAAAAACACAGATATTATAAAAAATAATATAAATTTTAATGAATATATTAAAAATAAAATAGATAAAATTATTTTAAATTTAGAAGTTATTTCTAAGGATGAAAATTTTACTCAAAAAATAATAAAAGATGTTGTTTACTTAAGTATAACTGAATATAAAAAATTATCTAATAATCTTAATATTGATAAAAAAATAATAAATGATGAATTTGTAGATAATATTGAAACTATAAAATTAAAGTTACTATCTAAAGATGAAAATATTTCAATATCTAAAATTAAATGATTAGATTTGAACAAATTTTTATGGATAATTTTTTGAGTAATTAAAGTTATTTTAAATAAAATAATAGAAAAAATACAGTATCCACATATAAAAGAATGATTTGACTTTGTTAAAATAAACACAACATTTGTATCTTTAACATCAAGTTTTTTTCATCACTCTTATCCAAATATGTGAACTTTAGAAGATAACTGAATACTTCAAATTCTTGAAAATAATTATAAAAATATATGAGCCATGAAATATTTAAAAAATCTTCAATCATTTAGTTCTTGAAATGTTTTAAATCAAGAATACCCAAATACTTTAAAAGATCCTATTATGGTAATAACAACCATTTCTGATATTATGGAAGCTTTAACTATCTGAAATAGGTGATATCAAATTGATTGAAAAGAGCTTTCTTTGTTAGAAAATAAAATTAATAAACTTAAAATAAATAATTGACTTAAGCAAATACTATTAAGTTGAATAAAAGTTGAGGCTCAAGTTGATTTTGATGAACAGTATGTCATTGTTATGAAAATTTTAGATAATATTTTTAATAATAATGAATTTTATAGTAATATAAGATATGTTTTATATACTAATCAATTTAAAGAAAAAATTAAATCTACATTAAAATAATAAAAATAACTTGAATAATTTTATATATTTTTTAGAATTTAATCAAGTTTATTTTTTTATAAAAAAATATGTTCAAAAAACAAAAGAATTGATTTACACTTTTGGAGCTTGTTGTTGTTATATCTATAGTTACAATCCTTTGAGTTATTTGATTTTTGATGATTACTAAATGGGTGTGAAACTCAAAAGATGCATCAGTAAGGTCAACTTTATCTACTATTGAAAAGGCATTAGATATACATTTTGTAGAAAGTTGAATATATCCTAATCCAGATAATTTTACTTGAGTAAAAACCAAGAGTTGAGAGGTTCTTTGGAAACAATGAGTTTTTTGAACATGAGTTGTTTGACAACTTGAAGAAATTACAACTATACCTAAAGACCCTTGGCTTGGTTTTGATTATTCATATAGTGTAACAAATGATAATAAAAAATTTCAAGTATGATGATTGTGATTGGAATCATTTGACAATGATAGTAAATACCAAGCACATGTTTTGTGAAATTATGACCAATATTCAATAATGGTTGATAAATGAAATGATGAGATTTACTCTTGAAGTAGATATAGATTTTATCCAGCACCAAGTATAATAGTTGATGATCCAAAAAATCCATGAAATATAAATTGAGAAAAATTTTGATATTTAACAGGTAATATAAATTTTTTAATAGATTGACATAAAAATTATTATCGTTGATATGAAAATATAGCATGATGAAGTGATGGTCCTTGACTTGTATTTGAACCACTATATATTACATGAATATTGCCTGATCTTGAAAATGATGATTATTCATGGGCGGAAAGATCAAGACAAACTATAGTAAAAGTTCATAGTGCATATAAATGAGTATGATGATATGAGCCTATAGCAAATAATGAAATAGAAAATAAGGATGTGCCAACAATATTGTGATTAAGATCTTGAGATATTTGATGATGAGAAAAAAACTTTAATTTTAGTGAAGAAGATTGAATATGAGAATTATGAGTATGGGATCATGGTCCAATTACTTGAGAGGCTGTTTGAATTCATAGTGTTAAATTAGAGTGGAGCCGTGAAGAGTCATCAGAAAACTATGTTGTATATCGTGCAGAAGAAAGTGCATGATGATTAGATTGATACCAAAGAATAGGGTATATATCAGAATGATCAAATAACTGTACTTTGACAGAATGTGATTTTGTAGATAGTAATAGAGTAAGTGCAGGTAAGGATTATTATTATGTAATAACAAGAGAATTAAATTGAAAGCAAAGTTATCCAAGTAATGAGTTGATTATAAATACTTTGGATAAATTTAGTATAGATGATTATACTCAAATAAAAACAGAAGAAGAACTTAGAAATATACAAGATACATGAAAATATATAATAAT
The DNA here is from genome assembly GCA_041694255.1 of Candidatus Altimarinota bacterium. Taxonomy (GTDB): domain Bacteria; phylum Patescibacteriota; class Gracilibacteria; order Absconditabacterales; family Absconditicoccaceae; genus S009-33. The sequence goes on from JASMTN010000014.1 coordinate 30,115, forward strand.
GGAAGATATAGAGTTAGAACAAGAATGAGTTATAAAATCAATATTTACATGAGAGATAGACTGAAATTTTTATACAATAAGTAATCTAAAAATAACAGGATGATGAGATTACTTGTGAATGATAGGAAGATTGGAAAGTGGGTGAGAATTGAAGAATATGACAATAGATGGTGTAAGTATGAGTTGAGAAAGATATCTAGGATGATTAGTATGATATAATTATGGTAATATAAATAATATAAGAATAAGTAATGTAACATTAACATGAAATGATTATATAGGATGAATAGTATGATATAATAATGGAGGAGATATAAAAGACTCTAAAGTATTGAGTGTAAA
>JASMTN010000015.1:0-6802 GCA_041694255.1 Candidatus Altimarinota bacterium
TCAAGAATTTCAATCTCTATCTTCCCATATAACATCTATATCAGCTTGGTAAAATTCTCTAAATCTTCATCTTTGTGCTCTTTCTCATCTTCGTACTTTTTGAATCTGATTTCTTTTAAACGGAAAAGTAAGCTTATCTTTATTATCTATTACATATCTTGCAAAAGGTACTGTAAGATCAAAGTGTAGGCTATATTTTTTTGTATCTTCCTTACATCATTGTGCAAGTCAGTATAATCAAAAGATTTGTTTTAATGATTCTCATCATCATTTTGCAGTTAATACGTTATTTTTCTCTACTGCAGGTGTTTCTATGCTTGTATATCAAACTTGTTTATATGATTTTTTTATAATATCAAGTATCTTTTCTTCAATTATCTTTTGTTCTGGTAAAAGTTCTTGAAATCAACTTGCTTTTAACATAACTAAATTATTCTTTATCAAATAAATCTTCTTGTATTCAAGATATAACTTCTATTTTATTGTCTATTACTGCAAGTGTATATTCCCATTGTGCTCAAAGGTCTCATTTTTCACATAAAAGTTCCCAAGCTCAAGGAGTTTCTTCTATAAAATCTGAAGATTGTTCAGCAGTTATAGGTTCTATAGCAAAAGCCATACCATCTTTTACTGTTATTTGTTTAAGTTCTTTATTGGGGTAGTTATATATATGAGGAGGTTCATGAACTTCTGTTCATACTCAATGTCATGTAAGGTTTTTAATTACTGAAAATCAGTTTTTTTTCATAGTATTGAAAATTGTCTTTCATAATCTATAAAAATTTCATCAAACTTCTAAAGTTCATATACCTGCATCCAAAGCTTGTTTAGTGCTTTTTATAAGTTCATATCAAGCTTCATTATACTTTCTTCATCAAACTATCTTAGAAAATGCTGAGTCTGATATTGCTCATTTATATATAACTCATGCATCTATCTTTACCAAATCTCATTTTTTAAGTTTGTATCATGATGGTCTTCAATGTACAACACAATCATTTATTGATATACATAAGTTTGCTGGAAATCACATAAATCATTTAAAAGCTCATTTAATATTATTTTTGTCCATATATTCTTGAGCTATGCTTTCAAGTTCATTTCAGCTTATACCAGGTTGTACTTTTTCATAGATTATGTATAAAAGTTCTGTAAGATATTTTCAAGAAGTTCTTAGATTTTCAAGGTGTTTTCTATCTTTATATATTATTTTTCACATTTTTTCTTATTTTATATAATCTAAAATTTTATCATTTATAATAACTATATTAACTTAAATAACAAGGAAAATTATTCTGATTTAGCTTTTAAAGTGGCAGATGCACTTTGCCAGTTTAGTATTAAAGACTCAAGATTTGTTGTAAAACTTAATAAATTATCATTATATTGCTTATATATATCTATTTGTTTATAGGATCAGTCTGCACTATTTGTAGTTACTTTTTCAGCTGGTGTTATAGGCTTTCTATTTTCTATACTTACACCATCAAGATTAGTTACAAGATATTTGTTTTGATCATGTGCTTTAGTATCACAATATGCTATATTAGTTTTATTATATGTTGACGCAAGTAACCTAGGAACTCATTTACATTCTACAGTATCAGCTTTATTTTTTTGCTTTTCTACTTTTTCGTCTTTTTCAAACTTGAAAACAGGTTTTTTAGATAGTACAATATTGAAAGCAAATATATCAGCAAACTTTACATGCTTAAAGTCAATGTCTAAGGCTTCATCACCATGTCAGGCTGGTATTATAAAACTTTGTCTTATATCTTTAAGTGTATTTGATATTTGATCAATAATTCATTCTAAAGTATCTTTTTCTACAGTTCATCATACAGGTCAATTAGGTCATGAAGGTATCATTTGTATACATATTGCAAGTAATTGATCTTTTCATGAACACATTTTAGAACCTCATCATAAAGCTCAAGCAAGATCATCATTATTTTGATTATTTCATCAAGTAAACATTCATTCTAAACTTAAATCAAAATCTCATCAATTTACATTATCTCATAAAAATGTATCAAAACCTATATCATTATATTGATTATCTCAACTATAATCATTTGGATTATTTGTATTTCAAAATCAATCATTTTGATTGTTATCTTCTATAATATTTTCATTATCTATAAAATCTCATCAATTTTCATTTGTTAAGCATGTATTTCATAATTGTAAATTATTTGTGTTTAATTGATTATTTTTTTCAGTGTTTGTAATATTTGGATTTGTTAATTCATTTATATCTTCTTCATTATTGTCCTTATTTTCATTCTCTTCATTGTCAAGTTGGTTATTTTCATCATTCTCATTATTAAGTTGATTATATTTATTATTATCTACCATATCTTCATAAGGAACTAATCAATTATGTTCAGGATCATTATTACTTCATCAATCATCATTATTTCAAATTAATATATCTCAAAACTCAATACTAATTTCTTTTTTAAATAGCAAAGATCATATATCTTGTATATCAATAAGTAAATCATATGGACTATTTCAATTTTTTGAATCTGTTAGGATATTTTCAGTTGATAGTGCATCATTTAACTCATTGTTCGATAAATTAACTTGCATATAATTTTTATATTTTTTACTTATTTGATTATAGCAACTTTGAAAATCTTCTTTATCAGCTCATTCTTTAATATTTATTCACTCAAGCTTGTCTAAAAAATTTGTGCATACAGTAAGTTTTCATTTTAAAACATCTTCTATGTACTTTGAACTAACTCATATGCTAGATCATATTTCTAATATAGCATCATTTCAAGCTTTATCCATTTTTTTCTGATAATACTCATATGTATTTGCATATATATTTTGTATTGTTCATCAATCATCAACTCATATTGCTTTAGAAAAACTATAACTTGAATAAGAAAAAAGTGACAATAAAGTAATAATTATAGTTAATATTCCTTTTTTTTTCATAACTTATATTGAAGTTTTAAACTATCTTTATTGTATAGAACTTTTATTATATTTCAATAAATTTTGTTAAATTTGACAAAAAAATAAAAAACAATATTATACTATTATGTTTAAGAAAAATTTAAATTATTATTAAATAAAAATGGCAAAAAATATAGATACAGTTAGTGTATTGGAAAATGAAAAAAATTCTTTATGAATAGAATATATAGACTCTTTATTATCATGAGAAAAGGAAATATCAAACTTTAATGATGCTATGCAAACAATTAAGCAACTTAATAATTTAGATATAGATAGTAAAAAGGAAAAGAAAGTTGATATACTTATATTAACTTATTTTAGTGATTACTTGGAAAATGCAAACTATTCAAATGATGTTTTCAGAAATAATTTATCAAATATAGAAGGTTATATATCTGAGATGAGTAATGAATATAATAATGAAAATACAGAAGTAACAATGCTGTTAAAAGAGCTTAGAAAACAAATAAATATGATACCTTGAATTAAAAAATTAAGATCTCAAGATTTAAGCAAATATCATGTTAATAATGAAAACTGATGAACTATAGAAGTATCATTTTCTAGATCAATAAATAGACAATTTGATATAAATTCTGATTTAAATAATAGTATAAAGCTTTCATCTTCAAATGATGATATTCCATTTGATATGAATATTGATATAAATAGAAGAAACCATGATGAAATGAATTGATATGATTTTGATTATGATATTATTAAAGATGATAATGTTAGTGTATATAAAAAAAAATATGATTGAAATTGAGGTATAACTCAAACATATTATTCATATAAAAAAAATTGAGAAATATATATGTGAGTATTATGATTTAATTTTGATGATTTTAATTGAGAATTTAATTGATTTAAATTTACCAACAAAAAAATAGAATGAAGAAAAGATATTTTATCAGAAAAAGAACTTAAAGATTATCAAGATAAAGTTTACTATTCATCTATTTTTGATAGTGATTGATATACATTAGAAAATGATACTATAATGGAATTTTGAAATATTGATGTTTGAACTGATGAAGAAACTTATAAAAAACTTTGTAATAAGTATCCTAATAAAGCTTACTTAGATTCTGCACTTAAACTTGTTTGACAAAGTATAGCAAATAACATAGACTATAGAAATCATTTTGATATTTGAGCAATTGATAAAGGTTGAGTTTGAACTTGAGATATGTTTTGAGCAGTTATAACATTTGATTGACTTGATAATTCAAATTTAATTTTTAATTTAGATAATTATTATGAAATATTTAGTAGAAATAACATGTCTCCATATGAAATAAAAAGAATTGAAAAAGATATGAATGTATATTCAAATATTGAACAACTATCAGTAAAAGATAAACTTGCATTTTATTCAGATGTTGATAGTAGTTTAGTTATATGAGACAATAAAGATTCTATAATCTGAGAAAAAGCTCCTTATAGTTTGCTTCAATGATTAAGTAATGAAAAACTTGAAAATAAAATAGATGAAATTATTTCTTTTTGATGAGAATATAGCAATAATCCTTATATCAAAAAGCAACTTTTCTGGAGATGATTAGAAAGATTGCCTATTTGAAGTGCTTGATTAACAAAATTTTTAAGTGAATCAAAGTCACTTGATGATATAATCAAAGAACAAAATAATTATGAACAAGAATTTAAAAAAGAGTTTTTAAGAGAATATCTTTGAAGCAATATAGATGAATTTAATATAAAAGTAGATAAAAAATTTGAACAATTAAAAAACAATCTTCCAAAAGATCTTAAGGATAATAAAACTTTTTTACATGATCTTAAAAATTCTATAGAATATTCATGACTTAGTTTTGTTATGATTGAAAGAACATCTTGAAATGATACATTGTGATGATCTGCAAATTTTGAATCTTCTTTATGATTAATTGATAATTTATCACTTTGATTTGTAGATAATAAAGGAGATAAACAATTATGATTGTCTTTATCAAAAACTTTTGTAAATTATGAGTCAGAAAAAGCTACTAGTTCTGTATCTTGATCTTTAGTTAATTTTATGTATCCATTAATTAATTTGTCTTGATCTTATGATTTTAATAATATAGAGCTTGAAAATTGGACTGATACAAATAAAAAGGTAAGCTGAATGATATGAACATCTTTTCCTGTACCTTTTTGAAGTTTAAGTTATAATTTTTCAAATGCAGAAAGTATAGAAAAAAGAAATGAAGCACTATCAAACTTTTTAGATGATACTTTTTCTAAAATTCTTGAAAATTGAAGTATAAATATAGATGAATATAGTGAAAATAGCATGAAAAAACATATTATTTCATCTATACAAAATATTTTAGAAAGACTAGATGTCACATCCTTTACAGATGAAGATAAAAAGATAATATATGATGATATTAAAGAAAGTTTTTTAATGAATTATAATCATTTAAATATAGAATCTAATGTTTGAAGTTGACTTTCAGAAGTATGATTAATATATGCTGTTTTACCTTTAGTATATGCAACATATGAAACTATAGCATCTGATTATGAGTTATCTAAAGATGCACCATGAGATATATCTGAATGACTTGAGTCTATGAGTAATTGAAGTATGTGAGAATCTATATCAATTAATAATTTTGAAGATTTAAATGAATATTTATCAAATATTGATTGACTAAGTTTTCAAAATTGATACTTAGTAATAGATGAAAATAATTTAAGTGATTGAACTATTTTATCTTTTTCTGATGAATTGTCATTTAAAAAATTAGAAGAGTGAAAAATATTAGTATGATGAAGTATACCTAACATAAGAATGCTTAATACAAATATACCTTGATCTTATGCTAATATGATAGTTTTCTGAGATTCTGTTATGAAATGATCTGATTGAGAATCAATAAACTATCTTAATTTTGTATGAAAAAATAAAAATGGAAAAATTGAAAATAACTTAAAATATTCTAGTGATATAGAAACATTATCATTTTCATCTTCTTATGAGACATCTTCATTAAGTAGCAATAATGAACTTAAAGAAGCAAGAGAAAGATTTAAAAATAGTGAACTTTATGGGTATATAGATGATTGAATTGATGGTAGTATATTTATATGAGAAGATTATGACTGAATAATATGAGAGTATGAAAAATTGGTTTCTATCTCTAGAACATATGATTATGATAAAGCATTAGACTATATAAGTAACACTATGCTTGATAGATTACCATGATCTAATTATACTGCATTATCATTATTTATATATAAAAGGCTATGACAAGAAAAACTAGATGATATGAGGAGTAGATTAGATGATGTATTAAATAATTGAAGTGAATTTGATAAAAAAGTTGTATTTGAAAAAATTATAAATAACTTTTTTCTTGATGAGCATATAAAAATAAAAAATGATTATGAAAATATAAGAAATGATATTATGAGTTATTTTGATAATAATGATATTACTATATGAGAAAATCAATATATATTACCTGATTCTTATCAAAATAAACTTTGAATAAACTGAAATATAAACATATGAGATGAACTTTATTTTGAGGCTAAGCTTATTAATATATGAGACACAGAAACTGCAAATATTATGCATAAATGGTATATAGCAAGGATGAGTATGAAAGATTTTGATACAACAGATTTAGTTGAAAAAGAATATTATAATAGAGCTTCTTGATTTGCAAGGTCATTAAGAGATGAGATATTTTGACAAAAATATTCAACATTTGAATGAAACCTTGTTATTTCATGAGAAGAAGATTTGAAACTTGTTTTACAAGATGCAAAAAACTTAATTGAAACAAATGAACTTCCATTTTGGGCT
>JASMTN010000016.1:0-34455 GCA_041694255.1 Candidatus Altimarinota bacterium
TTGGGCTTCCATCTTTGGATAGATCAATATAACCAAATGTTGGCTATCTGTAAGTTGGGGGCTTGCCCTTGGATGGTTCTTATATAAACTTGTTATAAACTTAATGAATTTATATAAACCATCCAGCAAGCTCTCACATTATTAAAAAAAGCTGAAATCAGCTTGCAAAAACAAAAACAAAAAAAATAATTATAAATATTCCTTATGAATTCATAGGGAGTTTTTTTTATTTGAAAAATATTGATTTTTAAACTTATATAAATATTATCCATGCTATTGATTGATTTTTATTTTATAAAAATATATAATTAATTTATGAATGCATTAAAAATAAATAATCTTGAAAAATATTACTGAAATAAAAAAGTACTTGATAATATTAATCTAGAAATTAATGAATGAGATTTTCTAGCATTATTATGATATAATGGTGCATGAAAGACAACAATGATAAGTATACTTACAAATTTATTAACTAAGGATAGCTGAAAAATAAAAGTTTTTGACTTTAATATGGATAAAGATTTAAATAAAGCTAAAAAATTAATTTGAGTTGTTCCACAAGAATATAATTTTGATATGTTTGCTAAAGTTATTGATATACCTGTACTTCAAGGATGATATTATGGAGTTCCTTTAAAAATTGCAATAGAAAGAACAGAATATTATCTAAAAAAACTTAATCTTTGGGAGCATAAAGATAAAAAAGTTCGTGAACTTTCTTGATGAATGAAAAGAAGACTTATGATAGTAAGAGCACTTATTCATAATCCTAAACTTTTAATACTAGATGAGCCTACTGCATGAGTTGATGTTCAATTAAGGCAATCTATGCGAGACTTTATTGGTGAGCTTAATAAAAAATGAACTACAATATTGCTTACTACTCATTATCTTGAAGAGGCTGAAAGTTTATGTGATAAAATAGCAATACTTCAAGATTGAAAAATTATAAAACAATCTACCACAAAAGATTTACTTTCTAGTATGGAAGAAGAGTCTTTTGTCTTTGATCTGAAGAATCCTTTAGAATCACTACCTAAAACTTTTGATTGATATAAACCAATACTAAAAAATAACTATGAAATTGAATTAACACTAAAAGCTTGAGATACTATTAATTGAATATTTTCTTTATTTGAGCAATATAATATCAAGGTTTCTAGTATGAAAAACAAATCAAATAGATTAGAGCAATTATTTTTAAAACTAACTAAATAATATGATAGACTTGTTGACATTAGTTAAAAGAGAAATTTCTCGTTTTATTAGAGTATGGCCACAAACATTAGTGCCTCCAATTATTACTTTAGTTTTATATTTAATAATATTTGGTAACTTTATAGGTTCTCAACTAAGTGATATTAATTGAGTAAAATATATAGACTTTATAATACCTGGTTTAGTTATGATGTCAATTATAATGGCAAGTTATTCCAATACATCATCCTCTTTTTTTGGTGCAAAACTTATGGGTCATATAGATGAACTTTTTGTTTCTTCTATTAGTAAATTTAAAATACTTTCTTGATTTGTTATAGGTAGTATGGTAAGAGCTTTGCTAGTATGATTTATTTGATTATGAGTTGCATTTTTATTTTGAGATATTGTTATTGATAATTATTTATACTTTATATTATTTATAATACTTACTTCAGCAGTTTTCTCTATGGCTGGTTTATTAAATTCTATATTAGCTAAAAATTTTGATCAAATTAATATGGTTCCAACTTTTTTAATAACTCCATTAGTATATCTATGATGAGTATTTTATAGTATAGATATGTTGCCACCATTTTGGGAAAATATAAGTTTATTTAATCCAATATTATATATCATAAATTGATTTAGATATTCTTTCTTATGATTTAGTGATGTTAATGTATATTATGCAATAATAGCTTTATTTGTGTTTTTGATATTGCTAGCATTAGTAAATTTATATTTTTTAAAAAATTTTAAAAGGTAATACTTGTTATATATAATTGAATTAAATCATTTTTTATGTATTATGTTTTTAACTTTTATTTTTATTTTTATTAGATTATGCTAGAATATTTTATTTGAATAAATCACTTTGTATCATCACATTTAAATAACTTTGTGATAAATAATAATTTAGAAAGTTTAGTTTGAATATTTGCAGATTTGCCAATATTTTTCTTGCCAATATTTTTAGTTGGTCTTTGGTTATATTATAATTTTAAAAATATAGATAAGAAAACAAAATTATTATATATTTTCTATGCAACTTTTATTTGAATCATTGTAAATCTTATAATACAGCAATTTTTTCCTATGGAAAGACCAGAAACTTTTATAACTCCTATACTTGAACATGTACCAGATAATAGTTTTCCTTCTGATCATGCCGTTGTAAGTTTTGCATTTTTAGCTTCTTTATTTTTCTTTGGTTATAGAAAAACTTTTTGGGTATTTATACCATTTGTTTTACTTATGAACTTTTCAAGGATAGCTTGAGGGTTGCATTGGTTTTTTGATGTTTTTGTATGAGCTTTTATAGGTATATTATCAGCATATGTTATATACAAGATGCAAGATCATAAGTATATACAAAACTTAAACTCTTTTGCTTTGAAAATAGCAAGTTTTTTTAAATTATAATCTTTTGTTAAATGCATGCAATAGTTGATATGATAGTTAATTTTGCTTCATCTATGTGATATACTTGAATTTTTATCATGATGGTAGTTGAATCAAGTTTCATCCCTTTTCCATCAGAAGTTGCTATGGTGCCAGCTTGATACTTAGCAAGTATATGAGAGATGAGTTTTATGATTGCACTTTTGGTTTGAACTTTGTGAGCTTTGCTTTGAGCAATGATAAACTATGCTATATGATACTTTATGTGATGAAAGAAAACTATCTTTTTGATAAATAAGTTTTGAAAGTATTTTTTTATAAAAGAATCTCATTACCATATAAGTGAAAATTATTTTAAAAAACATGGGATGATAACTATTTTTTTAGCAAGGTTTATACCAGCTGTAAGACAACTTATAAGTCTGCCAGCATGAGTTTTTAAGATAAACTTTCCTTTATTTTTATTTTTTACATGACTTGGTGCAGGTATCTGGAATCTTATACTTATATATATATGATACATAGCTTGAAAAAATAAAGAACTTATTGCAGAATATTCGCACACAGCACTTATTTCTGTTTTGATAGGTATAGTTATCATATGAATAGTATATTATTATACAAATAGATATTTTAAAAGGAAGTATGAGGATAAATAGACTTTATTTTTAATATTTTTGAATGTACTTTGTATATATACTTGAGTGTAAAGATAAAACTTTATATACTTGAATAACAAACGATATAGAAAAAAGGTTAGATCAACACAACGGGCTATTGCCTTGATGAGCAAAATATACAAGTTGAAGGAAGCCGGTAAAACTTTTGTATAAAGAATCTTATGAAACAAAATCTCAAGCTTTAAAAAGAGAAATAAAAATAAAAAAATATACTAGAAAAGAAAAACTTGAATTGATTTTAAATAAATAAAAAAAGAAAATGCATAATATGAAAATAAAATTAGTTGAAAAAAAACTATCTGAAAATAATGAAGTTGCTTACTTAACTTTTGAACTTGAAAAAGAATTTGATTTTAAAGCAGGTCAGTTTGTTATGTTGGATAATGGTTCTTTGAAAAGAGCTTATAGTATAGCAAGTTCTCCATCTTTATTGGAAAAATGACAAATATCTTTTTATATCAAAAAAGCCTCTGAAGCTGGTATGTCAAAGTATCTAACTTGTGATATACAAGAAGGTGATGAACTTGATATGATGGGTCCTTTATGACATATGTTTGTAAAAGAACAATCAAAAAAGAAAGATTATCTACTTATAAGTGCATGAAGCTGACTTTGACCTATACTTTGAATATATGAAAACTTAGTAGAATCTTGAGAGTATAATAACATATACAATTTGTATCAAGAAAGATTTTTTGAAAATATAGTTGAAGATGTGTTTAAAAAAATGAACTCTTTTCAAAATGATAATGTTAAAAATATATTTTTCCTTTCAAGATGTGAACATGAAATGTGTGAAAAATGATATATAGATTCTAAATTAAATGATGTTCTTTGACAAATAGAAGATAAAACAAACCTTGAAGTTTATATGTGTTGAAGTCCTTCTATAATAGATGATTTAGAAAACAATTTAAAAGAGTACTGAATAGAAAATATTTATTTTGAAAAGTATTAGGTTGATATATTTAATTTAGTTTAACATAAGAATTATGAGAAGTTCGCGAAGTGAATTTGGGCAACAGCTGTTAGATGACCCTAAGGGCGAGCGACCTTAGGAGCGAGAGTAGAACCAAATTTCGTGAATTATCTAACAATTTCTGATTTAAAAAATCTTTCTTGAAATTCAGTTAAGGCTTTTATTTGCTCATCGCTATAATTAAGACCTTTAGGAACTACTACGAGCTTATCGTCATCATCATTTGTTCTATGAATTATTGCAATGCAATCACCTTCAAATTCATCAATTGGATCAAATACACCAAGCACATAAGCATCTAATTCCTCTCCATCTGGGGCAATAGTATCTGGAACAAATCCATAGTTTAAACAATAAACAAAACCGTGCTTGGGGTGTTTTGTTCCCAAAGGTCTATCCATTTTAACTTTAACCGTTTGTCTTAAATATTTTATTGAGTAATTCATATTGATTATTTCGCAAATAAAAGCCGTCTTGAATGACTATTAAAATTTGGTTCTATTTTATCTAACATTTCAGTATATCTGATGTTTGCATTTTTCCATTTTAATTATTTTATTTAAAAATGCAAATATGGGTCGAGCGAGGGCAGGAGCGAGCCAGATATACTGTGTTGTGCGAGGGTGATTTTCTGTAGTGATAACGGAAGAAAATCAAGTGCAACGACCCCGAAGCGTATTTTTCAATATTTTTTCATTCCTTATTGTTTTGTCGAAGAATCTTATCATTTTATTGGAATTTTTATTTTTTTCGTTTTTCTTTTTCCAAGAGGGGTTAGGGGTGAATTGGAAAAAGGAAAACTCCTTATTATAAATTCCAATGTAGCTTTTCATATTCGCTTTGTTCTTTTCTGCTTTTAGGAATAGAAGCATTCCCATTACGAACAAAAAATAGCTCATTTCCTTCATGTTTTATGAAAACAGGCTTTCCACTTTTTAGAATTTTAATAACACATATTTCTTTCTCGTCAACTTTAGGGAATGTAATTTTTATGTATTTTTCAAAATATTCTCCTAAATATTTTTTAATAATTTGTCTAATATGTAATTCTAATCCGTCTATATCTTGTTTTGCTAAAGTTTTTAGATCTTTATCTAACCCTAAAATATTTCCATCATCATCTACCCCAATTATTAAAGTTCCACCATCAGTATTTAAAAATGCAGAGATAGTTTTAGCAACAACATATTCTAATTTTTTATTGATATTACCTTCTCTGATATCAAAACGAAGGGTAGATTTCATTTCAAATTTTTCATTTTCTCCACTTAAAATTAATTCTTTGACTTCATCTTGTTTTTTGTCTTCTTTGTGTTTTAGTTCAATCCTATTTTTTAACTCATTAAAAATTGCCTTTGCTCTTTTTTCTAAAAAGACAAGATAATCATCACTCATAATACCAAAATCATCTAAGTCACTGATTAAATGTGACTTTAAAGACATTGGCAAATCATCATTTTCATCTAAAAAATCTTGAATATAGATTGAAGGTGCTTTTGCTCTGATTTTTCTTTTGTTTAAGTCGGCACCTACCAAAGTAATATTTACAAGGCTGTTTTCATTACCAATATTGTTTTTCTTTAAGTATGCCTTTGGAAAAAAATGATGATAGTTTTTGCTGTTTGCTACTTTTAGCCATGAATTATCCAAAATAACTTTTCCATTATCTTGGAAATCTTTTGGTTCGTGATATGCAAGTAAACATAAAATTGCTTTACAATAACTACTCCCAGCCGAAAAACTTGTTTCAATCAAATCTTTTGGGGAACTCAAGTAAACTTTTACTTCATCATAATTTGGTCTATTGCCTTCCAAAATCTCATCAATCCTTTTTATATCTTGAGCAAGTTTAGATTCAGTTGAACTTGAATACCTGAAAGATAGCGATATTCTCCAGAAAAATTCTTCCAAAAATTTAATTTGTTCTCCTTTCGGTTTTTCTTTTTGAAAATAAAAGAAATATGCAAAAGGAACCAAAAGAGAATCATAAGGTAAAATTGCAGAAACTGGAATACGATAAACAGAACGAAAATAATCGATACTTTCCTTTATAGCAGAAATTACATCATCCCAAATATCAATTATTTTTTGTTTGTCTAATTGTAAAATTACTTTTCTTTTGCATTCTTTATTTTTGCTTAAAATCAGCCCTAAAACACTAAGAATTACAGAGCTTGATATTGTGTCATATTTACTTTCAGATAATTCTTTTACTAATTTCTCAAATCTATCTGCCATATCAAAATTTTGGTCTTCGTCGTAAGTCTTAGCAGACATAATTTCAAAAAGAGTTAATGTTTGTCCGCCGGTATTTATTCTGGTAAAGACTTCAATAGCTGAATCAATATCTTCTTTACGCAAAACAACTGTTGAAAAGTCATAAGTTGTAAATGTTTCCTTATATTTTTGAATTTTATCGATTTCTTCATTTGAATATTTTTCCCTTAACTCGCTATATTTTGCATTTAATAATTTATGAAGTGTAATATTTCTATTTTCTGGCTCTTCGGAAACAACAATTTGATCATCATTATTTTCAACATCTCTGTCTAAATCTACATAAATCTCAAAATAGTCTGTAATCTTTTTTTCTCCTTCTTTTTGAATTTTTGCACCTAAATAAGCAGCAAAGAGAGAAGTAATTCTTTGTTGTCCATCTAAAACATATTGAACTTTTTCATCGTCAGATACGGGCGGTATTTCAAGATTTCCAATATTCTTTATATCATTTAATCTTTCGTTTGTTTCCCATAAAATAAAAGTTCCAATAGGATAACCTTTTAAGATACTATCGAGTAATTTTGCAGTTTTATCCAAACTCCAAACAAAATTTCTTTGAAATTTAGGAACTTTTATTTGTCCTTTTTGAATTTCAGAGATTAAATCGCTATACTTTTTTGAATCTGGCTTAGGTTGTTTGTTCATATTATTCCTCATATTTATAAATTAAAAGCTGTAATATTATATAAGTTTTGTCTTTTTAAATAAATCGTTTTCGGAACGGAGTGGAGACACCATATTATCCCCCTCTTTAAATAAAGAAAAAATCAAATTTATTCCCCTTTGAAACCCTATCATTCCTTGATTTTATTCTTTATAAGAACTTATTATAAAATATAATTATAAATTAACAATAGTAAAAAATATATAAAAATCAAGAATATATAATAATGATTATTTACAATAATAGTCTTTTTTTTATACATAAAATATGTATTATAATCTACAATTTATGATATAATATATAACATGTCTACTTACCTTTGACAAAATTTTTTAAATAACCAAGAAGTTATAGATTTTATAGTTGAAGATATCAAAGAAAATGCTAATCTTGATTTAGAAAATATTGAGATAGGACCTTGAAAATGAGCTTTGACAAAACATCTTGATTTTATAGAAAATCTACAACTTTTTGAAAAAGATGAAACTTTTTATGAACTTTTACAAGAGTATGTAAAAAAAGAAAATATAAATATGTGAGATTTCTTATCTGCAAATTTGCAAGATTATATACAAACCGACTATTTTAATGCTTTTTGAAATCTTCCTTATTATATAACTTCACCAATTTTTAGGAAACTTACACATCCTGATAATACAAAAATTGTGCAATATGGTATCTTTATGATACAAAAAGAAGTTTGAGAGAAAATAGCTAGCAATGCAAACAAAAAATCAATGTTATACTTTCTTTTAAACTATGATTATAAGATAACTTATTTACAAACTGTACCAGCTGAAGATTTTACACCAGCTCCAAAAGTTGATAGTTGTTTGGTAAGGTTTGAGTATGTAGGAGCAAATAAACATATAGATTTTGAAAAATTTCAAATGTTACTTACTATACTTACAGCTTATAAAAGAAAAACTTTATGAAAGATACATAAGATATTATCTAAACAAGATAAGGAATTTTATATTACAAAAGATATGGAAGGGAAAAGGATTCAAGAACTTACTTGGGATGATATAGGAACTATAGTTGAAAATAGTGATTTAAGGTTATAGTATTTCCAATATTTTTGGATCTTTTCATTGAACCATATTGTCATTTCATCATCATTTAAGACCTTTTTCTTGAGCAAATTCTTTAGCAGAAAAGTCTGTAGCTATGATAGCAAAATTTCATTGTTGTGCATATATAAGTATGTTTCAATCTAGGTTTGATCTTACTTTCTGTACAAGTGTTTTAAAATCTATACCATCAAAATCTTCCAAAGCTATTTGATAATCAAATTTTCAATCTAATTTTTCTAGTTTTTTAAGATTTCAAACTATCATAGATTCTTTCATATTTTCAAGCTCACTTTTGTATGCACTAGCTTCTTTTTGGACTTTTTCTAACTTTTGTAGTATCTGTGCTGGTGCACAGTCTATACTTTCTGCTATGTTTTCTATATATTTTTCTTGTTCCATAGCTTTAAGTGCAACTTTTGGTCAAGTAAGTATGCTTATTCTTTTGATTCAACTTGCAACAGCTTCTTGAGTTTCTATCTTAAAAGCTCATATGTAAGAAGTATTGCTTATGTGTGTTCATCCACAAAGTTGTATATCAGCTCAAGGGATATTGATAACTCTAACTTTATCTCCATATTTTTCATCAAAAAAAGCCTTTGCTCATTTTTCAATAGCTTCTTCCATAGAAGATTCAAATATATCAACATCTATAGCTTGTTTTATGTAATTATTTACTATATCTTCTATCTGTTTTAATTGTTTGTTTGAAAGTGGTTTATCAGCATTAAAATCCAATCTACCATAATCTTCATCTACAAAAGAACCAGCTTGTTTGATATCACTTCTGCCAGTTACTTTTTCTAGTGCACCATAAAGTAAATGAATTCATGTGTGTGCTCTCATCTTAGCATATCTTGAAGATTTATCTACTGAAAGTTTCATATATAATATTTAAGTTACAAGTTAAAAGTGGAAAGTTGCAAGTTACTTCATCAATAGTAGCAAGTTACAAGTTGTAAGTAGCAAGTTAGATTAAAGAGATCTCTCGGCCTTGCTCGAGATGACAAAGTAAAGTATTATATCTATAAATTATTCTTCTTCATTTGATTCTCATCCTATTTTCTCTGTTTCTCATTCAAAACCTAATCTTTCTATCTGATTTGCAACAACATCATCAGTATAGAACCATTTTTCAGGATATCTTGCTAGATCTACTTTTTCTAGGATACTAGGGTCTTGTATAAAACCAAAAGATGTATTATCTTCATTATCAAATACAAAAAAGTTTAGTCTATCAGTATTACCTATCATAGCTTGGATATATATATTATATTTTTCATATTCACCAGGATAGTCTATAACAAATTCTTTTTCATTTTCTTTTTTAATAGCAGGTTGTATCTGTTCCATTAAGTTTATAGCATCTTTTTTAAGTTCTCCATCTTTAGAGAAAAATACCTTTGTTCAAAATTGTATATTTTCTCATACTTTTTTAATTTCCATAATATGTATTTATATATTAAATAATCTACTATAATATAATAAAAAAACATTGAAAATAAAGGGTAAGTTTTAAGAGTTGGGTTATTTATTTACATTCTTTATGTAAAATATGATCAGGGTATTTTTCTAACAATTTACTTTCACTTGAAAATTCTTGTAAATAGCTTTCTGATAGATTTTCCCAATCTTTATCTGTTTCACAATAATAATATTTAGAAGTATGATGAGATGATACATAATATTTATAATTGTCTTTATCTGTTTCAATGTTTTCTTCATTGTTTGTTTCTTCAATATTTTTCCAAACTCATAAATTATTATTTTTAGCTTTTTCCTGAGCCTTCTCAAAATCATCTTTAAATTTATAATCTATTTTATAAGTATATTCTTTTCAATATCAATTTTCTATTAACCATTTATTTATCATTTTTCACTTTTCCAAGTATACATATCATAGGTGTCTTCAGAATATATCTTTTTGAGTTTGAGTATTATCATAATCAAAATATATATATTTTCATAAAATTTTTTCACTTAACTTATTTGTAGCAATATCTCAATATTCTTCATTTGTTTCAGGTGTATTTACTCATATAAGTCTAATTTTAATTTTTTTTCAATTCCTTTTTAATTCTATTGTATCTCAATCTACTATTCTATTTACTTTAAAGTATTCTTTTTTTTCTATATGTTCTTTAAATTTAATTCATAAGTATTTTATAATAGCTTTATGTCTTTCATTATTATAGTTATTATGAATTGCATCAAGTTGAGTTATATACTTTTTTATAGTATTTTCACTATTTTTATTAACAAGAATTTTAGAAACTTTATTTATTTGTTCTACTTTTGAATTAGATAAATCATATCAAAAACTTACAGTTAAAACTGAAAACAACATAACTACCAATAATAACACTTTTTTCATAATTTCATATTAAAAAACTAAAATATCTAACTTATTACTATTTTTTCTAATTCCTTTTTCAATATATTTTTACTGTAAATAGTAAAGTATTTATAGTAGAATATTCTATATTTCATTTATCACCTCATAACTTAAATCTAAATTTCCTACAAAAGCATATCAATCAATTTTTTTAACTCAATTTTCTTTCAATTTTTTAGCTGTTTCATTTAAAGTTGAACCTGAGCCTACAAAATCATCTATTAAAAAAACTTTATCATAATGTTTCATATCATCTACAAATATTGTATTTTGTGCATTTTCTATTCTTTCTTGTCTTGTTTTTAATGATTTTTGAGCAACTATAATTCAGCTTGAATAATATTTTATGATATTAACAAAAGGTAAATCTAAAACTTTTAGTTTGTCTTTCAATATTTTCAATAATTGATTTTTTCTGTTGATACTCCAAGGAACTATTGCTATTGCATCATAATTATTAGTTTTTATAGTACATTTTATCTTATACAGAACCTCATCCAATGTTTCATTTATAAGTTTTTTATTTTGTGATGATTTTGCATAAAAAGCCATCTCTGCAAGTTTTCATTTTCAAAAATCCATCCGTGTATATTGATCAGAATAATACACATTATCCAAATAAATTTTATCAAACCTTTTTCAAAAATCCTTTTTTGCTGATATGTTTCAACAACTATCTTGTAGTTTTTGTATATGTTTATATATTTTTATAAAATCATCTTTTTTGTTTTCTATATCAAAATTTCTTTTTGAACACCATTTTTTAAATCATTCAAATCATTTTTGTATCTCTCAGGCTGAAGAAAATTTATAAAATCCCTCATCAAGTATTTTTTTATCTTCAAAATCTATTAAAACATCATCCGTATTTTTTATATTTTTTTGTTTTTCTGTATTTTTTATTTTTTTCTCATACTTAACATAAGGAGGAGTACCTGTTTTTGTAATTTCTCACCTTTTTACAAGTTCATTTAGATACTTATGTACTATAGCTCTACTTTTTCAAACTCTATTTGCTATTTCACTAGCTCATAGCTTTTCTTGAACTTCCAATACATCCAATATAGGTTTTAGAGAAGAAAATTTATAATTCATAATTGTAATATTTATACTATAAATCATTTACTGTAAACTATTTACAGTAAAGTGTTTACAGTATAAACTTTTATTTAAAAAAGTCAAAATATTTTTCATTATTTCTTTTTTAATACTTTAAATATAAAGTAATATTAATTATATTTTTTACAATTGAAAAAAATAATAGTTTAATTATAAAAGAGACAGTTTAATTATATAATAGATATTATGAAAACACTAGCTATAGAAACTTCTTGTGATGATACATCACTTGCTATTGTAAATTATGAAAATTGATATTTTAATATAGAAAAAAATCTTTTGCATTCTCAGATAAAAGAACATACAAAATTTTGATGAGTGATCCCAGAACTTGCAAGTAGATTACATGAAGAAAAGATTATAGAACTTTTAAAAGCTATAGGGAAAGAATATATAGAAAAAACTGATTTTATATCTTATACTTGCTGTCCTTGATTACCTTGAAGTTTGCTTGTAGGAAAGACTTTAGCTCATACTTTATCAAAATTTCTAGGGAAAGAAGAACTTTGAGTAAATCATATACATGGACATATATTGTCTATACTTTGTGAAAGGAATATAAAAGATATAAAAACTCCATTGCTTGTAATGACTGTATCTTGATGACATAATGACCTGTATGTACTGTTAGACAAAGATACAAAGTTGTCTACCTTAGATGATTATACTGAAAGTTTTTGACAAAAATATAATAAAGAACTTGTATCTTACATAGGTGATAAAAAAATAGTAAATGTATGATTTACACTAGATGATGCAGCATGAGAAGCTTTTGATAAAGTTTCAAGACTTTTGTGATGACCTTATCCTGGTGGAGCATGGATATGAGAGAAAGCATCAAATTGAAAAAAAATGGATTTTGATTTTCCAAGGATATATCTTAAAAAAAATGAGTTCAACTTTTCATTTTCAGGGCTTAAAGCACAATGTAATTATAAGATATGAGAATTGAAAAAAGAAACTTGAAAGCTTGATGAACAAACTGTTTGTGATGTTGCTTATGAATTTCAAGAAGCAGTAGTAGAAACTTTATGAAAAAAACTTTTTAAAGCAGCAAATTACTTTTGAATAGAAAACATAGCTTTGGTATGATGAGTAAGTGCAAACAAAAGACTAAAACAATATATAGATGATAATCTTTGAAAATATAACATACAAAATTTCTATACACCAACTAAAAATATATATTCAACTGATAATGCAGCTATGATATGAGTGGCTTGATTAGTAGCAAGACTTTAAATAACCATTTTTTAATTCCTGCAAAAGTAGAGCTCCTCTGTCATCTCGAGCGAAGCCGAGAGATCTCTTGTAACTTTTACCCTGTGGAACAATTTTGCAAAACAAAATTATTCGGCAAAGCCGAATGTTCCACAAGGGTGAACTTTAAACTTGTAACTTGCTACTAAATAGATTTCTCCACTACGCCTTTGGCTCCGGTCGAAATGACAATTTTTTATCTAGCTTGCTACTTGTAACTTTAAACTTGTAACTATTATATATGCAAAACATATCTTCTTCTTTACCTTCAAAACCATGAGTTTATATATTTAAAAAGAACAAAAAAGTCCTATACGTTGGGAAAGCTAAGAATCTTAAAAACAGGGTGAGTTCGTATTTTAGGACATGAATTTGAGTTTGGAAAGAAGATATGGTAAAAAAAGCAAATGATTTTGAATATTTTCTTGCTTGAACTGAAGAAGAAGCTTTGATACTTGAGGAAAAATTAGTTAAAAAATATAACCCTCCTTATAATTGTCTTTTAAAGTGAGATAATGCTTATACTTATATACTTATTACAGATGAAACTTTTCCAAAGATAGAATTTACAAGGTTTAAAGATAAAAAATGATTCTATATATGACCAAAACCTTGGAAAAAAGATCTTAAAAATACTTTACAACTTTTAAGATATATATTTAAGTTTAGAACTTGCTCTCAAACACAGTTTAGACAATGAAAATTATGTTCTGACCTTACACTTGGGCTATGTAAATGATATTGTGTATATAATAAAAAAAATCCTGATACAAAAGGTATAGAATCTTATGATAACCTTAAAAAAGAGTATGAAAAGAATATAAGAGTAATAAAAAGATTTTTTAATTGAAATATAAAGCCTGTAAGTAAGATAATATTGGATAAAATAAATCAAGCTATCAAAGATCAACACTTTGAGTATGCAAGTATGTTAAGGGATATATATTATAAGATAGATAGAATAAGTGAAAAACAAACCATAGAACTAAGTGAAAATATAAGTTGATTTTTTATAAGAATAAGGAAAGTTAAAAACCTTTATTTTATGATATATACAAAGTTTGAAGAAGGAAAGCTTATAGATATTGTCAAACTTAAAGATAATGAGAATAATTTTTTAGAAAATATGATAAATGACAATATTATAAGTTCTTATAAAGAATTAGAAGAAAATTTCTATTTTTGACAATAAAAAAAAGTATGACCTAAGCCATACTCTTAATTTCTATTATACTAATGTAGATATTGCTTCTATCATTGCAGTACCTCATTGTGTAGTATTTGTAGTCATAAAACTAAATACTAGGTTTACTATTAAAGCAGAAGCTCATATAAGTATAAGTCATATAACAGCTTGTTTTACAATAGTAAATCATTTTTTATACTTACCATCATCTCAAGCAGCTGTAATCATTTGAAATCAACCCCATATAAGTATTATAATTGTAATCAAAGCTAATAATCAAAGTATCCAGTTTACAGCAGATTCTACAAATCATATGAAACCTTCATTTCATTGGCCACCAACATCAGCTCAAGATACTCATATATTGCTTCATCTTTGATCACCAAATCAAGCAGCAAGACCACTAGCAGGTAATATAAAAGAACCAAGTGCTATCATAGTAGTAACAACTAATAATAATAATTTTTTAATCATAGTTTTTAATTAATATATATAAATATATGTAATGAATATTATATAATATTTTTTATTTTTCAAGTTTTTTTATACAATTTCTTGTAAATCTACTAAGTTTGCAAATATGCTTGAAACTGTAACAGGTCAAACACCTCATGGAACAGGGGTATACATATGTTTTTTAGTATTAATATCTTCAAAGTTAAAATCTCAAGTAGGTTTATTATCTTTTTTTCCCCATCATACATCTATGAGAATTTGCATTTTTTTATTATCTAAATAAGTTTCATCTATCATATGTAAATTTCAAGTTGCAGATATGATAATACTTGAGTTTTTACAAGCTTGTTTTATATCTTCTTTTTTAGAAAACTGATTAAAACTGAAAACTGTTGCTTGCTGTCTCATAGATTCTGTTGCAGTTGGTTTTCATATAAGATTACTTTGTCATATGATAGTTATATTTTCTCAAGCAACAGGTATTTTATAAAAATTCAATATCTCAAATATGGCTCTTGGTGTAGCTGGAAGAAAGTTAATAGATTCTATCTGAGCAAGTCAAAATAATATTCATCATAACCCATCTATATCTTTTTTAGGATGTATTTTTGAAAGTATCTTTCCTTGATATGGTTTTAAATTATCATTTATAGGGAGTTGGACAAGTATTCAAATACAATCTTCATCATTGTTTAAAAGTTCTATAACTCAACTAGCTTTTTGTTCTGAAGATAGTTCAACTTGTTCTATAACTTTAGTTTCTATTCAAAATTGTTTAGCCTTTTTTTGTTTCATCTTTATATAAGCTCTTGAAGATGCATTTTCTTCAAAAAGTACAAAAGCTATATATTTTCAATTATAAAAATCTTTATTATTTTCAATTTTTCTTTGTGTATAATTATCTAAGGCATTACTTACAATATATCAATCAAGTATCATCTAGGGCATTATAAAATCTAAAATATATGTTCAAAAAAATACAAAAACTACTATAGCTATGAACATAAATGGTAAAAATGGAAGCATAGCTTTAGTATTTAATATTTTTCAAGATAATAACCAAAAAATACTTAAAAATCAAGCTGTTAAAAATCATAAAAGTAATATAACATATAAAACTAAACCTGAATTATAAGTTTCAAGATTAAGTAAGTTTATTAAAATAGGAGTTAATAATCATATTAAAGCTGCTCCTATAGCATCTCAACCTCAAAGTCATTCTATTTTTCTTACTTTCTCCCGTATGTAAGATATAGCTAAAAATACTATGAAACCTATAATAGCAAACAATATAGCAAGTTTTATATCTCATATATATCAAAAAACTTGAGGTAGTAAAAGCAGTATTGCAAGTATGCTAGCAAGTATAAAAGATATCTCATAAAAAAGTATATCATAAAAAGCTATTGCAACTATTATAACTCATACTAGCCAAGCATAAAGGAGCATATCAATGTTTTCAATTCAAACTAGAAAATCTCAAGTTCATAAAAGTAAATATGTTATAAAAACAAATACTAAACCTGTTGTAAGTTCTAATAAAGGATATACTAAAGATACTTTTTCTTTACAATATCTACATTTTCATTTTAAAAATATATAAGAAAATATAGGAAATAAGTCTTTCCAAGAAAGAGTATTATCACAATGTGGGCACTTACTTCTTCATAAAAACATGCCTTTTTTTCAAGATTTGACTCTATGTATTATAACGGATGTAAAAGAACCAAATATAATTCAAAAAATAAATGAAATTATATAAAACATTATGGAATAGTTAAAATTTTAAAGTTACAAGTAGCAAGAGACTCTTGGTCTTGATTGAGATAATAATTATTATTCTTCTTATGTTATTGAAAGCAAGGCAATCTAGAAAAGTTTTTAAAACTATTCGTTCAATAACTCATCTACAACTTTCATAACTTCATCAACATTTTCTTGATTTTCTTTAACAATAATATTTTCTCAAGTTAAGTTTTCAATATCTCAAGTTAGATTAGTTTGTTCTCAAGTTATGATATTTCAAGTATTTATAGGATTCTTATCATTCATAGGTTCTTTTTGATTGCATCAAGTTATTATTAAGATTGAAAGTATAATTAATATTATTTTTTGCATTTTTTATGTTATTAATAATAAACTACATTAAAAATACTTATATTTTACTTATTTTCAATATAATTTGTATTGATGTGTTTTGTTTTATTATTATATTATTTTTAAATTTAGATTATATTTTAATTTAATGAGAAAGTATATATTTTTAATATCAAGTATGTTTATATTTTTTTTAATATTATTTATCATATTTTCTTATGAAGAAGTTAAAGAAGATGTACCATCATTATGTGAATATGATTATGTAGAAAAAGTTTATGATGGTGATACAGTATTAGCTAGCAATCTTTGAAGAGTTAGGCTTTTGTGAATAGATACACCAGAGTTTTACAATGAAGAATATGGTTTACAAGAACATAAGTTTTATGGTTGTGCACAAGAAGGTAAGGAAATGGCAAATGAAAAACTTAGTTGAAAGAAAATACTTTTTTGTGGAGATAAACTTTCAAAAGATGAATGAACTTATGGAAGAAAGTTAAGGTATGCTATGATAAGTTCATGAGATCAGCAAGTACCTTTTGGTCTGTATTTATTAGACAATTGATATGCAAAAGTATATAAGTATGCACCTTTTTCTTATAAAGAACAATATGAGAATATAGAAGAAAAAAACATAAAAGATAAACTTTGATTATGGTCAAAATCTTGTTTTATAAAAGATCAACAACTTAGACAGTCTATTAAAAATGAATGTAATATAAAATGAAACATAACTTCAAATTGAGAAAAATACTATTATCTACCAGCAGATAGCTATTATGCTAGAGTAAAGGTAAATAAAACTTGAGAAAAACTTTTTTGTGATTATAAACAAGCTGAAGAAAATTGATTTATCCGAATACAAGAAAAATGAAACTAATAATATCATCAGTTGAAAGTGCTTATGTTGAAGTTTTAGATATAAAAGAAAAAAGACAGATATGAAAATGACTTTTAGTATATATTTGTATTTCTCAAGAAGATGAAAATCTTGAAAAACAAAAATTAGACAAAAAGATAGACAAAGTTGTAGAAAGATTGTCTAAGTTGCAAATTATAGAAAAAAACTGAAAAATCTCAACAAGTATAGACAAAGAAAACCTTGAGATACTTTTGATACCAAACTTTACAGTATGTTGAGAAAATAAAAAATGAAATAAAATCGATTTTAATAATGCTTGATCTTTTTGATTTTCAAAAAATATATTTAAGCAAATCACTAACAAGCTTTTAGAAAATAATATAAAAGTAAAAACTTGAGAATTTGGAGCAAGTATGAAAGTTTGATCTGTAAATCTATGACCTTTAAATTATGTTTTAGAATTCTAAACTAATCCCTTTAATTTCAGTTAATTTAAAATCATCTAATTTTATCCTAAGATCTTGGTCTAATTGCCTTGAAAGTCTTTCTATGTTTTTATCAAAAAATGGTTTTATAGGTTCTTGAGTTTCAAAAAAGTCTTTTAATTTTCAATTTGAAATAGTTTTTCAAAACATAGAAAGTATATCTTTGTCTTTTATGTTTATTATAAATTCTTGTTTTTTTGTAAAGTTTATATTATTATAAAAATGATTATCTGCTAATATATCTTCAAGTTTTATAATAATATCATGATATTCTCAAACTCTATTGTCAAAAGGGAATTTAACAAGTATGTTTCATAAAAAAACATCATCATCTTCTTCAACTAAGTTCCATTCACCATACACACTAGCTAGACCAAGTAAGAAACTTAAAGATTGTTCTATATTTACAGTTCTAAAATCTTCTTGTATAGTTTCAATATTTTGATAATCTCATATAACTTCAAGGTATTCTATAAATTTCAAATCTAAATTAAAACTTTTGAATAAATTTTTATAAATTTCCTTTTCTTCTAGCCTAAAACCTTTTAAATAAGCTTTTTTTTCTTGTCTTTGATAATAAGTTAGAGCATATTTAAAAAACTTTTCATCCAGTTTAAAATTATCTAGTTCTTTAGATTTTGTTATAACTTGCATATTTTCTTGCAACTTACTTGCTTGTATTTTTTTAAAATTTCTTTTATGAAAAACTATATATTCATTATTTTCAATATGTAAGTTTGTGCTCATTCAAATATCTAGATTATAACTATCTTTTCAAGTTGTATTTTTATAATAAAATCAGTTTTTATCAAACATATAATAAAATTATAATATAAAATTTGACTTATAATATAAATTTTAATTCTCAGTATACAAATTAATTTGCAAACAATTTCATAAGGTTTGTTTTAGTTTCAAAACATTCTATTTTGTCTATTTTGTTTACTATATATGTATTAAACTCATTTCTTATATTCATTTTTTCTTTTTTGTCTAATTTTTCAATAGGTTTGCTTAACATATTTAAATTATCCTTTATATTTTCTATTAATTTTGTTTTACTAAAATTTCACTTTTCAATATCTTTTATGTTATATAAAAAATTTCAGCTTTCATTTAGTCAATTATATAACCATATTATAAAATTCTCCATAAACTCTTTATCTATTTTTTTATTTTTTGTGAATAATCATAAATGAGAATTGAAGCTTCATTTTATTATACTATTTACAATTATTTGTACTCATTTATTAGAAAGTAAATTTTCTATATTATTTTCTTCTAGTTTTTCCATATTTTTTTCATTATTTATAAAATAGTTAATCTGATAAGATTGTTATTCATTTTTGCTTGTATTTTTTTTCAATTTACTGTTCATACTATTTGCTTTTCTCAATTTTTTAATAATTTTATATAATTATCATCTAATATTATATTAAGTTTTTCTGTATCTTCAATATCAATATGATTTGTTAGTTTTATATTTGGTGTGTCTTTAAATAAACTTTCAACTTCTTTTTCAAATTTTTTAATTATAAAGGTATTTTTATCTAACATTTCTATTGTTTTATTTGTTATATCACCATGATGCATAGTTAATCTTCATTTTAATCATTGTTGCTTTAGTGTTAAGGATATATCATCTCATATGTCTATTTTGCTTTCATCATATATATATATTTCATCTCATCAAATTGCTACTTTCACATTTTTATGTTCTTTTTTTAACTTATCTACAAATTCTATAAAACTTTCTGTTACAGCTTTTCATGATGAAGTTAAATCTATATTTTCTATTCACTTTTCATTCACCTCCTTTGCTATTTTACGAAAATCCATAAGGTTCATTATTCACATATCTTTTATGTCAATGAAATATAAGCTTCACTTTTTTCAATTTACAAATCTTTCAAAAAATCATTTAGATAATGTTCATTTATATGTATTTACAAAGTGTTGTATATTTATATTTCAATCTTTTATTTCCCTATCTATTTTTCTTGCAATTTTCATATCATTATCAAATGATGTATAAGGTGATATAAAGTCAAATCAATTGTTTAAATTTTCTATGTATTTATTTAATTCATTATTTAATTCAGGTATTTCATTTCAATTTAAATTCTTTATTTTTTTTCCTTTTCTTGCATATCTTAAAAGTATAGGGTTTATTGTATTTTCTCAATCTAAACTCTCAATAATTGTCTTGTATTTTTTTCAATCTATTGTAACTTCTTTGTGTTTATATTTTTCTATAATATTTGACTCTATTTTTAATATATTATGTGATATTTCTTTTATATTTTCCTTACTAAATTCAATTCACTTTACAGTTTCATTTTGTCAGTGTCTTGAAGATATTTCAGCCTCATAGAATGCATTTAGTCTATCTTTATCAGTTCATCATTTTACTTTAGATTTTCATATTCACAAATATAAAGAATTTATTACTTTTTTTTCAAATAAATCATAATCTCAATTTACTTTAGATATAAGATGATTTCTATTTTCTTCTAAAACTTGTTTTATTAGTTCTCATTTTTTATTTCAAAGTATTGTTGTTAATTCTTTGTTTGTTATGAAGGTAATGTGTTTGTAGTTATCTCTTACTATTCTATCTCATTTATTTCTTCAATTTCTTATTTTATCTTTTATTAAATCTATAACTTCATCTGTTACTTTTTGTCAATACCTATCATTTATATCTTTTATACCTCAAAAAGACATATTATATACAATATTTCATTTTTCTAGCCTACTTACTCATATTAAAGGAAAGTTTTCTACTAATTTATCACTTAGTATTTTTTTATCAACTCAATCATCAATTTTTACCTTTTTATTTCATTTTTTTATGCTTTCAAACATAATGTTGTCTAATTCTTCTACTGTTTTAATAGTTTTTAATTTAGATAATGGCAAAAACTCATATGCTATAAGTCATATAGCTATTATAGATATATTTGTATTTTTAAAAGTATATAATTTTTCTGATATTTGATCTTTTTCTTTTAATTTATTTAAAGATTGAAAATTAGTTATTATTTCTTCAAAAAATAGCTTAACCTCATCTGACATTTTAGATGCTATTTGTTCAAAATTATTAAATATATGTTCTATTATATCTGGTATTTTTTTTAAATTTTCTATATCTGAAAAAAACTCGATTAAAGCTTCAATTTCTTCTTTTACATATATTCAAACATCTTTAATTCATTCTTTTACTCAAAGAGTGAATCATATAGATTCATTTAAAAATCAATCATACTTATTTGCATATACTGAAAAACTATTTGCAAATGTATCAAAAGATTTTTCTAATCAATCAATATTATTATTTTGTTTGTTATCATCTAAAAGTAAATCTATATTATTATTAAGCACTTTGTAATAGCTTAAAAAATTCTTTTTAACTTTTTCATTTTCTATTTCATTTAATTTTATATCATCTAGTATATCTTCAGTTTTTGAAATTAATAAAAGAACTTTATCTTTTTCCTTTTCAGATAAAGTTTCATTAGATTGCAATTTTTCTTGTTTTTCATCTAAATTTTTATATGTTTTTTCAAAACTCATTCTTTTGTTTTTATTTATATAGTTTATTTTATTATAAATTTAAAGTTTTTTTTGTCAAAAATTACCCTATAAACTTTCAATTTCATTTAATATAGTTTGTGTATTCTTTGAAAAGTTGTTTTTGTTCAAGATTTTTACTATCTCATATATTTATAAGCATTCTTTTTGTTCTTGTGATAGCTACGTTGAACCTTCTTTCATCTTCTAAAAATCATATACCTTCAGTTCTCACCCAAGATATTATAATAACTTCTTTTTCCATTCATTGAAATCCATCTATAGTATTTATATCAACATCATCAATTTCTTTTTTAAGTTTATTTACCTGCTCAGAGTAAGGAGAGATAATCCCTATATCATCTATTCCAAAGTTTTGTAGTTCTTGTACAAGTTCTTTAACCTTTTCTATCTCTTCAAGGTTGTATAAACTTTTACTATTTTTCTCTAGATTTTGTTCACCTTTTGTATTAAAAAAGTATAGACATTCATTTGTGTTTAAATATCTTCAAGTTTTTTCTCAAACTAGATCTTTAAGTTTTATATTTTCAAATTCAGCTTGTATCTTTCATTTATAGAACATCTTATTTGGAAATTGCATAAGAGTTTTGTTCATACGATATTGAGTTCATAAAAGATTGTATCTAAACTCATCATCTTCATAATTTTTTACAAGCTGTTCAAATAAACTATGTTCAAGTTCTTTTGCTTGTTTGCTAAGTACAGTAGGAGGAAGTTGTCTATGGTCTCAGGCAATTATAAACTTCTTTGCATTTACTATACTTAAAAGTGTTGATGGAACAGTAGCTTGAGATCATTCATCTATAATAGCAGTATCAAAATTATGTTCTTTTAACATATTTGAAAAAATCATAGAATTTGTACATATAATAATACTTGCATTTTCAATAATATCTTTTTTTATATCATCTTTTATTGTTTCTTTTTCATCTATAAGTGATTTTATCTGTTCTTGATGTTTTATGTATAAAGACATAGACTTTAAAAGTTTGTTTTTTATTCATCTATAACTTTGCTCAGTTCAAGCTAGATTGTGTATCTGTTCATTTGTCAAACCTCTTCTTGTAGATGGTTGTGGCTTTGTAAATTGTTCTTTTTCTTTTTGTAATTTTTGTATCTGTTGTTCTATATGTCTAACTTCTTGATAATCTTTGTGTTCTTCTAGTTGGTTATATATGCTATATTTCCAAAGTTTTTTGTCTATAAGTTTTGTAAATGGTCATATCCTTACTATATTTTTATATGGTATTGATTCTTTTTTAACTAAACTTTCAAGTATATTATCAACTGCTATGTTTGAATCTGCAGATACTATAATATTTTCTTTTTTTTCATATAATTGTTTTAAAACTCATATCAAAGTTGTAGTCTTTCAAGTTCAAAAAGGTCCATGAAGTATAAGAAAATCTTTAAATGTAAGGCTTTTTTCTATAAAATCAACTTGATACTCATTGTACTTGACTAAAAGTTCTGACAAAGTGTCTAAGTTGTCTAACTCTTGTTTTTTTTCTTTATGAAGCTGTTTTCAAAACAGCACATCTTTGATATGGTCAAAATCTTTTTTCTTTCATAATCTATCCAAAGCATCTTGTTGTCTTTTAAAAGTAATATCATTTATAAATAAACTTATATCAACTTGCTTTTTTCATACCCAATCTGGGATAGGTTTTTCTACATACACATTTATAAACTGTTTTCATACATATTCTACATTTCATATAGGTAATTTTTCTAACTCTTTTTCAAAACTTTTAAAATCTTTTTTCTTATATACAAAATCTGGTAATATACATACAATATCACCTTCTTTAATATTTGTTTTAAAATCTTTCTTTTTTCAAAATTTTATCAAAGCTATATCATCATAACTTTTAATTTGTTTTCATTGAAGATTGCATACAGTTCTTTTAACTTTCTCCCTATTTTTTCAAAGATTGTATATTTCTTCAAGGTGAAACTTTTTCTCTTCCTTCCTTTCTATTTCTATAAGTTCTTTCCGTTTATTTATATAAGATAGTAGTTTTTTATTCATAGTTTTTTTTATTACTTAAATAGTACATTTTTATAAAATCAATTTCAGTTGTTTGTTTATTGTCCTTATATATATTTTTATTTTTAATTATTTTTGTATATCATTCAAATTTATTATTTGTTAATATAAAATTACCTATTTTTCAGTTTCATATTTTTTTATAATATATATTTGGAAAAACATTATCTAATGTTGATATAAACTTTTCAGAAAAAGAACTATCTAGGTTTTCATCCAATATTATGTTTATTATAATAGTTTTTCAATTCCTTTTAAGTTGTTCAAAAAATTCAACTGTTGTAAGTTGGTGAGGTATAGACAATCATAAAAAAGCATCTAAAAAAATTAAATCATATTTACTTTTACTTTGTTCTAAAAATAACCTTGAAGGTATAGGATGGAAATTTACTTTTTTAGGTATAGATGTTTTTAAAAAATGTTTTTCAGCTATATATTTTACACTTGGATCTATATCAACAGCATCTATTTTACTTGTATAATCAAATTTGCTTACATTGTAAGGGTAGGCAAATCAGGCTGTTCCTAAAACAAGTATGTTTGATGGTTTTGTTGTTTTAGTTAAATTTACAGCTTCTTTTAAGTATCCAAATGCAACTTTTTTATCTTTTTCATATATTCAAGAATAGAATTTATCATTTGATAAAAATAAATTTACCCTTTCTCAACTAATTATTCAGTTAGCAACTTTTATATTTTGATAGCTACTGTCATATTCATAAACTATATTAGAATTATTATTTTTAAAACTATAATTAACTATTCAAGCTATAATTCAAAAGATTATGAAAATTAATGCTATTAGTTTATTGTATTTAAAAATATATATAGAAGATATTATAATTAACATTTCTCAAACAAGTATAGAAGTAAGATGCACTCATAAAATAGGGAAAAATACTATACTTGTAATAACACTTCAAAGAAAAGATCAAACTGTAGAAAAAAATAATATCTTTCAAGAAGCTTCTCATTTATTTTTTGTTTTTAAAAGTTGTGTTAATATGGGAACTGATATACTTACTAAAATTACAGGTATAAAAAATAATAAAAAAGAAACTAAGAAAACTGTTATGATATAGTTTCAAGTTGTTTGTAAAAGTGTAGTTAAAAGTTGTTTTTCAAAAAGAAAACTAAATAATATATAATATATTCATCAAAGAAAAAGTCATATAGCAAATATATATTTTAACTTATTTTTATCTATATTAGATAATTTTCATCAAAGTACATATCATAATGAAAGTGCAAGCAATATAACTCAAAGAAAAATAGAGGTTGAAACTATATTACCTCATATAACTCAACTTGCAAGTCTTATGGCTATAACTTCAACTGCAAGAGTACTAAATCATTCTATAAAAGCTATTAAATAATACATAAAAAAAACTTACCTATTAAAGTAAGTTTAAGATAACTAAATATTTTTTTATATCAATCATTTTTTAAGATATTATTTTTTTGAATTCTTTATTTTTTTTAAGTTCATCAAATACTTTGTCATTTTTAATTGTATCTATTAGATTATCACTTAATTGTATAGCACTTTTAAGGTCATCTAGTGCTTCATCTTTTTTTCACATTTGTATAAAAGCTCATGCTCTATAATAATATGCAGTTGAAGAGTCTCAAAGTATATTTATAGCTTGCGAAGCATTATTTACAGATTCTTGAAAATTTCAAATTTGTAAATTTATTTCAGCTTTTTTAAGGTATGAGTCTCATGCTTGTGGATCAATAGTTAATATTTGATTGTATATATTAAGCTTTGATTGATTGTCTCTTTCATTTTCAGCTTGCCACCAAAGATAGCTAATTTGTTGTGTTTTCTCAATCTCTTGTTGATTTAATAGTATTTTTTGAGTTTTTCATCTTAAATCATCTTCTATATCAGTAAGTCTTTTCTCATATTTTTTTGCAAGTTTATTTACTTCCTTATCTGCTAGATTTTTTACACTTCATTTTAGTTCTTTTATTGATGTCCATCATATTATACTTAAAAGAACTCAAACTCATGTTATTATATAAAAAAAGTATGTTGTCGTGTTTACTGAATAATTCATTGCTTCACTTGCAAGTTTAAGCTCTTTATTTGTTATTTTTTCAGTCATTTCTACTTTTAATCTTTCTACAGATAGTCTTATATCTTTTAATTCATCAAATATATATCTTTCAATAAATGGAATTAAATTTGTTCTTTTAAATTCTTCTATTTTTTCTCAATCTGTATTTCAATATACTGGTAATGCAATAAATATTGCAAATATTAAAACTATCTTTTTCATTTATTTTAGTGTATTTTTTATATTAAAATTTTAAAAGCATTTCTTTATATTTTTTGTCAATATTAAGATTATTAACAAGTGAAGACAGGTTTTCAAAATTTGTTCACTCTTTGATTGTCATTTTATCTACAATTACTAAGTAAGATAATATTACTTTTAGTCTATTTACATATTGATCAAGTAAAATATAATTTTTATTCATCTCATTGATAAGATTATCTACAAGATTTTGAAGATCTTTTATATCTATGTCTTTAGATTCAATTTTATTACTCAAAAGTCTTGGAATAGTTATGTTAAGTATATTATAAGTGTTATCTATTGTTTTTATAAGTTGTTCTTTTCATTCTTTTGTCCAAATATTATCTTTATTTGTTTTTCACAGAACATATCTTCAAACGGCTATTATAGTATTTTTCTTTTCAAGAATATTATCAAGCTGAGTTATTGTTTTAGATTTCAATATAATTTTAACTTCTCAAGTTTCATTATCTATACTATATTTTCTATAATCATCTTTTAAAATATCTTTTATAGTTTTTATATTATCATCTCAAAGTATTAATTTTTCTTCCTTTTTTAATGAATATATACTATCATCATTTTTAATAACCACATTTCAACCATTATTTTCAACTATCATTGCATTTCACTTTTTTTCATACTTTAGGTCTATAAGTTTATTATTAGATTCTATATCTATAAGGTCTGATTTTAGTATTATATTTCAATTTATAGAATTTGATTTTACTGTTAAATAGTTTCAATCAAGCATATTTAAAGTATATATTTTTTTATCATCAGAATCTATATAATAATCAAGCTTTAATTTAGCAGGTCATACAAGATAAAGTATTATTCACTCACTTACTTTTAAAGTTATATTTGATTTTTTTGAAAGTGAGACAATATCTCATTTTTTAATAAGTTCATCACTTTTATTATTTATAATTTCAAATTCTCACTTAGATTTAACAACTTTTCATATATAATCAGCATTAACTGTATTTGCGCCATTATCTATAGTTAAGTTTCCACCTTGTTTGTTATTAGTTTGTATAAACATACCAAAAATTACAAAAAATACCAATAAACTATAAACTGAAACTTTTGTATAAAAAGAAATTTTTGAAAATATACTTTGTCTTTGGATTCTGTTTTTAATTTCACCAAAAACCAGAAGCTTGTCTTCTTCTTTCATCTTTGAGTTTTGTTGTCTCATATATTCCTCAAACTTCATGGTTTTTGATGTTATATAGATAAAAATTATTTTATTGCAAATTATTCTCTTACTCTATAATACGATTTTATTTTAAAAATGTTACAATTTTTTTAATTTATTTTTTAATTTAGTAATAATTCTATGAGTTTTTACTCTTATATTTGTTTCATTTTCTTGCATTATAATAGCTATTTCCTTAAAACTTCTATTTTCAGTAAACCTTAAAAAAAGTATCTCTTTTTCATTTCATTTTAGATGATCCATAGCTTTTTTAATCTCATCAAATTTATAGTCTCATTCTATAGTTTCTATAATATTCTCTTTAGATTCTACTGTTTCTTCTATTGTTATTTTTGATCATTCATTTCATTCTTTTTCAAAGTCAGTAAATGAATACTCCTTTTTCTTTTTAAAGTAATCTTTTGTTGTATTTCTAAGTATTGTCCATGACCAAGCAACAAAATCTCATTTTTCTTGATTAAACATGTCAATTTTATTCCATATTTTAACAAATGTATTTGCTATTATATCATTTATTTCTGTGTCAGAAAGAAAAAAATTTGATTTTAAATATGAAAAAAAAGCATCTACAATTTCATTGTAGAATATGTTAAAAGCTCAGTGCTTTTTATTTAATAAACTGTCTATAAGGTTTTTATCTATCATTCACTTTTTCAAAAAAGTTTAATAAAATTTGTTTATAATAATATATTTTCTTAAAAAAAGGTTAATTTTTGATTTTATAAATTCTAAATCTATCTGTATTTGTAATTATTAATAATTAATTAATGATTTCAACTTTTAATTTATTATCTTCTTTCTTTAATAAAAGTGTGTTTTCTCAAACAATATGACCATCTTCATAGTATATTTTTGCTTTTTTTATATCTATCCATTCAATATCTGTTATATACCAACTTCAACCAAGTACAGGATCTTTGCTTGTTATATCATCTATATTTTCATTAAAATAATTTTTTAAGTTTGATTTAATATAATTTTCAAGTGGTTTTTTTATGTAGTTTATTATAAGTTTGTGTGTTCTAAGATCTATATTATCTACATTAGTTAATTTTTCTACCTTTTCATATATTTTATAAGAAAGGGCTATTTGTTTAGAAAGTATAGAAGTTTTATTATTAAAATGTTTTTCAAATACATTATATACTTCATTTTGTTTTCTTTTTTGATCTATAGTAAAGTTTTTGCTACATTGTCAGTTAAAAACTTCCCAAGCTCAACATATTTTTCAATTTTCAAATTTACATACTCATACTTGTCAATTCTTACCTTCTATATTATAGTTTTCTCATCAAAGTTCATCACATCTAATACTTGCAGGATTTGATATTTGAATATCTTCTTTTACACATACTCAACTTGCATCTGGATAATTTTCTTTCATAACACATTTATATCAATCTGCACAAGTAAATCATCATATTCATCAACACATTTTTCATTCTTCATTGTTATTATCAACAATATTTTTCAACCTTTCCATTTCTTTTTCAATTTTTTCTTTAGTTTCTTCATCAAGACTATCAACTTTTAGTAGTTTTGTATAATTTTTAATATCTTTTATCATAAGATCTATATCATTTTTTCACATAGACTCATCAAAATATCTACTTCATCATATATACATAATTTCACCATTTATATGGTCTAGTAGGTTTTGCATATTGTCTGTGATCTCATACTCTTTACAAGTTGGTTCTTTATAGCTTTCACAATACATTTCTGTACATGCATTAATTTCTCAGTTTTCAACCATACAAGTATTGCAACCATCAAAATAGCTTTTACATCAATTTAGCTTTTCTTCTTTTGTTAATTCATAAGGACTTATTGTCATATCAGTTGTTGTAATTTGCATATTTCAATTTGTATTTTTATCACTATTTTCTCATTCTATATAGATAGAAAAAGAGCTAGATATTAGTAAACTACTTATTATTAATATTATTATCTTTTTCATAGTATTTTTTTAGAATATAAATTTAGTTTTATACTATTATTTTATATTACTATGTCAAATATAATTTGTGACATTTTTTATAAAGAGCTTGAAAAAAAATAAAAATAGATTATATCTAAAATTATTAATTTATAATTAACAAAATTTAAAAATGAAACAATTATTAACTTTTCTTTTAATATCTTCTTTTCTAGGTTATAGCCTTGCTGGTTGATTTCCTGAAAATATGCAAGAAGATAGTATAGATAATAAAGCAGTTGAACAAAATACTGATGCTAATTTTGATAATCAAGAAACTAATAATGAAAGTAATACTGAAGAAACTAATAATAATGAAAGTAAAACTACTAATGAAGAAGATAATTTACTAGAAAATGATACTGATAAAGAAAAAAATTGAGAAGATTCTAAAACATCTAGTGATAATATGACAGAAGATAATAAAAACAACCAAGAGGATGAAACTATAATATCAAAAACTACTAATGAAGAAGAAACTCAACAAATATCACCTAAGGATAATCAAGTAGAAGAAGAAAATTGAAATGATAATTATATGTATTATTGAATAATATTATTATTAGCAATTATATTAGCATACTTTATGTATAGAAAAAAGAAAAATAAACTTAAATCATAAGTTTTTAATAATTTTTTAATTTAAATATATATTATTCATAACATTTATTATATTAAAAAATAGTTATGAAATATGTTATAGGATTTATTATTTTATCCTCTTTACTGTGATTATCTTTTTATTTTTTTCAAAATACAAATTCTAATTTAAATTTAGAAGAAACTAATAAAATAGTTAATAATAATTATGAAAATAATTTTATAGAAAGTAAATACAAAAATAAATTAAATATTCCTAACTTATTAACATGATATTTGGAAGATTGAAAACTTAAATTTAATTTGGATATAAATAGTTCTTATACAGAGATTTTTTCTTGATATAAAACTAAAACTCTTTGATATAATTGATCTTTTTTATGACCTACTATAAAAGTAAATAAATGAGATAATGTAGATTTTAATATTAAAAATAATTTAGAAGAAAAAACAACAGTTCATTGGCATGGTATGCATATACCTGCAAAGTATGATTGATGAGTGTTTCAACCTATAAAAGAAGGTGATGTATATAATCCTAATTGGAAGATAGATCAACCAGCAGCAACTTTGTGGTATCATCCTCATCTTATGTGAAAAACTGCTGAACAAGCATATAATTGACTTGCATGAATGTTTATTATAGAAGATGAAAAATCTAAAGCATTGAATATACCTAAAGAATATTGAGTAAATGATATTCCTATTATAGTTCAAGATAGATATGTATGAAATAATTGACAATTCATATATTCAAAACATATGCATACTATAATACATTGAATTCAATGAAATAATATTTTTGTAAACTGATGAATTAAAAACTATAAAAACGTACCTTCTTGAGTTGTTAGGCTTAGATTGTTAAATTGATCAAATGCTAGAGTATATAATTTTAACTTTAAAAATAGTATGCCATTTTATCAAATAGCTTCAGATGGTTGATTTTTGCAAAAGCCAGTCAAACTTAATAATTTAAAATTGTCTCCTTGAGAAAGAGCAGAAATTCTTGTTGATTTTTCTTCTTTTAATATATGAGAAAGTATATTGCTTTCAAGTAATTATAATTGAAATAATTTTGATATTATGGAATTTAGGGTAACTCAAAAGTCTAATAATGATTTTAATATACCAGATAAGCTTGTTGATATTAAAAAAATTGATCAAAATAATGTAAAAAATAGAAATTTTACAATGAAAACAATGGAAAGATGAATGAGATGAAAAATATTGACAATAAACTGAAAAAATATGGATATAAATAGAGTTGATGAATATGTTGATCTAAATAGTACTGAAATTTGGACTATAAAAAATCAAAGATCTATGTGAATGAATGTGCCTCATTCTTTTCATATCCATGATGTACAATTTCAAATAATTGAAAGAAATTGAAAAAAACCTCCCAAAAATGAAAGGTGATGGAAGGATACTGTATTTTTAGAAGTATGAGAGGAGGTTAAAGTTATAATGCAATTTAAAGATTATACATGAAAATATATGTATCATTGTCATATACTTGAGCATGAAGATAATTGAATGATGTGAGTTTTTGAAGTTATAGATCAGTAAACTTAAATCATAAAAAGTTAATTTTTTAATTTTCTTACTTTTTAAAATCTTCAATGATAGGTATTATAATATTTTCAGGATGATAGTCAATGTTTTTATTTTCTTGTACATTAGATAATATAGCAGGTACATAATATATATTTGATTGATTATTTTCATATTTGTACATTTTTACATATACTAACCTAGCATTATCCAGTTTTAAGATATTATTGCCTTCTTTTCTATAATTTTTAACTATTTTATTTACATCCTGATTTGTTGGGTAATTTGAAGCTATTAGGTTAAGTTTTGATAAAGGACCAAAGCTTGATACCTTATTTTTTTTAATATCATAAGATATATTTAATCATTCTACATTTCATCATAAGTTATATACTTTGAAGTTTTCTATCATTATAGGTAGTATAACTTGGATATTTCTAGGTATATAAAAGTTTTCTTTATCTTCAGAGCTTTCATAGTGTTTTTTCCATTCTTTATTAATTTGCATATTTTCATAACCATCTACATTTATTCAATATTTTTTCAAAAAGTTTTGTGCTTTTGTTATTATTGTATTATCATCTGGGATATCTTCTATACTAAAATTTCTACTATGTTCAAAATCCCAATTATCTCAAGGCATAAGGCGGATTTCTCATCTTTTTGGATTTATATTTATCTTATAACCATTTTCTATATCTTCTTGTAAAGTTAAAGATGTAACTTGCAGTTTTTCAAACTTAGATATATCTATATTGCTTATAGAAAAATGTTTAAGTATATTACTAGTATCTTTTATAAAATTTTCATCTTCTTGTTGTTTATACACCATCATACTTTCTGGTATGTTTATCTTTTTTCCAACATACTTGTAAGAAAAGGCAGGGTTATGTATCATACTAGTATTGCTTGGTTGGTCTTTTGTTATTCATCATCAAAGTCATATAATTTCTTGAGAATTTTCTCTCATACTATCAGACTGTATCATAGTATCTCATCAAACTCAAGGTTTTGTACTTTCCAATGTTCAGATATTATTTAGATTTCAAAAACTTTTTTTATCAACTTTAGTAATTTGTGTGTTCATATCTATCTGTGCAATATCTTTATTTTCTTTTTTCACATCTGTAGGGTAGAAAACAAATCATATAACTGTAATAAAAACAAATGAAGAAACTATTGCAAAGCTGTATTTAAACATAGTTATTTTATCAAATATGCTTGCTTCATTATTATCTATTTTTTTGTAAATTTCTGATTTTAAGCTATTATAAAAATCTTTATCAACTTTAACATCAGGTTTAAGTTCTATCATCTTTTCAATTATAGCTTTAAGTTCTTTTTCTTTTCATTCAAAACTTTTATCTTCTTGTATAAGCTCTTTTACTAGTTTGTCTATCATTTCTATCATTTAGATTATAAATAATAATGCTATAATTACATTTCAAAATGTTTCTTGCATTGTTTTCATAGTTCTTGAAAAGGTTTTTCTGCAACTTTCAGGATTTTTATCTAATATCTTTCCTATCTCATCGTAAGAAAGACCATCCTAGACTCTCATTATAAAAATATCTTTTTTATCTTTACTTAGCTGTTCTAAAAATTCTTTTATATCTTGTAATTTAAAAGACATATCAGTATCTTCAAGTATATCTTGTTTATCTTCTATAAGTTGTTCAAACCAATCTCAAGTGTCTTTTATTTGCTTTTTATTGTGATTTATATTGTCTATAAAGTTATTGTAAGCTATCTTATATAACCAAGATGAGAAACTTCACTTATCTTCTTTAAAAGAATCTATCTTATCAAAAGCATCTAAAAAAGTTTGAGAAGTTATATCTTCACTTGTATTTTTATCTAAACATTTATAGTATATAAAATTATATATCTTATCAATATACTTATCATAAAGTTTTATAAAATCATCTTTATTACCTTTTTTGATACTTAAAACTATTTCTTTATCTTGCATATTTTAAAGTGTAAATATTTTAAAGTTGATCAACTTATACTTATATTACTTTCAATTTCTAGTTTTGTGACAGGTTATTTAGTATCTCATCTATATAGATTACTGAAGTTATCTCATAAGTATCTTTTCAATCATTTCAAATATGTATAAAGTCTATATTTTTTTCTTTTGCAAATATCCTATCTTGGTCACCATCTCATATATAAACAGCTTCTTCATAAAAATTATTATCATTTGTATGTTCTTTGAAATCTTCTAGGTGAGCATGTCATTTTGGTATCTTATCACTACCATATACAAGTTCAAAACAATCTAATATTTTTCATTTTTTAAGATGTTCTCTAGCCATAGAAGTTGAATTTCATGTTGTAAGAAAAAGTTTGTATTTTTTATTAAGTTCTTTGATTTTTTCTATTGCTCATTCAAAAAAAGAAAATTTAAACTGTTCTAAACCTTCATATATATAGTTCATAATATCATATAATTCCTTTTTACTTTTATCTTCATATATTATGGCTAATTGGTCTATAAGAGCTTTTCAAGCAGTAGTTTTTAAAACATACTTAACTTTTTCTATATCTGTTCAAGGTACATTTGAAAGTCTTTCAATAATAAAATTAACTATATTATCCATACTTTTTATTAAAGTTCCATCTAAGTCAAATATTAGATATTTTTTCATAAAAGTTTAAATCACAAAACTAAAATCTTTCTTTCAATTTCTCCAATATCTCCATAGCCTGTAAGGGCGTTATATTGTTGATATCTATGTTTGTTATGTTTTTTACAAGTTCATCATACTTTGGTTTGTAAGTATCTTCTTGGATATCAAATAAGCTATCTTGTTTTATAATTTTTTTATTATTTTCTAAGTTTTTAAGTATATTGTTTGAATTATCTATTATAGAAGAAGGTAATCAAGCAAGTTCTGCTACATGGATACCGTAAGATTTGCTTGCACCATGAGGGACTATTTTTTTCATAAAGATTATCTGATCATTTTTATCATATACTGCAACAGAAAAGTTTTTAACTT
>JASMTN010000017.1:0-78661 GCA_041694255.1 Candidatus Altimarinota bacterium
TTTACTTTTATTTATGTTGCAAGACTTATTGAATTAAAGAACCATAAACTTTTACTTAATGCCTTTGATGAATTTAATAAAAAAAATAATAATAGTCAATTAATTTTATTGGGTGATTGACCTCTTAAAGAAGATTTAGAAAATCAAAAAAGTAAATTAAATTCAAAAGATGATATTCATTTACTATGAAATCAAGAAAATCCTTACAAATTTATGAAAAATAGTGATTGTTTTGTTTTTACTAGTAA
Source organism: Candidatus Altimarinota bacterium (assembly GCA_041694255.1). Classification (GTDB taxonomy): domain Bacteria; phylum Patescibacteriota; class Gracilibacteria; order Absconditabacterales; family Absconditicoccaceae; genus S009-33. The sequence goes on from JASMTN010000017.1 coordinate 249, forward strand.
TAGAGAATGATTTTGAATTGTATTGATAGAAGCAATGGCTTCTGGTTTGCCTGTTATTAGTTCAGATTGTCAAGTATGACCAAAAGAGATTTTAAGTAAAAGTATTGATAATTATAATGAAGTAAAAGATATAAGTAAAAAAGAATATGGAATATTGTTTCCAGTAGATAATAAAGAAAAATTAGTTAAAGCTATGGAAAATATATATAATAATCATAATTTAATAAATCATTATTCAAAAAAGTCTTTAGAAAGAGTAAAAGATTTTGATATAAATAATTTATTAGATAAATGGGAGGAAATTTAAGTAATTTTACTATAAAAATTTTCTCCAAATACTTGATAACATATTATATAATCATAATTTTTTTGTTAAAATAATTAACATATATATAATTAAATTTTTATAGTAAAATATATAAATTTTTATAAAAAAAATAAATTTAGGGCTTTTACTTCATGAACTTTTTTTAATTTCCATAATGGTAAAATATTTAAATATCTTTTTTTGTATTTTGATCTTTTCATATCTCCACAAATCCTTCAAAATGAAACTATCTTGTAAATTATGAACCCTACTTTTGACAAGACATAAGTTTAGATGTTTAAAACTATATCTTGCTAATATTCTAACCCACATATCATAATCCTGAGTAGTTCTTAATTTATCATCAAATAAACCAATTTTATTAAAAATATATTTTGAAATCAATAATGTGCATCAATTAATAATTCATTTTTTTGTTAGAATATATAAAAGCTCATTACTTTTATAACTTAAGTTACATTTTTCTATTAAATTTCATTTATTATTAATTTTTTCTATATTACATGAAATAATAGAATTCTTATCATCTAATCATTCCAAAAATTTTACTTGTTCTTCAATTTTATTAGGATAATATAAATCATCATGAGATAACCAAGAAAAATATTCTCATGTCATTTTTTCTATACCTAAATTAAGAGCTGTAGAAACTCCTCAATTATCTTTTTTATAATACTTTATTTTGTCACCAAAAGAAAGAGCAACTTTTTCAGTAGCTCAATTATCATTTGATCAATCATTTATAACAAGTATTTCTATATTATCATAAGTTTGATTTAAGGCACTTTCTATTGCTTCTCATAAATAATTACTTCAGTTATAAACTGGAATAACTATACTTACTTTAGGTTTAAACATATATACTAATTATCATTAAAATCACTATCTCCTATTTTATAAGTATGCCAATTTTTTGTAATAAGTGACATATCACGAGTTAGATTAACTCAACTATACTCATCTAAGGTAAGTTTTCAAACATTACTTCAGCCTAATTTTGCATATTCATACATAGATATTTTTCTATCTCAACATATATGGATAATATCTTGTCACTTATTATCTTCAAGATATTCTTTCATAGCCTTAGCTACTCACTGAGCAAAAAGATATGTTCAATATCTATCAGTAAAAGCTTTTTCATACTCCCAAGGCATAGTTGTAAAATTAGTCCTTGCTATAAGAGTTTGAAAGTTTTCATCACTATATGATTTTACTATTTCTTCTGCAATAGCTTTTGTAAATCAGTAATAATGCTTAGGGTTTGGGATACTATCTTCATCATATGGAGCATCTTCTCAAGAAAATATACAAGCAGATTGTAAATATAAAAATTTTTCTACTCATAGAGATTTTGAAATTTCTAATAAATTTCTAGTTGCTTCTACATTTACTCTCCAGGCTAGTTTTTTATCTTCTTCACAAGCAGGTATTGATGCTAGTGCTGCTAAGTGGATTATGTATTTTGGTTTTTTTTCTTCTAAAAAAGATTTTATCATGTCAGGGTTTGTTATATCCATATCTTTTCTAGTTGGATATATAGCATTTGGAAAGATTTTTTTACATGCTTTTCAGAGTCTACCTGTTCAACCTGTTATAAGTATTTTTGATTGGTCTAACATATTAATTATTTAGTCATTTAAAAATCAACCATTTTTTAACATCTTATGTATTTCTTCTTCATTCATTATCTCATCATTACTAGTGTATTTTTCTTCTTTCATTTTTGGATAATTTTTATATTTATCATCAAGTTTTTTAGTCATAGGGAGAATAATTCTAAAATTATCATCTTCTACAGTGTTTACAGCTTCATATTCAGAAACTAATTCTTCATGAAGTTTTTCTCATGGTCTTATACCAACTACCTTATAGCTTAATTCTTTATTATAATGACTTGATAAAACTTTTGCTAAATCCATTATTTTACAAGCAGGCATTTTAGTAACAAACACTTCTCCTCCAAAACAATTATCAGTTGCTTTAAATATAAGTCAAATAGCTTCTTGTAGTGTCATAAAGTACCTAGTCATTCATATATCAGTTATAGGAAGTTCTTTGTCAGTATTTTTTAGCAAATCTTTAAAAAATGGAATTATAGAACCATTTGTTCACATAACATTTCAAGCTCTTATGCATACAAATTTTGTATCACTATGCTCATCATTTGCTTGAATCATAAGTTTTTCTCAAAGTGACTTACAAGATCCATAAACATTTATAGGATTACAAGCTTTATCTGTTGATACATCAATTACTACTTTTACATTGTTTATTTTTGATGCTTTAACTACATTTTCAGTTCAAGTTACATTAGTTTTAACACTTTCTTCTGGATAATCTTCACAAACTGGCACATGCTTAAGAGCTGCCAAATGAAATACATAATCTACATTTTTCATACATTCAGTAAGTCTAGGCAGATCTCTGATATCACCTATCATGTATTTTATATTATTGTATTCTGAAAATCTTCTTCACATCATAACTTGAGCAAGTTCTCACCTAGAATAAATTATTATCTCTTTAGGTGAATATTTTTCAAGTAATTGTTTTGTTAGCTCATTTCACCAAGAACCAGTTCAACCAGTTATTAAAATTCTTTTATTATTAAAATCTAATTGCATTTTATAATGTTTAAATATTAAATATGTCTAAGTAATAATTTTACTATTTTTTGTGATACATCTTTATCTTTATAATCATTTGGTATATCTCAAATATCAGTTTTGATTGCTACTTCCATAGAAGTTAGTATTTCTTTTTTTGTAATTCAAGATAGTATCATAGAATTGTTTTCAAGTAATTCTGGTCTTTCTGTAGAAGTTCTAAGAAGTATACAAGGAGTTTTTAGTATTGCACATTCTTCAGGGACAGTTCAACTATCTGAGAGTACACACTTTGCATGTTTTTCAAGATTTATAAATTTTTTAAATCAGAAAGGTTTTAATGCTTCAATATTTTTTCATAATTTTATATCAAATTTTTTAATCATTTCTTTTAATTTTGGATGAACAGAAAGTATTACTTTGTATGTTTTTGATATTTCATTTAAAGCATTTGAAATATTTTCTAAATTTTGCTTATTTGTAACATTTTCATCTCTATGAAGAGTTACAAGTATATAGTCTTCTTTTATTTCTTTTTTTCAAATATCATTTTTATACTTTTCTATAATTTCAGTTATAGGATTTCAAGTAACTATAATTTTTGAAGGATGGTATCACTCTGTAAGTAAATTTTCTCTACTTCTCTGAGTATATGGAAGTAAATAAGTAGATAGACTATCAACTACTTTTCTATTTGTTTCTTCTGGTACATTTTCATCATAACATCTATTTCAAGCTTCCATATGAAACACTGGGATTTTTTTTCTTTTTGCTACATAAGCTGATAATGCTGAATTAGTATCTCATAGTATTAAAATAACATCTGGATTTTCTTTATCAATAATTTTATCTATTTCTATATACATATTTCAAATAAATTCAAATCATGATTTTCATTCTTTATTTAATTGATAATCTGGAAGTCTCAAGTTTAAGTCAGCAAAAAATTGATCATGTAATTCTGGAGTAAAATTTTGTCATGTATGCACAAATACATGCTTTGTTAGTTTATCTAATAGTTTTATAGTCTCACTAAGTCTTATAAGCTCAGGTCTGGTTCAAACTATTGTAATTACTTTTTTCATAAAATATTTTAATATATTAAATCTACTTTTTTATACAAAAAAAATAAACAAAATCAAACTTAACTTTTCCTAAATCTTCTAAGCTCTTTCATAAAAATCTTAATCTCTCATAAATTAAATAAAGCTAATATAACATAAGCTCCAAATCACATAAAAAGTAAACTTGATTTTTAATCTTTTATGTATATAATTTCTCCCAGATTTGATAAAATTAACCTATATAAAACTCCCAAATTTAGTAATTTAATAAATTATTATGAAAGAACTTAAAAGAAATATATATAAAGAACTGAAAAAATGGAGCCAGAAACAAGATAGAAAACCTTTAATTTTGAAATGAGCTAGGCAAGTATGAAAGTCTTTTGCTGTAGAAAATTTTGCAAAAAATAATGATATAAAATTACATAAAATTAATTTTCAATCACAAAAAGATGCTGTTGATTTATTTCAGGGAAATCAAGATAGCAATACTATTTTGACAAAAATAGAATATTTCTTAGATACAAGTATTGATTTAGAAAAAGACTTGTTGTTTTTTGATGAGATACAAGAATGCCCTCAAGCTATCAATTCACTTAAATTTTTGTATGAAGAAAAAACAGAATTAAAAATAATTTGAGCTTGAAGCTATCTTTGAATTATGAAAAACCAGGAATCTTTCCCCGTATGAAAAGTTGAATATATAGGGATGTTTCCTCTTACTTTTGAAGAATTTTTACAAGCATTAGATCCTAAACTTTTTTGATTTTATTCAAAAATTGATATGCATAATATGCAAGAAATAGATAAATTTTTTCATCAAAAAATGCTTGATAAATTTTATCTATACCTAGCTATATGATGAATGCCTGAAATAGTTTCTTCTTTTATAGAATATTCTAAAGAAAAGTCTCCAAATGAAGTTTTAAATATAGTTAGAAAAAAACAAGAACAACTTCTAGAATCATATAAATCTGATTTTGCAAAACATTGATGAGTAGTAAATTCAAATCATATATTAAATGTTTTTGAAGCTATTTCTCTGCAGTTGTCAAAAGCTGAACATGAAGAAACTGATAAGTTTAAATTTAGCTGAGTAATACCAAATCAAAAAGGATATGATAGAATTATTTGACCTCTTACTTGGCTTGCAAAAGCAAGACTTGCTATACAAAGTTTTATAATATCTGATATAAATCAACCACTAAAAGCAGAATCTCAAAAAAATAAATTCAAAGTTTTTATGCATGATATATGACTTTTAAATGCAGAATTATCTACTCCAATATCTTCACTTTTGAATATTAAAGATTCTCTTTGATCTTATAAGTGATATATAGTTGAAAATTTTATAGCTTGTGAATTGTTTGCTATTAAAGATAAAAATTTATATACTTGGACAAAATGACAATCAGAAATAGAGTTTTTATTTGAAAAATGAGAATATATAATTCCAATAGAAGCAAAATCATCTACAAAATCAAGAAAAGCTAAGAGCTTGGATTTATATATCAAAAAGTATAAACCAAAATTTGCATATAAATTTACAGCTCAAAATTATTGAAAAAATAATTGATTTGAAACTTTTCCTTTGTATTTGATTTGAAAAGTTTTAAAAGATAGGAAATATTAATTTTTCCTATTTTTTTTAATAAAAAACTTGATTTTGTTTTTAGAATCCATATAATTTTACCAGGATTTAGAAAATAAAATATTTATAGAAAAAATGCTTATATCAAAAAAGTTAGCTCAAATAGAAGATATTATTTTAAAAAAAGACTTTTTAAATAAACTTATAAAAATATCTTGAAAAAACTATAAAATTGAAGATCTAGTAGGTCTTGGATATGTTTCAGTGATTAAAAAATGAGAAGTTTATTTTAACAATCAAATAAATGCTTTTAAAAATCCATATATCATAGGATGAGCTTATGTGAATTTTCAAAAATTTATGTTTGGATGATTTGAACAATACAACAAAAAATGATTTATTGATCAAGTTTCAAATATTTTTACTATATATAATTTACAATATTCAAAAAAGATAAATATAGTATGATTAGATTTTGTTTTTAAAAAAGTAAAAAAAGAATTTCTGTTTGGAAAAAAAACAAAAATGATAAATGGTTTTAATATATGATTTATGGATAAAGAAAGACTTTTTTTAGAATATGTAAGAGATTATATAGATTATGAAGATAGTTTTTTTGTAAATATATACAAAACATTAGATAAAGAAAACTTAGATAAATATACAAATAAATATCCTATTAAAAAAGTTGTTTTAAAAATTGATGATATAAAAAAATGTTTATAGCAAATATAAAAAAATTTTTACCAGAATATGAAAATTATAAAAAATCTGAATTTATAAAAATACTTAATTGGTCTAATAAGCTTTGATTTGATTCTTATAAGATGGAAAAAGATTTTTTACTTACTTTGGTGTTAATAAAAATATGAAAAACTTATCCTGATTTGACTTTTAAATGATGAACTTGTTTAAATAAAATTTATTTTCCTTATTTTAGATTGAGTGAAGATTTGGATTTTACTTTAGATAAAACATTTTCAAGAACTCAAAGAAAAAGTTTATTAAAAGAATATGAAGAAAATTTAAAATCTGATTTGAATCTATTATGACTTAATTTAATTGAAAAAAGAACAAAATTTGATGAACATAAAATGGCAATATTTAATTTTGGCTACAAATCAATAATAGATAATTCTATACAAAACATAAAAATAGAAATATCATTAAAAAATAAATTACAACTAAAACCAGTAAATAAAAAAATAAATTCACTTTATATAGATAAAATTTTTGAAGAGAATATATTTGATAATCATTATATAAACTGTATAAACTTACAAGAATCTATTGCTGAAAAAGTTAGAGCTTCACTTACTAGGAAAAGTCCTGCTATTAGAGATTTTTTTGATATTTGGTATATTAAAAATCATTCAGATTTTGACTTTAAAGATTTTGATTTTTTGAAATTAGTAAAAATAAAACTGGAAGAAGAAAATTATAATTATACTGCAAATGAAGATAACTATAAAAAGCTATTAAAACAAATAGAAACTGATTTAAAACCAGTATTAAATAATAAATTTGATTTTGATTTAGAATCTATTTATAATTTTATATTAAATTTTAAGGTTTAACTTTTCCTAAACCTTCTAAGTTCTTTCATAAAAATCTTAATCTCTCATAAATTAAATAAAGCTAATATAACATAAGCTCCAAATCACATAAAAAGTAAATAAGCAAGATTATTATATCTAAAATCATTTTCTAAAATAAATAAATCAGGAATTATTTGGAGGTAGATAATTCATATAATTCAAAGAATGACAATATTTTTAATATAAAAAAGCCAATTAATATTTATCTTTAAGTTACTATTTACATAATATAAACTTGCTAAAGCTATCATCACCCAACTTATTCAAGTTGCAATTCAAGCTCATAAAGCTCACAAAGAAGGTATTAAGATAATATTTAATAAAATATTTAAAATCAAAACTGAAACAAGTATCTTGGTTCTTTTTTTAACTTGTCATATTCACATAAGTATACCAAAATTGATAGCAAACATAACTTTAAAGATACCAAAAACTGCTAAGTATGTAAGCAAAGTCCCACTATATAGAAAATCTTCTCAAAATAAAACTACTCATATAACCTGACCAAAGACAGTAAGCAGTAAAGCTATAGATATAGCAAATATAATAAAATATTTATAAAAGAAATCTTGTAATAATCATAATTTTTTAGTATCTTTTTTATTGTATAATTCTGATATGATAGGAAAAAGTAAACTTATAATAGGTGATAAAAAGACCATGATAATATTTGTCAAACTCATATAATTTGTATAATATCAAGCTTGTTCAGTTCAAGATATTACCAAAAGCATTTGCATATCTATATTGGTGATTATCATCATAGCATTTGCTGCTATAAGTGTATGCAATCAAAAACTTATAAGCTTTTTTAATAATGCATTATCTTTTATAAAATTTCAGGAATTTACTTCTGTATAATACTTTTTTCTATATGAAAGATATAAAAGTATCAAAAGTACTACATTTCAAACTAAAAAAGCTAGTGAGTAAGTAAATAAACTACCTATTCAAAGTAAGAAAATAGTTATTATTCATATAGTTATGATAGATTGTTTTAGAAAGTCTGATAATTTTGGAACAAAAACATTTTGAAAAGAAGTAAAAATTCACTGCAAAGGATTTGCTAAGTTTATAAAAACAAAAACTCAAAGGAAAATATATAATATAGTTTCTATCTGTGGATGATCTATATAAGAATTTCAAGCATATTGTATAAAAAAGTATATTCATATAGCAAAAACTATAGTCATAAAGATATTTAGATATCTTACTATCTTGTAAATAGTAGTTACATAATCTTTATTTTTTTGTATATAGTACTTTGGTAAAAAATAAACTATAGATTCTTGATTTACTCATAAGCTACTAAGTATACTTAAAAGCCCCATAAGTGATAAAAGTCAGTATATAATACCAACTTCTGAAGGTCAAAGATCATTTGATAACACTACCCTAATTATATATCAAAGTGGCATAGCTAAAAAAGCAAATAGATATAACCAAAATCATTTGCTTATAAGTTTGTGAGTAAGTGTTTCATCTTTTAGGAGATTGTTATTCATTTTTGTTTGATTTTTTAGTTAAATAATAAGTTAAGAAAAACTTGATTTCATATCAATTAAGCTTATAAGTTCTTGAATTAAATTGTTTTTTACAAATGTTTTTTGTTCTTGAGTTAACACCTCTCATAGTCAATCAAGTATCTTATAGTTTTTAGGTAATTTTTCTAGTTTCTCTTTTATTTGTATAAGTGTTTTTTTGTATGTTTTTCAAGTCCTTTCTTCTATAACTTTCTCATTTACATCAAAAAGATTTTTAAAGAAAAAATATATATCATATATATCTCTATTTGCATTTCTTTCAATAAAAGAAACAAGTTTATTTGCAAATATAGTTGATTTATCTTGTACTTTTATATCTGTTCCATAAAAATTTACTATTTCATATTTATTATTTTTCCAAATTTTCCTATTTATTTTTATATTTACATCATATTCTCAGTAAGAAAGCAATATATTATGACCTTTTTTAACTTTTCAGTATTTTTTTAATATATCTATGATTTCCTCATCTACTTGTTCAAAGTCTTCCAAAAGATCAAAATCTAAATCTGTAGAAAATCTATCTAATCAATATAAAAAATAACAAGCAGTTCATCATTTAAAAGCTAAGTACTTACCAAGTTTTGATGAGAAAATATCCTTTAATATTAAAAACATAATTTGTCTATGTTTATCAGTATTAAGCATTGTTTATTATTTTTTTAACTTCTAAAATAACTCTTTTATTGTATATCAAACTTATCTTTTCTAACTTATCTTTATCTATATCTTCTAAATTATCAAAATAATAATTTGCTGATAAGTATAATCTATCACAGATAGCTCTTTCTTTACTTGCTATCATATAGTTTCATTTATTTATAATTCATATAGGATTTAAAAGAATATCTTTTTTCAAGTTTAAGTATCTAAAATTTATTCACAAAAACTGCTTTGTAATAGTATTATCACTTGCAAGAAATATAGTATCTTGATAATCTTGAAATATAATTCATTCTTTTTTAAGAACTGTTTCAAAACTAATATATGAATTTTTTTTAAGTTTTGTTGCAAGTTCAAGTTTATTATATTTTTTTAATGTATATATTCATTTAGTTATATAATCAAAAATATTGTTTTTTACTCATCTTACAAAAAAACTTTTTATAGTTTCCTTATTTTCTATTCATACAATATTTTTTATATCATTGTATGTAAAAACTGTCTTTCAAGATAAGATTATTTTATCTATATTTTTCATATATCATCTTATAAGGTTTAAATCTGAACCTATTATAATGAAATTATATGAAAATCAATGTTTTTTTATTTTTTAGCTAATGTTTCATCTATCATTGAAAAATATTGTTATTTTAATAAAAATTTCATATATAGCTGAAATATATATTTAAATACTAAAATTAAATTTTATTTTTTACTTACTATAAAAATTCCAAGAGTTTTTCAAACTTTCTTCTAAACTTATAGTTGCTTTCCAGTTTAGTTTCCTTTCTCACTTACTAGGATTACAATATACATCTGCTAAGTCTCATTCTCTCCTTGGAGCTATGTTATATGATATTTTCTTTCAAGTTACTTTTTCAGTTTTTTCTATCATTTTAAGTACAGATACAGATTTTCAAGTTCATAGATTATAATTTTCTATATTTCCATTGATAGAAAAAGTAGTTATTTTTTCATATGCTTTCAGGTGTCATTTTATAAGATCAACCACATCTATATAATCTCTTTTTCAAGTTCCATCTTCAGTATCATAATCATTACCAAAAACTTTTAATTCCTTTAATTCTCAGTTTGCAACTTTCATTATAAATGGCAATAGATTGTTTGGTATTCAATTTGGATCTTCTCATATATATCAGCTTTCATGAGCTCATATTGGATTAAAATATCTAAGATTTATGATATTAAAATTAGCAAATGTAGCCAAATCATTTAGTACCTGTTCTATTAAGTATTTGCTTGTTCAGTATGGATTTGAAGTATTTCAAGTTGCATCAGTTTCTTTAGCTCCAGAAAAATCATTTTTTTCAAATATCTTTTGATCATATACAGTTGCAGAAGAAGAAAATATTAGATTTTTAACATTATAATTTTCCATACAAGAAAAAAGATTTATAGATCAAGATATATTGTTTTCAAAGTACATAGAAGGTTGTTTACAAGATTCTCAAACTGCTTTTAATCAAGCAAAGTGAATAACTCCATCAATATCATTTTCTTCAAAAACTTTCTTTAGTTCTTTTTTATCTTTTAAATCAATATTGTAAAACTTTGGAGTATATCAAAGTATCTTTGTAATACCATCAAGTTGTTTTTGATTAGAATTTGAAAAATTGTCTATTATGATTGTTTCATATCAAGCTTGTTCAAAAGCTACAACTCAATGAGAACCTATATATCAAGTTCATCATGTTATTAGTATTGTTTGCATTTAATGACCTTATATTGTAAAACACTTATTTTATATTTAAAAAGTTAGAAAAAGCAATAAAATCATTTTTTAACTAATTTTTCAGTTAATGTTTCATATTTTAATAGATTGTTTGTCATTTATATTTGATGTTTTTATAATAATATTAAGTAAATAAAAACTTGATTTTGTAATTTATTTTATTATAAAGGTATAACTAATTTGTAATTTTATTTATTAAAATATTTTATTAATGGCTCATAAGAAAGCAGCAGGTAGTGCTAAGAACCTTAGAGATTCTAATCCAAAGTATAGATGAGTGAAACTATTTGGTGGTCAAACTGCAAAAGCAGGTAATATTGTTATAAGACAAAAAGGTAGTAAATTTGTTTCTGGTGAAAATACATATATTGGTAGAGATCATACTATACATGCAAAAGTTGACTGAATAGTTAAATTTTCTAAGAAAAAAATTAGAAGATTTGATGGTAGAAAATATGAAAAGACTGTTGTAAATATATCTGAATAAATAGTTTTTTAAACTAAAAAATACAATTATGGACAAAATAATAACTTTAATATCAGAAAATATAAGTATAGATGTTATATGATATATCATACTATACCCTTTCATGGTATTTTGGATATGGAGTATATTATATACAACAAAAGACATATCTCACCGTACGGATAATATATTATATCAAATATTTTGTATATTATTAGTAACTATATGAACTCCTTTGATATGATTTCCTTTGTACTTTATATTAAGACCATATAGAACACTAGATGATATATCATGGAGAAAACATATAGAAAGTCTTTGAAAAGAATGTTTGGAATGTTGAGAAGTAAATGATAAGGACAACAAATTCTGTACATCATGTTGAGATAAACTAGATATAGAATGTAAAGAATGCAAAAAAGAATATAATCAATTAAATGATTATTGTCCATATTGTTGAGCTCCAAATTTGGAAAATAACTAAAAACCTGGATTTATTTTCAGGCTTTTTTTATTATAGAAAAATATATATGAAACTTAAAATATATGCAGATGAAGCTTGAAGGTGACCTCTAGCAGGTCCTGTGGTTGTGTGACTTACTCTACCCTTAGAAAAGGTTGAGGAATATATTTTTGATGATAGTAAAAAACTTACTGAAAAAAAAAGAGAGATAATTTTCAAAAAACTTAAAATATTTGAACAAGAAAATAAAATATTACATAGCTTTTGATATGCAAACAACAAAGAAGTAGATAAGTTATGAATAAGTAAATGTATAAATATTGCATTTAAAAGAGCTTTAGTAATATTATTACATAAGTATATATCAAATTATAAAAGTATAAATGGAGATAAATTACTTGCTAAGATAAAACTTGAAAATAAATTAAACAATATATTATCTGATATAGAAAATATTGAAAAATATGATATAAAAGAAGTTTTAAAACTGTTCCAAAAGGTTGAAAAAGTATATTGAATTATATTTGATGGAAACCAGGATTTTAATATAAGCAAAGATATATGATATAAAATAATAAATATCATAAAATGAGATGCTCGTGTATCTTATATATGAGCTGCAAGTATCATTGCAAAAGTTGAAAGAGATATGTACATGGTAAGACAATGAGAACTTCACCCAAACTACCTATTTGAAAAACACAAATGATATGGAACAAAAAAACATATAGAAAGTATTAAAAAATATTGAATATGTAATTTACATAGAGAAAGTTTTTTGAAAAATATTATATAGAGATTTGATAAAAGAAAAGTAATAATGATAATATAGTTAATACTATCTGTATAAGCCAAAGCTTCATAACTATAGTATGTTCTGCATATCAAGCATATTCAAGATTGTGATGAAATGGTGCAACTTTAAAAACTTTCTTTTTAAATACTTTTTTTGAAAAAATTTGTATAAAACTACTTCATAATTCTATAAATAAAATAAGCAACAATGGTATCATAATAGTCCATATTCAAAGCTTAATTCACAATAGATAAATAACTGAAGCCAATAATCATCAAAAAGCCAATGAACCAGAATCTCACATAAATACTTTAGCAGGATTGATATTGTACCGCAAAAAGGCAACTAAAGATGAAGCAATAACAGAAATTACAGTTGTTGCTATATACCAATGTTGGAAATAAGTCATAATACCAAGTGCTAAAAGTATCATAATTAATATACCTCAAGCAAGCCCATCAAGTCAGTCAGTTATATTAACTGCATTTACAAGCTTTACAGTAAATATAAATGTTATGATGGCATAGAAAAATCCTATATATATATGGTCTTGCCAAAGTATAATATAATCTACATTAAGTTTAACAAAAAACCAATATGCTATAAAAGCTGAAAACAAAAACATCCATATGAGCTTCATCTTAGCAGTAAGTCATTTAACTTTTCATATTCATTTTATATTCAAAAAGTCATCTAACAATCACAATAAACCCATACTAAAAAATGCAAAAAGTATAATATAAGTTTCTCTTTGATTAAAAAGTGAATAGTTTATATATCATAAGTATTCTAAAATAACAGATCAAAATACAATTATGAAAGTTACAAACAAAATTAAAGCAGCTCACATGGTAGGAGTTCAAGTTTTTCATTCATGTAGTTTATTGAAAATCTCTGCTTTTCATCAAGAAGTTGCATCATCTCTTAGAAGTTTTCAAGCCTTAAGTTTCTTCAATAACCTGATAAAAAATGGATATAAGAGAAAAGTTATTATAAAAGATACTATACCAGCTATAAGAATGAAGTTTAATCTTTGTAATTCCATAATATTAAGTATTAAAAAATATAAATTAATTTTCAAAGTTTTTCTTTAAGTAATTACTTACCCAACTTTGTTCATATAATATATTTGCATTTTCATCAAATACAGTAGATGATAGTTTTGCTGTAAGAGATTTGGTTTGCTCTTTTATTATATGAGCTATTTTTCAAGATTTTTTAGGTACTATACTTGTAAAGTAAATATTTTCTCAAATATTTTTTTTCTTTAAGTATATTGGATAAGTAGAATTATTTTTAATTTTTAATGTTTTTATATATTCATATACAGATGCATCATCTCAGTATATATATGGAGAATAAAAGTTAACATACCGTTGAGCATGGTTATATCTTTTTGTTACATATAAATAAGGATTTATAATTGCATTTCTAAAAAACATAGTAGAAACTCAACAAACTCAAGCATAAAAAAGATACTGTTTAGACCCTTTTGAATATCAAGGCTTATTTGCAATAAGTTTATTAAAATTTATCTCTTCTTGCGGTTGGAAAAGATAATCATCTATCTCATTCATAGCTATATTAAAATTATTTAACCTTCAATAATTCCGTTTACTAAGGTCTTTACTAGATACATATATAGAATAATTTTCAAACTCATTGAGAGCAAGAAAGGTTTCAGGAACTTTAATATAATAATTTTTTAATCATAATACATATAATAATAGTTTATCATACAAAGTCTTATCTATAAAATAATCTAATGAATAATTATGCAAAAAGGATACCTTTGCAGGTTTATAAGTAAATTCTTTAGAGTTTAATTTATATATATTATCAAAACCATTGATAAAAGGGAAAATTATATCTGAGCTTTTTTTTAGTCACAGTTTTGGTAATGAATTTTTTAAAAAGCATCAAGGGGATATATAATAATTTTGTCAATTTTTAAAACTGTCACAATATATATCTACATTATTAAAACTATTTTTAACCTTATTTTCTTTGACTTTTTCTTGTACAGTAGATTTTATTTTTTTATAATCACTTAGACTTATACTATTAAATCAAGTAACTACACCTATACAATATAATAAAAAACCTATAAAAATAATATATAACTTTAACATACTTGATTTATTTTAATTAAATTTAATCTTTTCTTTTGCTCTTTCATAATCAGGCTCAAGATCTAATATTTTTATCCAACAAGATTTAGCTTTTGAAAAATCTCATATTTCTTCATACAAACTAGCAAGTGCATCTATGTATATTACATTATTTGGTTTTATAGAAAGTACAGTATGTATAGCATCAACTGCTTTTTCAAGTTCTCATTTATTATAAAGTATATCAGCATAAGTTACATAATACTTATGATTTTTAGAATTTATTTGAATTGCTTTTTCAATAAGAATATTTGCTGTATCTATCTCTCACATTATAACATATATCTTACTAAGATTCCATATTGCATTATCATTGTGCATATCTATTTGTATTAATTTTTTTAGAAGGGAAAATGCTTTCTTATCCTTTCATATATTAATATACAAGTTACTTAGCATCTCAAGTGCTTGTATATTTTCAGTATCATAAGATAAAACCTCTATAAGTTTACTCTCATATGTATCAAGATCTCATTTTTCCTTAGCTACTCTAATTTCTAAAAAAAGTTTATTTATTTTGTATTTAATCTTTTCTTCTTGTTTAGAATTATTTTTTTCTTTAATAGATACTACTTCTTCCTCTTTATTTTCTATGTTTTTTTTATCTAAAATCTCTTTTTTAAGAGTATTTAAAGAAAAATGCCTATAATATTCTTTTTTAAGAAAATTAATAATAAATGTAAAGGGATAAAATAATACATTAAAAAATCTGTAAAATATGAATCAAAATAAAATTATTGTAATTCAAATAAAAACATATATTTCATAAGCTAACATCTTCAATATTAATTTTTAAAATTATATTTAACAATAAATCAAGCTTGATCCTTGACAAATATATATTTCATAAGCACATTAACACCTATTACAGTATATATTTTTCATTCTTTTTCAATAGTAGATCATAATTCAGGATATGCTTCAAGTTCTTTTTCATATATTTTTTCTTCATACTTAAGGCAACATTTTAATTTTCAACAAACTCATTTCAAACTATCCATAGACTGTGTTTGAAGACTTTGTAAACTGATAGTAGATGTTTCAACTGAAGGTATCTTACACATATGCTTTGTACAACACAGTCATTGTCAACAAGATCAACAGATATTTTTACTTTCTGGATGAAGCCTTACTCTATCTCTTGCTCATACCTGATATAGAAAAAAGTTCATTCAAATAAGCTGTTTAACCTCTTGTAGGTATGGCCTAAAATCTACTCTATCTTCAGAATAAAAATATATATATATTATACTCCCTGTAAAATTCATCTTAGCAATTACAAACTTCAAGTTAGGAAAAACAAGCTTTAGATCATCCTTAACATTGTAATATATATCTTTTGCTTTCTTATCTAAACTATAAAATCTTTCTAATTGCTTATTATTTAGCTTATATAAAAAACTAACCTCATAATCATACTCACAATCATATCATATATAGGTTCATATATATTTATATCATCTTTCCTCATATACAACTTTATCTCAATGTTTTAGTTTTATAGTTGGTGTATTTGTTAATTTCAATACCTTTAATGTAAGGTAATCTTGGATAAACATAATATAATAATGTAGCAATTTAAAAATAGTGAAAGTATATAATTATTTTATATTATTTATAAGTTTCATTATAAACTATAGCTTGTCATGGAGAAAGTACTTTACATGTTGATATGTTTGCAAGCATAACTTCTGATGCAAATTTTGTAGGTTCAGCCTTTATTACATCAAAAGTATCATAATGTATAGGGACAACTTTTTTAGGTTTAATAAATTCAACAGCTTTTAATGCATCCTCTATTCACATTGTAAAATTATCTCATATAGGTAAGAAAGCAAGATCTATATTTTCTTTTTCTAAAAGTTTCATATCATAAGTTAGTGCTGTATCTCATGCATGATATATTTTTTTACCATTTACTTTTATAATAACTCATGCAGCCTTTCATCAAGATATGTCTTCTCAGATTCAACCACCATGAACAGCATTTACAAATTTTATAGAAAACAAATCAAAATCAAAACTTCATCATATATGCATAGAATGTGTTGATATAATATCATATTTTTTAACTAAATATTGTATAACCTCATAAGTTGAAATAACTTTAGCTCAGGTTTTATGTACTATATCAACAGTATCTCATATATGATCCTCATGACCATGAGTTATTATTATAGCAGATATATTTTTACTAGCTACTTCTTCTAAACTTATATCACATCAAGCATTTCAGGTAATAAAAGGGTCTATAAGGATACTTTCATTACCTAGATTTATTTCAACAAAAGAGTGTGAATGAAAAATTACTTCCATTAATTATAATTTTTAATATTAAATTAGTTTCAACCTGTTAATACAGAATCTCAGGTTAATACAGAGTCTCAGGTTAAAGTATTATCAAATTCAAACTCTTGAGGTTGTTCTATATCTTGTATGATATCTTGATTATTAACCCTATCTACACTTGGTGTATTAGGTCAAAATAATACTAAAAATCAAGTTCAAAAAGATGTAATTAAGAAAATAACTATTAAAGCTATTGTAAATATTTTCATAACTTTATTTTGTTTCATAGTTTATAATTAATAAATTATTTAAATTGTCATGCAAAGTATAGTGCCAATAATGATATATAAAAGCTTGGGGATCTTAATACTCTTTTAACAAAAGAATCATTATTATCTTTTACCCATTTTTTATAATTTTTTTTCAATTTTTTATCATCAATTTTGTCAACATAATGCAACAAAACCTTATTATTTTTATTGACCTTAATCATAAGCTTCAATAGATTATAGCATCTTAAAGTTTCATTGTTTTTATATGCATCTTTAATATTTTTTTCAATTTTCCTTTCCAATAATTCTTTATCACTCCCTACTATTCACATTTTTTATTTTTATTTTTAAATTATGCTTTTCATTTAACTTGATTTGTAGATGTGTTTAATAAAACATTATCTTGCTCATCTATGTGTAAAGGAACTTGTACTTTTAGTCATGTTTCAAGAATAGCTTCTTTAGTCCCTGCTTGTGCCCTATCTCACTTTACTCATGGAGTTGTCTCAATTACCCTATATTCAACAACTTCAGGAAGTATAACTCATATAACACCTCAATCATACATCATCAAAAATACATCAGTTCAGTCTTTTAAATATGGTATAATATCATCTACAATATCTTTTTCTACTTCATATAATTCTGATGTATCAAATTCCATAAAAGTATATAAGTCTCAAGAATTATAAAGATATTGTCAATTTTTATAGTTAATCTCAGCAGCATCTAAAGTAGATCAAGCTTTATAAGTTATATTTTTAACCTGTCATGTTTGAACATTTTTAACTTTAAAAGAATAAGTAGCTGACCCCCTTCATTTATGCATATGAGAAGTATCAGCAACTTTATACAATCATTCTTGTAATTCCAATACAGTTCATCTTTTTACTTCTGAAACATCTATTTTCATTTTTTTTATTCATTATAATATAAAAATTACCAAAACATTCAAAGCAATATCTGCATAATAGCATATGAAAATATAACTATCAAAACACCATATATTGCTCATTTAACAGCATCTTTTCATCATTTACTAGCATCACCAGTAAAAACTCAAACTGAATATTTATATCAAGCATATATTATCATTCAAGCTCATATAACAAGTCATATTCAAGATAGGACATTTGCAATATGCTTTAAGAATTCAAGTATAGTATCCCAAGTAAATATTCAACTTGCAAATGAGTCTCAAACATCCATA
Organism: Candidatus Altimarinota bacterium; assembly: GCA_041694255.1. Classification (GTDB taxonomy): domain Bacteria; phylum Patescibacteriota; class Gracilibacteria; order Absconditabacterales; family Absconditicoccaceae; genus S009-33. The sequence continues at coordinate 19,066 of JASMTN010000017.1, forward strand.
TTTTTTGCCTCATTATTGTAATTTTCCCACACCTTTCATGGGTCTTTTCATACCTTATTAACAGCACTTGATGCTTTACCTCAGGATGAAGCTTCAGGTATTATTGTCCATGAACTATCTTCAGCATGTGAAAATACAAATACACTTAATACAATAGCAGTTAAAAGTACTAGCTTTTTAATCATTTGTTAATATTAGAACTTTAAACCTCGTACCTTTCAAAGAATTTCTTGTTCTTTTATATAATATTTAGAATCTGAAGAAGAACAAAATCATATAAAACAACATCTTGAATCTGTACTATACATTCTATCATCTCAAAATACAAGATATTGTCATTTTCAAAGGACATATTCACTTACTCAACATTTATTTTCAGTTACAATAGGCTCATCATAGCCTTTTACATTAACACTCTTTCATTCTATATATGGTTCTTTAATTTTTTTACATATATCTCATTCTTTTTCATAACTTTTATCCTCATACACATCATCACCATGATAAGTAAGCCAATTAGTCTCTCATTTACAAAGAAACACACTTCAAGACTTTATAGTTATAGTCTCTCAAGGCATTCATACAACCCTTTTTAAAAAAGATACATCTGATGTTTCTGGCATAACAACAACAGTATCTCACCTATTAACCCCATCATTAAGCTTATAATAAAATTTATCTATAAAAATATATTCTCAAGGCTTATAATTTGGTAACATACTATGTCATTTTACAATAACAGGAGCTATAACAAATACCTTTATAGCAAGAAAAAGACCAACTATAAATACCAAAAAAGCTATAATATCAACAATGTCAATTAAAAACTTTTTAAGTTTACTTTGGGGCTCATTTATTTTAAGTGTTTCTTCCATTCAAGCTATAGATTAAAATTAAAATGGTATCTCATCTTCCTCATCATTTGAAGGAGAGTTATCATTATTGTTTGATCAAGTCTTTCATTTACTTTCACAAAAGTCCATACTATTTACTGTAATTTCAGTAGTATATCTTTTATTTCAAGATTGATCTTCCCATTGTCTTGTTCTAAGTCTTCATTCAACATATACTTTTGCTCACTTATTAGCATATTGTCATAAAACATCAGCTAAATTTCAAAAACTTACACATCTATGAAATTCTGCCTCTTCAACCTTCTCTCAAGACTTATTTTTATACACTCTATTTGTAGCTAAAGAAAAGTTAACTACAGAAATTCAAGAATCTCACATTTTTTTTACCTCCAAGTCAGTTGTGATTCTTCATATTAACATAACTTTATTTAAATCCATAAGAATAATAATTTACAAACTAAATAGTTTTAAAAGTTTATTTAAAAAAGATTAAAAATCAATTGAATTTTAGCCTTATTTTATTATATTACTAAGAACATTATTAATTTTGCCCAGGTGATGGAATTGGTAGACATGTCAGACTCAAAATCTGATGGCTGTATGGCCGTGAGGGTTCAAGTCCCTCCCTGGGCATTATTGTGGGGTCGTAGCTCAGCTGGCTAGAGCACCTGCCTTGCACGCAGGGGGTCAGGAGTTCGAATCTCCTCGACTCCACCACAGTATATTTAAAAATTATACATAACATAAAAAAACTGAAGAATTTTATCTTCAGTTTTTTATTTTAGATATATTATATATTTATATTATTCATAAACATACAAGGACGTCTGGGATAACTGCAAACAAATATATTTATATATAAAATCATTAGATTATCAAGAAAAGAAATCTTTATATTATTTTCTTATTTATCACTACTGAGCTGATATTAAGCTCTCTAAGCATAAAAAAGTCTATTATGATTTTGATGAAGATTAATTATATAATTTATATATAACATAATTTGCTTAATGATACAAATATAAGCTTATAATTATAATATTTTTTATTAATTACTAGTTAGGAGACCACTAATACAAACAGTATATACTTTAATATTTCATTTCTTACTTAAAAATCATATCTCCCATATACTAAAAGCAAAAAATTACATTATTCATTTTAACATATTTTTTATCTTTTCTCTTTCTTGTTCTTCTTCTTTTATTTTTTCTCTTCTAGCTTTTTCTAGTTCTTCCAATTCTTTTATCGTCTTTTCATACAATTCTTTACTTATACTTCAAGATGGTATCTTTGTTTCTACTCATCTTGGATATTCTATTATTCATCATTTTAAGTATGTATCTAGTTCTTGTTTTGTTACCTCATCGTGTAAGTAATTATATCTTTCATCTCATACTTGTTCTAGTAAGTTTTCTTTTGCTCTTTTTAATTCTTTTTCATACTTTTCTTCTGGTATCAAGTCCTTATATCTTATTATATCTCTTATCTTTGCTATTCATCTTTTATTATAAAAGTTTATATCTTTATATTCTAAATCTGTTGCTAACTCTAATGATAATTTCTTTGATAAAAAATCTATCTTATCCCGTGCTTTTGCAAATTCTTCACTAAAGATATCTATCTTTCTTCATTTTTCTCATTCTAGTTTTGTTGTTAGGTTTCAGTCTTTATCTTCTTTTCTTTTCATATTATGTTTATATATACTCAATTCTCATTCTTCATATTCTAACTTATATCAAGCTATCATTGCTGGATATTTATATCGTCTTTTTAGTATATCTTCTGACATTCATTCTCTTATGTCTATATGACTTTGATATTCTAAATCTCAACTTACTATTCTTATTGGATGTTCTGTTCATTCTTCATAAAATAAATACCTGTTATCTCATATCTTTTCTAATCATATATTATTAAAATTATATCATCACTCTTCGAACCATTTTTTAACTCAATTATTAGTTTTTAGCTTTTCTAATATTTCATCTTTCTTATCATTTTTTTCTAGTTCATTATTTTCTTTATTTTTTATAGTTTCATTCATTTTAATTAATTTAGCTTTTAAAATATACTATTCTAATCTAATTCATTCTCTATCTTCATATTCTGAATCCTTTTTTCAAGTTATTCTTTCTCTTAACTTCTCAACAACAACTTCTCTAAAGTACTCACTTCATAATCAATCCTTATCATTTATTTGTTTTGTATCTATCATATCTATAAATACTATCTCAAACATCTTTTTATTTTTTTCTTTCTCTATTTCTAGTTGTTTTAATAATATTTCATATCATTCTGTATCTTCTGGTATTTTATTTATCAATTTCTCATTAAATATCTTTTCTATCAATTCTTTTCATTTATCTCTAAACTCTCATTCACTTATTTCTCAGGATTCTGATTTTTTTACTAATTCTTCAAATTCATTATTTAATTTAAAGTTTTTATCTGTTTTTCATTCAAATCAACTCATCACATTTTCCAAGTTTAGTCCATATGCAAATACTGATGATGGAACTATTACTCTATATGATAGATTGTTTAATGCTGCAAATGGGTCTAGTGCTTTCTTATGTACTCAAGCATTAGAAGATGTTTCTTTTTGATTATTATTTATTGTTTTTCATCTTTCAGTTCTTCATCATTTTAAAGCCAATACAAGCAACATATTTAACATTATCTGCACTTCATTAAATGGCATTTTTTCAAAATCTCATTTAATAAAGTTATCTACAGCTCTACTACTTACATCAAATGTTGTTATTACACTCATATCTATCATTGCTTTTTTTAATCATCATTTTCATATCTTACTAGCTGCTCACAAATAACCAAATGCAAATAAGAAGCTTAGAAACTCTTGTGAACTATATCATTCAACACTTTCTCAAAAGCTTTCTTTTAAGTTTTCCATTATTCAGTGTGTTTCCATATTTTCTATAAATTCTCTACTAAATGAGAATCATCCATAAAATGGAATAGAACTTAATCAGTAAGTAGTTCATCTATATACCATACCTCACCATCATTTACTTGATTTTAATCAAGCTCATACTAACATAGAATTAGCAAACATCTTTTCAGTATTATTTGCTAATCAACTAACTCTACCTAACTTATCCATTCTTGCAAGTTTTGAACTTGTATTTAATCATACTATCATTCATCTGCTAACAGCAGATGCAGTTAATGTTGATAGTCATATTCAAGGGATAAATGATATTCAAGCTATACTAAGTGTTTTTATTATTTCTAACATTTGTTCTTCAGTCTCTATTGATACATTTGTTAATCATATTCAATTAATTTCTCCATATATTTTTAATAGTTCATTTTCTCAATTATAATCTCAAGTAATATAATTTGCATTTTTATCTATTATATTTTTTAATATATTATGAGACATTCATTTATAAAGTAAAATATTTTCTATATTTTTCTTTATAAAATCTTTATCTTTTTTAGTTAATTCATCTTCTTTACTATTTTCCATAATTTTATCATACATTTCATCTTTTTGTTTATACTTTTCTTCTATACCTTTAAAAAAATCTAATGCTTTTTTATTATCATATTTTCAAGTTTCATCATTAAAAACACCTAATTTTAATAGTTTAATTAGTACTGGATTTGCTCATTCAGGTATTCAATTACAAAATTCTCATTCTCTTATATCAACTCATCTTTCTCTTTTTTGTGCAATCATACTTCTTCATCATATCATTTTTTTATTATCATCAAATACTTGTACATATTTTCTAAACTCTAATATTAAATTTGATAATCATTTTGATTCCACATAATCAAAAAACTCTATATAGTCATTTTGATTAAGCAAGTATTCATAATCTAATCAAGCTTTTTCTATATCTTCTTTAAATAAATCAGGAGTTTCTATTAGTTCATAATCTATAAATTCTCTAGTTTTTTTAGGATTTACTTTATTTGAAAATTCAATTGCTTTTGTTATCTTTTCTTTATATGGTAAATCTCAACTAAGTATATTTTCTATATCAGTTCTATCTTCCTTATTTTTATCTATTACATTTGCTCCATAATATGTAAGTTCTCATTTATTTTTCTTCAACACTTTTCATAAAATCACTTCTTTTAACTTATTTGTATTATTTTTTAACTCTTTTATATCATTATCATTTACATCAAGCACATCCTTATTTAAAGATTTTCAAATATCTTCTTTTAATTTAAGTATATTTTCTGAATTTAATTCCAAGTGAAAATAATCATCATTAGAAGTTAGTATTGATTCAGATATTATATTTAATATATAATTTTCCTTTTTAAGTGAAGATAATTCCTTGATTTCTTTAAATTTTTCAATTAATTCTTTTTTAATATCTTTATCAAAGATGATTTCTTCTCTATTTTCTTCTTGTTCTTTATTATTTTCTAATTTTTTTTCATTAGCTTCTAATTCTTCTAATCCTTTATTTGCATATTCTTCTGCTTTTTTAAATTCTATCATACATTTTTCTGGCTCTTTATATCATTTTTCTATTATCTCATCCCATTCTTTTATCTTCAGATAGTCTTTTTCTAGCTTACAAACCTTTGTTTCTTGTTTATATAAAAAAATTAGCTTTTGTTCTATATGAGGTTTTCTTTCTTCCTCATATTCTTTTAAAGCTTTTTCTCTTTTTTCTTTATTCTCTATTTGTTTTTGTTTAAGCTCTTTTTCTGAAAGCTCTGGTGTATCTTTTGTTTTTATTTCTAAACTAGACATAATTATGTTTTCATAGTTTAAACTATACTTATTCTACTTTTATTCTTTTTTTTGTCAAAAAAAACTCCTACCTATTCAAAGCAGGAGTTAATTATTTTAAGTTTTTATATTATTCATAAACATACAAGGGAGTCAGGACTCGAACCTGAAATCTTTGGCTTCGGAAACCAACGTTTTAGCCAGTTGAAACTACTCCCTTTAAAAAGAGTCTTAGAATATAAAACTAAGACTTCATTTTTAATTTATTTATCATCAGATTTTTTGTCTGATTTTTTCTTTATAGTAACCTTTGTAGGCTCTGTATCATCATCTTTTCTTGATACTTTTTTAGAAGGCTTTTTAATTTTACTATCAAGTTTTAATGTAGCACCTGCTTTTCTTTTCTTTTGATCTAATAATATAAGCTTTGCTTTAACCTTTTGACCAAGTTTAAGAACTTCAGCTGGATTACTTATAGGTTCATCTGACATTTCAGAAAGATGGATAAGAACATTTATATCTTCATAAAGCCTCATAAATGCACCATATGGAACAAATCTTATAATCTCACCTTCAATCATGTCTCAAATATTAAACTCTTTTGGTATAATTTTCCAAGGATCTTCTCTAAGTTGTTTCATACTAAATGAAATTTTAGTATCATCATAACCTATCACTTTAACCTTTACTTTATCTCAAACTTTACCAAAATGATTTATATCATGAACATGTCAATAAGTTATTTCACTAACATGAACCAACCCTTCTAAACCTCAACCTATAGTTACAAATAAACCATAAGATGAAACTCAAGAAATATTACCTTCATATTCATTTCATACTGTAAGCTCATTAAGAATTTTATCTCTTTCTTCCTTAAGTGCTTCTCTTTCAGAGAAAATTAATCTCTTATTCTCTTCATCAACATTAATAATTCTTACTTTAAATTCTTTACCAACAAGATCTAATAATGCATCAAATATCTTTTCTTGATTACCATCCTCAATTCTTGGGTAGTGAACTGGAGCAAGTTGAGATAATGGTAAGAATCATTTAATACCATATATATCTACAAGTAAACCTCATAGATTTGCCTCTGTAGGAACAACAGTAATAACTTCATCTGTTTTTGTCTTTGCAACATAATCATCCCAGGCTGTATATTGTAATAATTTTGTTACAGAAACAATATAATGACCTTCCTTATCTGTCAATAAATCAGGATCTAAAAGCTCAACTTCTAAATTAGCACCTATTGAAACATCAGTACCATTTCTTTCTAACTCTTTTTGTTCTTTAGAAAGAATTATACCTAAATATGCACCTTCTTCACAAGATACAATAACACCTTTATTAAGATGTTTAATAACTTTACAAGATACCTTTTGTCCTTTTTTAATAACAGGTACTTGTAAGTCTTCCAACTTTAAAGTCATAATTAAATAAAAATTAAGAAATAAATAATAAATGTTCGCAATTATTAGTTTCAAACCAATAATTCGTAATAAATTTTAAAGCATGAAAACTAACCTTTTAATTTTAGTTTTTTAACAATATTCTTGTAAGAGTCAAAGTCATTTTCTTTTAAATAAGAAACTAATTTTTTTCTCTTAGCAACTTTTTTTAACAAAGATCTTTTAGGGTCTATATCTTTATGATTTTCACCTAAATGTTCTTTAAGTCTATCAATCTCCCAAGTTAAAGTAGCAATTTGTACTTCAACAGATCAATTGTCTTTTTCATGCTTTTTTAATGGAGCTACAAACTCTTCCACTGTCTTTTGCATAAATTAAGTATTAAGTATGTAAAACTTTTCACATACCTCCAGTAGGGATCGAACCTACATCTACCCCTTAGGAGGGGGTTATTCTATCCATTGAACTATGGAGGCAAAACAAAGTCTATCACATATGTATAAAGATTTATATTTAAAAATCAATTATATTTTTATCCAATTTTATTAAAAATAATATATTATTATTCCAGTTGTTTAGTAAACACTAAAATTAGTAAATTATAATAAAATTATCAAATGTTATTTAGTTGATAGTTGGAATTTATAAATTATAAATTAATTGGTGTTTTGTTTATTTAGAATATTAAAAATGCATAAATCATAAAATCATTAGTTAGATCTATTTGAAAAATCATCATTTTCTTTATTATCATCACTTTCTTTATTTTCATCTTCTTCATCTATTGTTCCTCTAACAGAGGAGGATAGTGAGGAAGTTTGTTTTTGAGATATATTAGAAGGTAATTGCTGTACTTGTTGTCAAGTTTGCTCTAAAGATGCAACAGAATGTCATAAAGGAAGTATAGGTGCAGTTTTCAATCAACTTTTAGCAAAATTTTCAATAGGATCAGATATCTTTTGTGTAATGCTATTTGATTTAAATGCTATAAAAACTAATGCCCATAAAACAAAAGCTGATAAAAAATTAGATATGATCCATGGTATATAAGAAAGTAAATTTTTATAATCAAAAGAGCTTTCATTTGTTCAGTCTCATTTACTATACTCAGACTGTATAGTAAACAATTCATTTTCTCAAATATTAACAGTTTGACGTTCTATATCATTATTTTCATCTATTGTTTTTTCTCAGCCATCATATATTCAAAACACCTCAAAACTATTTTTTTGCTCGTTATTTGGAATCATAGAATGTATAGACTGTATTAAAACAAATCATATAGATAACATAAAAACAACATATGCAGGCTGAAAAATTAATGTTATTATATCCTTAAATTTACTTTTTATCTGAGAATCAAATATTCAAAGAATATATGCTCATAGTATAAATGGAGACAATGGTATAATAACCCACAAAACAACTACTCTAACTACAAGCATCAATGATAACAATATAAAAGGAACTATAAGAACAATAATAAGTAAAAGCTTCACAGATGTTAATAAAAAATTATTGATATTGTTATTTGTATTATCAACTAAAAAAGAACCATTCATATATCTAAACAAACTTACAAGCATTCATGTACTGTCTTTAGATATTGTTTCTGAACTTATTCATCATATATTATTAGTTAATTCATTATTTTCACCATTTTCATCATACACAATAAAATTACCATCTTTAAAAGAAAAACAAGGAGTATTTTTATTAACTCAAGATTTATCTTTTATGCATGATCAATATTTTATTCAAGATGAATCTTTAATAGATATAAAACTACCCTGACTATCAGTATTTATAACTATAGGAACCATGATATTACTATCTACTTCACTAGTATTGTATTGATTAAAAGTACTTCCTATAGATCAAGCAGCTAATGTAAGTATAGTGGATATGTCTATTAAAATAGCTATCAAAAACCAACTTATATTAATAAATATAGCAGATAAAGCAACTTTAGGTAAGTTTTTTTTCCAAGATAAGTTTGAATCAGGCTTAAAAAAGTAAATAAATAAACTTGATATAAAAATAAATCATATTAAATAATTTGCAAAAATTCTAACAACTTGCCACAATTCCCAAAGAACAATATCTATACCAAAAGCAGAACCATATATAAGATCATTAGATAAAAATTTTCAAGCTATTACCAAAAATGGCCAAAGTAAAAAATACCCAAATTCAACTATTTTTTGTAAAAAATCAAATCAATCAGAAAGTTCATTACTTCAAATACTAACAACTCAAAACGAAAAAGAAGTTAATATAATAAATAAAATAAATGTTATTAATGATTTGATAATCTTCATATTGTGATATATCTAATTAAAATTCAAGTATATTTTTAAGTTCTTTTTCTAAATTTTCCTTTTCAGTCATTGAAGAAATATAGGAATCATCTTCTTTTGTATAATTTATAAATCTTTGCAATGTTTCAAATGCAATTACTCTAGATATTTTTTTTCATGAATTAAATTGTTCAAATTGTTCAAAAGGATATAGTCAATACTTTTTACTTGTATCAGCTATTTTTTTAAGCTGTGTATTTGATTGCAAATCATTCCAAGTATTCAAAGTATCATTTTGTGCTTTTATATCAAATATTCTTGTAAATATAGTAAGTAATTCTCATTTACTAACATATGTATTTGCAAGAGAATTGTTGTTTTCTCATTTTATAATATTTTTTTTCCAAGATATATAAACATAAGGATCTGAATATGCACTACCATCTATATCATTAAAAAATTTACCATTATTATCAATATATTTATGCATTTGATTTTTTATATTATCATAATCTGAATTTAGAACACTTCTTCAAAGTATAGTAAGTAACTCTCTTCTTGTTAATTTTCTATTAGGATAAAGTTTTCAATTATCTCAATTAACAATTCAATTTTTGATAAGTTCATACATACTATTTGAATAATTATTATTATAAGAATAGTCCTTTGATATATCAACAGATATATTGTTTTTTGAATAGAATTTATCAGATTCAATTATAAGTTTTCATTTTCATAATATATTTCATTTTATATAACCAATATATTTTTTATCATTTATAAGTATATTTTTAACAAATTCTTTTTTATTGTTTTTTTCAAAATAGATTTTAAAGTTTCATTTTAAATTAGAGTCTATAGTTTGTCAAAATTTATTTGTAGGGTATATAGTTATCTTGCTTTCTTCTATAAGATTCAAATCATTAACATCTATTTTTATTCAGTAAATAGACTCAGTTTCTTTTTTATATATTCTTACATTATAAGTTTTAGATTGTTTACCATCACTAAAAGTAAGTTTAGTTTCTCAAATATGTTTTGCAATAAACTGTATTTTATAATTTTTATTATTAGGATTTTCGATTTTATCTTTATTAAATTTAAGATTTTCATTTGAAGGTATTATACTAATAACTCCATCTCATGTAGAAACACTTAAATTTACATCAAAAGAATGTCAAAGCTGTATCTTATCACTCATAAGATTTAAATCTATGTTCTTAATATATGCTTTTTGTTCAGGTGCTGATGAGTGTTGGCTTTTTGTTGAATTATCTTCTGTTTCTTTTTCAAGCTCTTTAGAAATTGCTGTCACTAAATCAACATCATTTTCATTTGTTTCTTTAATATTTTTATTTATCTCATCTTCTTCATTAGAAGGTGATGCTATTCATTTATCAGATATATTATTTTCATTAGACAAAGTTTCGTCTTTATTGGAATCTTTATCATCATATACCAAATCATCTCAAACTGATGTATAGTTATTTTCTATTAAATTTATAGGATCTACTGTATAAGCTTTAACACCATCAAGATTATGATACCATCACATCATAACCTTATCATTTACTATATCCTGAAGTGTAAAAACTTTATTTATTTGAAAATGAAGATGAGAACCATAAGAATTTCAACTATTTCATATAGTTCATACCCTATCACCCTTTTGTATAAAATCTCAAACCTTTATGTTATTTTCTAAACTATACATATGTCAATAAAATGAAAGAAAATAATCTCATTGTATCTTATGTAAAATAGCTATATAATTACCAAATCAGGTATTTGATTTTTCTTTTTTAATAACAAGACCATTAGCAATTGAATATGAAGGAGTTCAAACATTAGCAATAATATCTATTCAAGCATGTGTTCATGTATTTTTTTTCCATATATTAGCAGATGAATAATCAGCTGTCCATGTTGCTCTTAAAATTCTTCTTTTAAAAGTAAATTCATTTAATTCACTAGGATCTGAAAATACATTCCAAGCATTAGAAAGTGTAATATTTTTATATTTATTCATATAAGAATTCATTTTTACAGGAAAAGTTGTTCTCATGCTATCTGGTATTTGATGCCATTGCTTATCTCTTATACTAGAATAAGTCATGTTTGAATTTTTAATTCACATGTAACTAAGATCTGCTATCTCCTTAACAGGCCAAGTTGTTCAATTAAAACTAAGTTGTTCTGCTTTTTCAAAAAGTTCTTTATTATTTATTTTTCAAAGTATATTTGTACTAAGATAATTAAATCAAATAATATTTACAAAAAAAATTGAAAAAATAGACAGAAAACTTGCTATAAGTGTCTTATTTAGTATGTTTTTTACATGATTTCTTCTTATACTATAATGCTTAATTTTTTTCATTTTTATTTTTATTTTTATTTAAAAGCTTTAGTATATTATATACATATATATTTTTTTGTCAAATTAAGTATATAATTTATTTAAAACTTTAAAATATATTTTACATGATAGATTTTTTTCCTATAATCATAGTATTACGAGCTTGTTTCCGTGATATAGTTTTTTCTCAAGTTCTTGATATATAACAAAGTTCTTGAACTATGAAAGATGAAAGTTTAAGTAACTTTTTAAGTTCAAATAAGAAAAAAATATGATAGTATCTATAATAAGTATTTGAATTTTCTTTCCAAGGTATAAAAATATCATTTATAGGTTTTGTAAATAAACTAAGTATTCAGATTATAAAAGCTTTAAAAATTTGCATAGTATATTTTTTAAAAAACCAATGAGAAAAAGACCAGTTAAACATCATAACTTTACCATCATATTGAAGTATTCTATATATATTTTTCATAATCAAAAGTCTTTCTTTATACAAAGGGATATGTTGAAAACTTGCAATTGCAATAACAAAATCAAAGGATTGTTGTTCTTGTTTTTCTAAAAAATCCAGCATATCATCAACCTCAAAATCTCATCAAGTTTTTCTAGCAATATCTATAAGGTTTTCAGATATATCCATACCTATATATTCTATTGTTTCTTTAGGAAAATGTTCTAGTAAGTAAGAATATAATCTTCAAGAACCACAACCTAATTCAAGAATTTTAATCTTTCATTTGTTTTTTATAATTTTTGAAACTTCTTGTTTGATATATTCAAATTCAGGCCAAAACTTCTTTCTTGTTTGAGCAAACTTGCTTGCACTTTTATTATAAAATTCTTTTACACTTTGTTTTTTTTTCATTAAGCAGAAGCTACTAAAATTAAAATTATTATAAAAACAACCACTACTCACATTAAAGCTATATTTCTTATCTTTTCTTTTTTTATTTTCTCATCAAGAATTCTATTTTCATATTTTAAATTTTCTTTTTCAAGAATCATTTCTTTTTTTTCTTGTTCATAATGAGGTAAAGCCATAGAATTTTTAAGTTTTCATTCCATATCTACAACTTTATGTTGAAGTGTAAGTATTATTTGGTTTTTTTCTTCAAGCTTTTTATCTTTTTCTCACAAAACTTCTAAAAACTTTCACATATTTTCATTTATTTCCTTTCAAAGCTTTTTTGTAATATCATCAGAATCTATTTTTTTTGTTATGGATTGTTGTTTAGAAGAGCTTTTTGTTTTTCATTCAAGAACAACATTTGAAACTTGTTTTGTTTTTTTTCAAATGCTTCTAACCTCATCCTCTGATAACATAACTTTATTACCATCTTTTGAGTGAGTAAACTTTCATTTTCTTATCCAACGATCAAGTGTTCTAGTTGAAACTCAAAGAATATCTGCAGCCTCCTGTCTATTTAAATTATACTCCATTTAAAAAGATTTAAAATAATAAACAATTATAAAATATATAAAATTATATAATATTCAAGAAGAAACTACTTTTTCTTTAAAGAATCCTCAAAAAGTAATGAAATAATAACAGCTAAAGGTATAGCAAGTATAATTCATACAAATCACATAACTTGCAATCAAACAAGCATAGCTATAAGTATAAGTAAAGGACTAACTCAAAGAGCTTTATTCATTACAATAGGTACTATAAGACCTTCTATCTGTTGTATGATAATAAAAAGTATTCATACTGCTATAAATCAAGTTAATCAAAATTCTAAGCTTCATACTATAAGTGCAGGTATAGCACCAAGTATTGGTCAAAGATATGGTATAAACTCCATTAATCAAGCTATAAGTGCAAGAGTTCATTTATCTTCTAAGTTTATTCAAAAAAATGATAATGTTACAAGTCAAAGATATACTGCCAATCAAATAAATAATCATAATAAAACCTGTCCTTTTAACCACTCTCAAAGTTGATAATAAAGTTTTTTAAGTTTTAATGCTGTCTTTCTAGGTGTTTGGGAAAGAGTTGCTATAGTATAAACAACCTTATCTTTTTCAAATGAGAAAAAGATTGCCAATACAAAAACCATAACTATCTGAGTAATAACAGAGAAAAATCATCATATAGTATTTATTGCAAAAGAGGAAATATTTTTCATATATTCAGCAGAATTTTGAACTATACTAGATATATTTACCATTATAAACTCTCTTATCTGATTTGCAATATCTGGATTATCAGAATACATCAATAATCTATCTTCTATGTAAGAAGGAAGATGAAAAGACTGTATAAATGCAGAAAGTCATTCATTTTCAAGTATATGTTGCCAATTTTGAAAATATCAAGAAAGAATATCAATAAATTCTGAAAAGTAAGAAAGTAAAAAAGGTATAAGAACTATAAATCACAAAATTAAAAAGAAAAATAATAATATATAAGATAGTATAATACTAAATCATCTTGGTATTATTTTTGAAAAAAAAGTAATAGTACTTTCAAGTGCTAAAGATATTATAAAAGCTGTAAATATAGCATATATAATATTTAAAGAGCTTATAGCAGTATATCATATATAGGCTAAAAACAATATTATTATTCAAGTTCTAAACAAAAAACTAAATGTAACAATTTCATTAAGTTTAATGTCATTGTCAATCTTATCAGGAAGCTTGTGAATGTTTACACTTTCTTTCTCAATTTGATCTTGCTTTTGCTTTTTTTCTTTAAAAGTATTCTTAAGTTTACTTATTATACTTTTACTTTTTTTTATTAAAAACATAAATTATATATTATTTTTTAAAAAAATTTTCTTAGCTATAACATAAAAAACTCATCATAATATAGAAGTTTGTCATCATAATGCTGCCAATACCTTAACAAAAAACCATCATGATACACTTATGTTAGATCATGAAGTTATACTTGTATATAGAACATCATTTAATTGAGGAAAAATAAAATATACACTTACAAAACTAACTATAAATGCTATTATAAATGAATTTATCATTACCTTATTTTTGATTATATTCATTATTTTTTTATAAAATATTAAACTTAATATTATATATATTTTTTTAAGAGTATTTGTCAAATTATTTTCTAATACTCCAGATACATCAACAATAATTTTGTCTTCGTATATTGTTTTTTTTAGTATAGTCAGATGCTTTTTTAAATCAATTATTTTTTCTAAAATCAAAAGATAGATAATCAATTCAAGTTTGTTTAGACACCATTTCTCAATATCTATCTAATTTTTCTACTGATTTTTTTGGAGATATCAAAAGTGTAGTTGTAAAATAATCTATACCATATTTACTAGCAATTTGTGCTGGCTCTAGCAATCTAATATAATAACATATATCACACCTTGGAGAATTTTTCTCCTCCATTTGAGCAAATTCCTTCATAATTTCTTTATAGTTAGTATCCTTATAACCAACTATATGTCTATGTTCATAAAGTTTATTATAAAATTCTTTTGGATCATAATTATCTTTTATAACCTCATAATCTCCTTTTTCAAGGTTTAAAACTTTTATATACTCTTTATGTCTTTTTTCATACTCAGCATATGGTTGTATATTTGGATTGTACCAATAAAGATAAAGTTTAAAGTAATTTTTTAAATCTAAAAGTGGTACTATCAAGTCTGGAGCACAACATATATGTAAAAGTAATTTAGGTTTTTCTTTTTTTTCTATATTTATTTGAGAAAGATATTCTTGTTTCATAAAGTTTATTTTAAAAGTAAATTATGATTTTACCTTGTATATAAGTTAAATATTTTTATAAATAAATCAATTTAAAAAATAAATAATAATATGAAAACAATAATACTAGCTGCTTGAAGATGAACAAGACTTATGCCACTAACAAAAGATACTCAAAAATCTATGGTTAAGGTATTAAAAAAACCAATACTTGAACATATACTTGAAAATTTAGTACCCTTTACAAAAGATGTAACAATAGTAACAAACTATAAAGAGGATTGTATAAAAAATTATTTTAAAGATGAATTTAAGTGAATAAAATTAACTTATCATACACAAGTTGATAAAAAATGAACTTGAGCAGCTTTAATTTGAGTAAAAACAAATAATGATTTTATAGTACTGAATTGAGATACGATATATAACCATAATGACTTAAAAAAATTATATGATTTAAATTCTTATTGATGTTTAGTAAAAAAAGTAGAAGATCCATCAAAATATGGTATTTTCAAAAAAGATGAGGATGATAATGCTATAGAAATTATAGAAAAACCTAAAAAATATATATGAAATTTAGCAAATATATGAGTATATAAATTTCCAAAAAGTATAATAGATATAGTTTGAAATATAAAACCATCAAAAAGATGAGAATATGAAATAACTGATGCTATAAATTCTATAGTTAAAAATAAAAAAATAAAGCTTATAGAGCAAGAATGAGAGTTTATAGATATATGATATCCTGAAGATATAGAAAAAGCAGAAAAAATATTAACAAATTTAAATAATTAAAATTTAATAAAAAATAAATGCTAGAAAACTATTTATGATTTATAACAACAAATTGGTTAAGTATTATAATAACACTAACAATTGTCATGATAGTCCTTAATTATGCAACAGATGCCCTT
Organism: Candidatus Altimarinota bacterium; assembly: GCA_041694255.1. GTDB lineage: Bacteria > Patescibacteriota > Gracilibacteria > Absconditabacterales > Absconditicoccaceae > S009-33. Next base: position 35,330 of record JASMTN010000017.1, read on the forward strand.
GAAGAAGAGATTTCCACTATATGAAAAAAACTAAAATTGCCAAATTCAGTAAGATGAGCTATATTTGATGCAAGTATATCATCATTACCAGAGCTGCTTACAGCAATAGCTTGACTTATAATACTTGGTTCTAAGTGACTTGAAGTTGGTACTTGAACTATATGATGATCTGCCCTTTTTAATATACTTATTATACCAGCTGCTGTATTGCTTGTATATAAAGGAAAAAAAACAATACAAGTTGATAGATGATGAATTAAAAGAGATAGTTTATTCTATATAATATCTATTATAATATTTTTAATATGATTATACTTAAATCAGCTTGAACTTATGGGTATAGCATTAGTTATATTATATACCTTATATGTACTATATCTTTATAAACAAAGTTTAGAACATAGAAAGGAAAATGAAAAAGAAGTACAAATTGCTTATGATAGTGTAAAAAATAAAAAAATATGATATACTAAAATAATTATAGCACTTATTATAATATATATAAGTATTGAAATGGCTGTTGTAGCATCAAAATGGATATGAGATATGCTTAATATAAGTGTACTTATAGTATCATTGGTTATATTGGCATGAATTACAAGTATTCCAGACACACTACTTTCTATAAAATCAAGTAAAAAATGAGATATAAATGCCTGATTATCAAATGCAGTTGGTTCAAATATATTTAATATATGTATATGACTTTGAGTGCCAATACTTATTTGAACTAGCTTTATGTGATTGGAACCTGAATTTGATTTTAATAAAAACCTTAATTTATTTATATTTGTAATATTTGCAACTGCAATATACTTTATAATACTTAACCTAAAAAACATAAATAAGAAAAATGGTTATATATTTATAACCTTATATATACTTATGATTATTTATCTTATAATATAATAAAAATATGAAATTATATGCAATAAGCTTAATAATATTTTGAATAATAATAATAATATTTCCAGATATACTAGCATATTTATTAGCAGGTTTTTTAATATCCACATGAATACTTATGCTACTTGTATCAAGCTGAGTAAATAAAAAACAGTCTTGAGTTAAAATGTGAAAATTTAAAATTGTAAAAGAATAATTTTATCTATCATCTAACTTGCTACTAAATAGATTTCTCCACTATGGTCGAAATGACATAAATACTATTGTCTCTTACCGTTAATCTTCTAATCCCCCCCTTCAGCTCTCAGTCCTCAATTCTTCTTGAAACTTGTTACTTGCTACTTTCTTCTAATAAGAATCTTCGTTTTTTATCTAATCATTTTTTTATACCAATTCTAGAAGTTTTTTTTATATTTCAATTTATTTTATTATCATAAATTTTAATTAAACTATCCTTCAAGGTTATATCTTGATTGTTATGCTCTTTATTAATTCAAAGATATTTAGTTAATTTTCAAGGACCATTTATAATGGTTCCATCTTCAAGCTTTATTCATCTTATAAGTATAGCTCAAGGTATTTGTAATTTATCAGTTGTTATATTTAAACAATGATGTATGCCATATATTAAATACACATAAGTTTTTCATCATTCATCAAACATAGGGGAATTTCTAGGAGTTTGTCAAGAAAAAGCATGTGAAGCTTCATCATCTTTTCAAGTATATGCTTCAACTTCTTGTATGATTGCTTTTTTATCTTTAAACTCTATAATCTTTCAAAGTAATTGTGGAGCAACTTTTAATGTATCTTGTATAAAAAAATTTTTAGTTACTTGCATATTTTATAACTCATAATCTCATCTTTGTAAATCAACTGGATTTGAAGTATCATCGAAAACTTCTATAACTTTATTTACCCATAATTTTGAAGTTTCAAATATATTAGCAGAAGTATATTGATTATATCAAGGAACTTTTATTGCCCTCAAAAATCAAGGTATAGCTATAAGAATAATAAGTGTAAGAATAAATCCTAATAGTGAATATCTTATACTATTCCAAGCTTTTTTTATCTTTTCATCATTACCTCAAGAAAATACAAACATAAAAACTGCATATACAACTGCATATATAACACCTATAAAAACTAACAATGTAAGTATAGACAATAAATTTAGTATAACATTTGACATCATGCTTCATTCTTGCAACATTTCAATATTTTTAATTAAATAAATATTTTTATATACTATATTGAATCCATCATTTTTTTAATAAACTTATAAGACATTCATACATATAGTATATTAATAAAAAATGCATAAATTACAAATAAAATTTTTGAATCCGGCATTGGTAGAAAATATATTAACATAAATAATATAAAAATTAAGAAGCTATAAAATACATAATTAAAATTAATTTTTGGTAATATATTGTATTTATAAGCTATAATAAGTATTCAAACTACAAAACATATTTCAAGGACAATTTGAGTTATGATTCAACCATATATATGATAAGTTGGTATAAGTAATAATCATATAATAGTTCATATAATTACTCATATTAAATTTACATTAAAAAGTTTATTATGTTTATTAAAACTTACAAGAACATAGTTAAAAGACTGTTTTATAAAACTTAAAAAAAGAACAAAAGCCAAGAAAGGCAATACAAAGTCAGCTCATACAGAATTTCAAGTTGTAAGATACTCTTTTCATGCTATAAGATCAACAACTTGTGTTCTAAATACAATAAAATTAAATAATACTAAAAATCAAAACCATATAATAAAAGTAAGAAAATAACCCAAACTATAAAGTTTTTTTTCTTTTTTATAAGTAGAAATTTTATGTATAATACTGTTTCAAAATGCAGTTGGAACTATAAGCAATATCTCTATAAGTGCCAATGCTAAAGTCCAAATTCAAACATAAGTAAAACCATCTTTTGTAGGAAACATAATAGATAAGAATATCAATACAATAAGAGTATGGAAAGAACTTAGATAATAACTTAATCAATATTTCCAGTTTCACTTTAAAGTATCTTTTATAAATCACTTATCAAAATGTAATTTAAAAGGCATATGTTTTGCTCATAGTCTATGAACATATATATACTGTGTAAGTCAGGAGAAGAAAACCGTAGATAAAACAAATAAAAAAGCAAACAATGAAGTTGTAGTAACTTGAGAAAAATCAACATTTGGAAATAAATAAAATACAATAATAATCAGCATCAAAACTTGAACAACCCTTGCAAGTATTAAAGCAGCACTTACATGTTTCATTTGCCAATTAAGTTGTAAAGGAAGTTGCACTATCCCAGCTATCATAAAAGTTGCTGAAAAAAACATTCATACAGCAAGTCAATAAAATATATATGGATTTTCAACATAAGCAGGAACTAAAAATGCAAGTAAAAATGCCAATAAGTATATCAAAACAACCATGAAAAATCTAAATCACAAAAATTTATGATAAGTTTGTAATTTTTCTTTATAATCCTTTATTTTTCAAAGAGTATTTAATGCAACAACATATATTCAAAAATCAGCTAATGCAGACCATATAGCAAAATACTTTAATATTGTTGAATAATCTCAATATCTCAAAGGTCACAAATATGGTGTAATAAGCTTTACTACTAAAAATCAAGCAAGTGCACTTATTACCCTTCAAGATATCTGCCAGAAAGCATCTTTAAAAACTAAAGACATAGGAAAAGTTATAATATAAAATACATATTTAATCTTTTAATAAGATAACTTTTTATATAAAAAATTCAATTTACTTTTACTTGAAATTACTCATTTTAATACTGAAAAATTTATTGATATATATAAAAATATTATTGAATACATTTTTATTTTAAGTAAAAAGTAGTTATATTATTTTCTAAACAAAAAACTATGCTAAACATATATCAATGATTTTATAAAAATATATGACCTTTGAAAGATAAAAGTTTGCTTGTAAATTACAAAGAATGAAAAACTATCATACAAGCACCTATAGGAACTTGAAAAAGTTTTCTTTTTTTTGATGGACCGTTATTTAGTTTATATAAAAGTAGTGAAAGAACCATAATTAACAAAGATAGTAAATCTTGAGAAACTCAACTTCTTTTTTCTGTAAATGATAATTATTATCTTATCATAAGAAAAATAAAGCTTACAAAAACTTGAAAAGATAGTGTAAAAACTCATTTTTATACAATAGTTAAAGATAAAAACTTTATAGACTATCTTGAACAATACAAACAAGAAAAGATAATTATAAAAAATAATGATATATTTACATTATTGCATTTTAACCAGGTAAAACTTGAAGATATAACAAGTTCTTTTAAACAAGAAAAAGAGCTACAATCAAACCTAAATGATATATTACCACCAAAAGATGTTGCAAGTTCTACATTTTTTATACAACAGGATTGAGATAATATATTTGAAGTAGATGCAAGCAGTAGAATCAATATACTTAAAAAGATTTTTGGGATTATGTGAATTGATGATGCAAAAAAAATTATTGATGAACAAAAAAGGGAAACTTACTGAATGATAAAAGCAACTTGAGCTGAAGAAACTTTCAAAGATAGGTTTAAAAAGATTTTAGAAAATATTGAAAATCAAAAAGATAAGATAGATTATGAATTTGAAGAACTTAATGAAATATTTTGATTACAAGAAGATTTTGATATAAAACTTGATAAAGTTCAAAAGATAAACATAAATTTACAAGATTATATCAAAGAAAATAAACAGTTAATTGAAAAATATGTCCAATCAAATGAAAAATATAAGTTATTAGAAAACAATATTCAAGAACAAGAAAAAGAAGTAGAAAAACTACAAGAAAAACTTAAAAATATAGAAGAAAATATAAAAGAACAAGATAGTTTTATAGAAAATATCAAGAAAATAGATGAAACTATAAAGAATGAAAAAATAAGCTTAGATAATATAAATCAAGATATAAATTCTATTGAAAAAAAATATGAAAATTTACAAAAAGAATATGAAAATTATATAAAAAAGAAAAATAAAATCGAAAGTGAAGAAGAAAATATAAATAATCAAAAACAAGAGTTAGACAATATTATTAAAAAATTAGCAGATTTTGAGCAAAAATTAGATAAAAAAGAACAAACAAATTTTGATGATATATATGATAAAATAAAGCAACTTGAAAAAAATAATGAGCTTGATATAGATTTTGAAAAGTTTCATATTGAAGATTATAAACCAAATAATTTAAAAGAACTTGAAGAAACTTTTCAAAATGTAATTATAAAATGAAAGAATCTAGCAGAAAAAATTAACGACCTTAAAACACAAAAGCAAGAACTTGAAAGCAACTTAGATAAGTTTCAAAAACAAACTGAAAATAAAGATAAAGTTAATTTTTTCTGCTCAAAAATTGAAAGCAACTGCCCCTTCATAGATAAGATAACAGAAAAGATAGATAAAGAAGACAATTTTCTTAAAACACAGATAGAAGATAGTAAAGAAAAGATTGTAAAACTAGATAATCAAATAAAAGAAAATGAAAAACTGAAAACTGACCTTGCAAACTATTGGAAAGATAATAATATAAATCAAGTTAAAAAAAATATAGAACAATACTATGCAAATGAAGAAGAAATTAAAAAACTAAATAATATATTACATAAAAATCAAGAAGAACAGAAAAAAATATCTTTACTAACTTGAGAGAAAAAAGCTAAAGAAGAAGAAAAAATAAAAATCAAAGAAAACATAATAAAACAAGAAGAAAATATTGAAAAATTGAAAAAAGATATAAATATAATGATAGAAAAAGATTATGAAAACATACAACAATATAAACAAAAAAAAGAAGATATAAAATCTCAAATTGAGAAATTAGAAAATAAAAAAGAAGATTTTAATGCAAAAATTGAAAAGACAAAAGAACTTGAATTAGAAAGAAAAAATATCAATAATGACATTTATTTAAAAAAACAAAATATTGAAAAATTACAAAAAGATCTATGAGAAATAAAATCTAATATAAAAGATAATAATATTGAACAACTACAAGCAAAAGAAGATAACTTACTTAATCTTAAAGAAGAAATATGATATTTTAATAACCTAGTAGATGAATTAAATAAAAATAAACTAGAACTAATAAAACTTAAAGAAAAATATGGGTTATTAAAAGATTTGGGGAATATATTTTGAAAAGAGCTTGTTATATATGTTTTTAAAGACTATCTTGAATCATTAGAAAGTTTAATAAACTACTTTTTAGAAACTATTGTAGATTTTAAATTGCATATAAGTTTAGATGAATCTTGAGAAAATCTAAATATTCTAATAAAAGATGAGAAATGAGAAAGACAAGTACAATCATTATCTTGATGACAAAAAAATGCTTTAAAAATATGATGGATACTTGGTATAAATAAGCTTAAAAATTCTAAATTATTATTCTTAGATGAAACTATAAATAACTTTGATGAAGAATCTGTACAACTTATAGCAAATAAGATTAAAGAATTTATAAGTGAAAATAATATAAAATTCTATATGATAACTCACAGTCAAACTCTTGCATCTACTGATATATGGAATGATGTACTTGATTTAGAAGTTTAATATTGACTTTACTGTTTATTTCATTTTAGAAAAAATACTTGACTTTGACTATTATTTTTTTATATAATAGATTAATAGTTTACTTAATCTTAACATAATAAATATGGCATTTAGCAAAAAAATTAATGTAAAAACAGATACTATAAATTTATCTTGAACGAAACTAGAAAATATAATAAAATTATGCAATCCCTGAGAACAATTTGTTTTAGTTGAAAAATATTGAATAATAAGCTGAAAATCTTTGCCTATGCAACAAATATGAAATAAATTTAATATGTCAAGAGAAAGAATAAGGCAAATATTAAATAAATCATTATGAAAAATAAGAAGATTTATAGGACATGATGAATATTTAAATAGCATAATAAAAAAAACACATGAAATAATTAAAGAAAATTGAAATATAATTTGAGAAGAAAACTTAATAAATAAATTATTGGAAGACAAAGATATTGATCTAAACTACAATGAACTACTTCTTATACTTTCTTCAGATTATGATATATATTATATACATAGAAATAAAAGATTTGAAAAACTATTTTTTATAGAACCTGTATTTGAAGATCTTATAAATGATATACATGACACATCATTTTTACAACTTAAAGAAAACAAGTCTTCATTGCAAGAAAAAGATTTAACTAACAATCTTAAAAATTCTTTTTTAAATAAATTTCAAAGAAACCAATCAATAAAAGATGTATTAAATGAAAAAAAGATTTATGAAAATATCTTAACATTAAGTAGACATATATATAAGTTTGATTGAAAAATATGACTTGAAAACAATAAAGATGTAAATCCAAAAACAATGAAATTTAAAATAAGGCATATACTTTCAAATAATGAACAACCTATGCATTATGAAGAAATTGCAAATGAAGTTAAAAATGTATTTAATATATGAAACATAAAGGTTCCAACTATTCATAATGAACTTGTAAAATGAAAAGATTTTATAAATGTTTGAATGTGAATTTATTGATTAAAACAGTGGTGATATAAAGGACCAAATACATTAGAAACAATAACAACGATATTAAGAAATAGTAAAAGACCAATGAGAGTTTCAGAAATAACAAAAGAAGTTATTAAAGAAAGATTAATAAGAGAAGTTACAGTACTTATAGTATTACAAAAACATAAAGATAGATTTGAAAGAGTATGAAAGTGATTATACAAAATAAAAGAATAAATTAAATTCACATATGTAAAAGTATGTGTTTTTTTAAATTATTATTATTTAGTTTTAGAACTCAATAAATGAAATACTTTAAGTGAAAAATTAAAAAAGAACACAATATACTTAATGAATTTAAAGACTTCTTAGAGGAATTAGAAAAAATAAAAGAAATCAAAAAAATAATACCCTGAAGAATAAGTAGAAAACAATCTTGAAGCTCATTAGAGAAAGTATCATTTTCTTACTTTACAATATCAGGATTGAAACTTAATTTAAAAAAGGGCTCTACAGCCCAAGAGGTTTTCATAGTATGTAATGAAAATTATAAAGAGGATATTAAAGAAAAGGTATTGAAATTAACCTAAAAATAAAGGAGTTATAAAAACTTCTATAGCTGATGCTATAAAAATCAATAAAAGTATAAATGTTCAAAAAAATTGAATTGATTTTTTAATCTCTCATCATATCTTATGTTTTTTCCAATTCCATACTTTTTTAAATACAAGATGGGTTATCTTAAAAGATAAAGCTAAAGTTAATAGTATTGCAAATATCTCTATGAAACCATGAGGTAATATAGCAAGTAAAGAAGTTCATAATCAAACTTTTTCTATAGCCATACTCATAACTATTCATATAACAAAAACATTTGACAAAACTATAAACATAGAAAGCAAAGAAAGTAAAAAACCTGATACAAATATCATAAAACCTATAAGAGAATTATTTATAAATATATTTAAAAAGAGATGAAAATTATTATCAGTCATTATATTATCTATATATTCTTTAGCAGATTGCATAAGTAAATTTTTATGTTCTTCTTCTATAGGTGTTATAATAAATAAAAATATACAAAAAACTACATAAGCAAATGCAGCTAATATATAGTTTTTATTTTCTTTAAAAAAATCTTTTACAAAATCAGTATATTTTATATTTTTTTGTTCAACTTTGTTTAAATTATTTTCTTCCATAATTATTTATTAGAACTTAAAGCAACTTTTAACTTAACTTTTATAAGTTCTTTATATTGAATACTATATTGAACTATAGTAAAAAATGTAGATGTAATGATATAAAATCATATACCAGCAGGCATTGTATACACAAAAATAGACATCATAGTAACCATAAATATATTCATATATCACATCATTTTACTCATATCAGGCATTTGTGGCATTCAAGGCATATTTTTCATACCAGCTCACATAGAAGCACCTTCAGGTTTATTTAACATAGTAAGTTTTATCTGAGTGTACATAAGTATTCAAGCTATTATAGCAAGTATAACTCATGCTCCACCTCAATTTTCAAAAAGATCTACTCATAAGAAAACATGATGTAAATTATCAAATCAAGAACTTATATAAGGAGCTAGAAAAGAGTATATATTTCCAGCTATTGCATGATCCTCAGAAAAATCCCTTATAACAAAGAAAAGTCATATAAAAATAGGCATTTGAATTAAAAGCATCTTACAGCCTTTCAAGGGATTATTTCAAGATGTTTTAAAAAGTTTCATAGTCTCTTCTCACATTTTTTGAGGGTTATCTTTATACTGCTCTTGTATTTCTTTAAGTCTTGGTTGCATATCAACCATTCACTTTTGCATACTACTTGCAGCCAATGACGGTTTAAGTAACATAAGTCTTATAATTAAAGTAAGTCATATAATAGCAAGTCATAAGTTACCTCAAAGTATTGCTAAAAGTATAACAATTATATTAAATATAGGTTTATATATAATATTTAGTAAAATTAAACTTATTGGATTCATTTAAAATATTAGATTATTAAAATAAATTATTTATTTGTACTTCATAATGCTCACTCTCATCTTTCAGAGTCAGAAAGTTCATCAACTTCTTCAATTTCAATATGTGGTACATCAAGTACCATAGCTTGTGCAATTGCTTTTTTTTGTGGATATAAAGTTACATTATCTTTTGAAAGATTATTTTCTTCTAAGAAAGCATCTAAACCATCTTCATTTTTATAAAAAACAACAGGTTTATATGTAGTATTGTTGATAGGAACAAATATCTCTCATCTATATCAACTATCTACAACTCAAGCTCTTCTTGCAAGTCATTTTGTTCAAGTAGAACCTCTCTCACAGATATAAAATACCTTATCTTGAGGAATTTGTATAACTATTCAAGTTGGAACCATATATATTTCTCAAGGGTTTAGTAATTTATAATCTTGTTCAAATACACCATATATATCATAAGCTGCATCTTCTTTTCTTTTTGATAACAATACAGCCTCTTTTTTAACTCTTTTTACTTTTAGGTAAGACATTTAGTTTATATTTTTTAGATAAAGTAAAAACTTTTATACATTTTCTTACTTAATTTTCAAGATTATTGTTTGACCTTCCCATCTTCAAGATCTATAACTTTATCAGCAAATTGAAGGAGATTTTTATCATGCTCTATCATAACTATAGTATCTTGCTTATTTAAAAACTTTTTAAGTATATTAAGTAATTTTTCTATATCTACAAAGTGAAGACCTACAGTAGGTTCATCTAGAAAATAGATAGTATGTCATTTATATTTTTTAAGTAGATTTTTTACAAGTTTAAGTCTTTGACTTTCTCATCATGAAAGTGTATGTGCTGGCTGTCAAAGTTTTAAATATCCTAGTCATATATCAACTAACAATTGAAGTTTTTCCTTAATATGAGGTATATCTTCAAAAAAATAAAGTGCATCTTTAATATAAAGATTAAGTATATCAGATGCATTTTTGCCATTCCAGTACACATTTAGTATCTCTGGTCTAAACCTTTTTCCATGACAAAGCTCACATTCTACATAAGTATCTGGAAGAAATTGTAATTCTATCTTTTTATAACCATATCACTTACATTCTTGACATGCACCTTTTGAACTATTGAAACTAAAATAAGAGTTTGTAAGTTGGTAAAGTTTTGCTTCTGTACTATTTGAAAATAAAGTTCTTATATCATCCCAAACTCATATAAAAGTTGCAGGAGTAGATCTAGGGTTTTTACCTATTGCAGATTGATCTATATATACATAATTTTTAATATCTTCATATCATTTTATCCTATCAACTTGAAGTTTATTATCAAAAAAGTTTGTTATAGCTTGTTTTTCATAATTTGCATACTCTGAAGGGTCTATAAGTTGCTTACTCATGATATCCATCCAAGAATAACCTTGTTTCATAAGCATTGTTCTTATATATCATTGAACAACACTTTCTTTGTCTTTAAAAAAATTATATATTATATCATAAAGAACAGTAGTTTTTCAAGCTCACGACTGTCCTGTAATTATTGTAAATCATCATAAAGGAAGTTTAATATCTATATCTTTAAGGTTATGTTTTTTAGCTCATTTTACTTCCAAGTACTTTTTCATAGGTTTATGCTCAAAATCAACTTTTATCTTTTTCTTTCAAGTTACATAGTTTGAAGTTAATGTATCAGCTTTCAAAAAATCATCTACTTTTCAAGAAAAAACAACTTCTCAACCAAAATCTCAAGCTCAAGGACCTATCTCTATAACATGATCAGCATTTTTTATAAAATCTTCATTATGCTCTACCACAATTATAGTATTTCACATCTTTTTAAGTTCTTTTATTGCTTTTATAGTTTTTAAACTTTCTTCTGTATCAAGTCAGATAGTAGGCTCATCTAACACATAGATAATACCAGAAAGTTTATTTCAAAGTTGTTTGGCAAGTCTAAGTCTTTGTATCTCTCATCATGAAAGAGTTGAAACTCACCTTATCAAACTCAAATAACCAAGTCAAAGGTCATCAACTGTTTTAAGTCTATCCAAAAGTGGATTAAGTATCCTATTTTTAAGTTCTTGCTTTGTTTTATCAAGTTTTATCTTTTTAAGCTGTTTTAAAAGTTCACTTATAGGCAAAGTTTGAAAATAAGATATATCATTATACTCTTGAGTTTTTAATTTTACAGAAAGTGCAAATTTATTAAGTTTTTTACCTTCACACTTAGGACAAACTCAAAAATCTATCATAGCTTGAAAATCCCTTGTAAGCATTCATTTTTCATATTGTTCTTTAATTATCTGTTCTATACCCTCATAATATAAACTTATAAACTTTCATCACATATTTAACCTTAAAAGCTCATTATCTCAGTTTATAATTATATCTTTTATATCATCATCTAAGTTTTTCCATTTTACATCAAGATTAAAATCATATCACATAGACAGTTTTTTAAGTATCTTTTGTCATATATTTGAATCTCTCCAAGGTAAGATAGCATTTTTTATAGGTTGATTTTCATCTATCATCTTTTCAAGATCTACTTGTAGAGTCTCTCAAGTTCATTTACAATTCTCACAAGCTCACTCTGCTCTATTTGGACTAAAGTGTGCAGGAGTATATTCTGGAAAGTGAATATTACATCTACTACAATATGAGTATATAGTATAAGAATTAAGTTCTATATCTTCTTGTATATCTTCTTGTATATCTTCTGTATATTCTCATATATATATCTTATCATGCAAAGAAAACATCTTTATAAGGTCTTCTTGCAATCTATACTTATTATCTTTATTGATAGTTATCTTATCATAGATTCCATATACTTCAACTGGTAGATTTTGTTTATTAAAAGAAGGTTCTTCAAGATAAAAATAAACTGAATTAAAATCTTTTCATTTAACTAAAAATTGTGTAAATCATATTCATTTATCTACCTTTTTTTGATTTGCTCTAAAGTATTGTTTTATCTTCTTATCTTCTTTAAAAGTTTTATTATCAGATAATAACCATATTTTTTTTCAATCATACTCTTTTATTATCTCATCCATAAGCTGATCTATAGTTTTTGATTTTATATTATCTCAACAACTATAACAAAAAATCTCTCAAAGTTTAGAAAAAGCAAGTCTAAGATAATCATCAGCTTCTGTCATTGTTCATACACTAGACCTTTTATTTCATCATTTTTTATTTTGCTCTATGGCGATAGCTGGAGAAAGTCACTCACTATGGTCTATCTGTGGTCTATCTCAAAGACTAAAAAAACCTCTTAAGTAAGTTGATAAACTTTCTATATACCTAAACTGTCATTCTTTATATATAGTACCAAAAGCAAGTGTAGATTTTCAAGAACCTGAAACTCCTGATATAACAGTTATCTTATTTTTAGGTATATTTACATCTATATTTTTAAGATTATGTGTTTTTACTCATTGAAGTTTTATGCTGTCTTTCATATATTTTATTATAGTTTTAAATATTATATTATATATTTTTTAGTGTAAGAAAATCAAGGGGAAGGGAGGGGAAAATCTTAAATGGAATATAAATTTTTCACAATAAACCAAACAACTATAAAAGTATAGTTCTTTTATGTTCCGATATTATTATATCATCTTTTATAATAAAAATAAAAATCAAGATAAAAAAGCCCTACTGTAGAGTAGGGCTTTAAATACATTAATGTAACTTTTACAAACAAAATCACTCATAACAGTTTTAAATATTAGAAAATATTTTTTATTTTACTTGACTCTTTAATTTAGAAAAACTGTCTAATTTAAATCGCATAAGCTTTTATACTTAACGAACAAAGGTCCACGTAGTTGTTCATCCACTAGATCAGTTATAACCATTTCTATGCCGTCCTCATACTGTTTCATCATCACGAGCAGGGTCTCCATGTCCCTCTATCATAGAAGCTTTAGTAGCAACTCATGTATCTTTATTCCATGCATAAGTTCAATATGAAGGGTTGTCATAATTCCGTCCATTTATTCACCGAGTCCGAGTATCTTTTGCAGAGGAACCCTTGTAAGAAGAGTTTGTTTGCCGTGACCCTGAACCTGGTTTTCTGTATTTTGTTGCATCTGTTCCTGGATAATATGTATATTCCTTAACTAAACCAGCAAAGATTGCATGATAATTTAATTCATTCAACATATAAAATTCAGCATTTTGATATGTTTTGCCATTTGCATGGTAAATTGACCTTATTTTTTCATCACTTAGTCCTGCACTATTACTTTGAGTTATACTAATTAAATCACCACATCAATCACCTGATTTTTCATGAACACATCACATTTGTTGCTTTATATTTACTCTTTGCAAAGTCCACCCACCTCAATCAGTCGTCATGTCACAATATACTTTAAATGCTGGATCTGTGTCTGGTTTTATCCAATATACTCAGTCTCAAATAGCTCAATCATATACATATCAACTTGGTGTTGTATTTTTATATTCATTACATGATTTTGCATAAGTTCCATCTGCCCATTTTCTTCAATTTGTATCATCTCATATTATTCATGCTTCACAATTTCAATTATTATTATAATATCAAGTATTACAACTAGCACTTTCACTTCCATAATTTAGGTTTCAATCATTACAACTTGCTTTTATAGTTGCTGTTCATCATGTTATTGTTTTTGTTCATTCTCATTCTTTTCCATGTCATATATATGGGATATTATATCAACTATGACTTGTACTAGCACAATCATCATATACTTTTACACTATCTGTTCTATCTATCTCTTCTTGCAATTCTGTTTCATCCATTTCTTTTACTTTTTCATATGTTGGTTCATTAAAATTTTCATATGCTCATGTTAGAACTTGTGCTATCTGTGTTATATCTTCTCATGTTCATATTTTCCATGTTATATAATTTGTTAATGTTGTTCAGTTTGTTTTATTTTTATATTCTTTATTATAGTTTGTTCATTTGTTTGTTACAAAGTATATCTTTTCTCAACTTGAAAATCATGTTATATATTTTGTTGGATCATCTACTATCAAACTTGGTACTGGATATATTTTTTTATTTGCTCATGCTCATTTTATTATAAACTTATCATTATAGTTTCATCTTACTATTGATTTATAAGTATTTGTATATACTTCATTCAAGTAAGGATTGTATGCTGTTGCACTATCTGTTGTTATTGATCATATATTATACTTTTTTTGATCTGTTGTTACAGAGTATGTATACAATTTGTTTTCTGCATTTGGATCTTCTGGTGTTTTTGTCAGGCTATCTATATTTGATATAGCTACCTCTCATAGTTTCCCTTGATACCATAAAGCTTCATTATCTCATGTTATAGTTACTGGATTATCTGGCATTGGATATTTTACATTTTCTATATAACTTATTTCCATAGATTTTTCTATAGTATTCATATCTGCTATTACTCTTGTATCTTTAGATTTTCCCATCCATTTTGTAAGCATCATCCCAGCACTCACTGCAAGTATTGCTACTATTGCTATAACTACAATAAGTTACACTAGTGTAAAACCTTTTTTATTCCATAATCTTTTTAGAAGTTTCATTTTTTATTTATAATAGTATAAATATATATTCCTGTATTATATAGTTTTGTTTATTTTGTTTCAAGGGAAATTTTATTTACAGATTGCAATAATTTCTATATAAACTAAAAATTTCTTAGGTAGTTTGCTAACTTCCATAGCATTTATTTCAGGTTTATATTCAAAGTATTTTACATATACTTTGTTTACCTTTTGAAAATATAAAAAATAATCTATTTTTCTTTACTAGAATTATTTTTCCACAATACCTTAGCAAAGTGAGATTTGTTTATAGCATCCATTATTGTTACTACTCAAGTATACTTTCATTTTTTTTGCATTTTTATTTTTAGTTAATTTTTTTAAAAAATAATCAAGTAATTATATTATAAAATTAATTTAAACAATGTCAATATATGGTTTTATTTATTGAATTAATTTTTAAAATAATTAGTATAAGTAAAAATTTAATTCATATTTTTAAAAAAATGTTTAAAGTAAGTAAATCAAGCTGATTATCTTGAAAAATACAACTTTCAGCAAGTAAAAATGCAGCATTGCCAATATTAGCAGCAAATTTCATGGTTGATAATAAAGTATTATTAGAAAATTTACCAGACATTATTGATGTTAATATACTTAAAGAAATATGAGAAACATACCTCCAAAAATGAACTCTTGTATCACCACTTACAGAAAAAATTAGAAGTTCCATACTTTTAATCCCAGTTTGATTATATAAGTTTTGAAAAATAGATTTTAGTAACTGTGGTTGATGTAGTCTATGAAAAAGACCACTTGATATATTTGATAATGCTTTTGAACAAGCTTGAGTTAATGTTATACAAAAAACAGATAGAAAAACATTTAAAGTAAAATGAAAGCCAAATAAAAAAATAGTTTTAAATAGCTTTTCAGTGACAGCAACTGAAGGTTTGGTTACTTACTTAGCTTTTTTAGATAAAATAGATTATGAAATAGAAATAGCAAATATAGCTATAGAACCTCATGTTATAGATTTAATAAACTTTTTAAAACAGCTTTGAGCAAATATAAGGCTTGATTATGATCATAGATTATACATAAAACCTTCAAAGATAGATATTAAAAATTATACTTATAACATAGTTTCTGATTATATAGAAGCAGGTACTTTCTTTGGACTTTGAGCTATTGTAGATGATAGTGAGATATTAATTGAAAATATAAACCCTCAACATCTTGAAAGTATGTTTACTATAGCAGATAAAATCTGAATAAATTATGAATATTGAAACAACTATATAAAAGTAAATTCTTTTAATAAAGAAAACTATACAAATACAAATATACAAACTATGATATATCCTTGATTTCCTACAGATTTACAAAGTATATTTTGAACACTTCTAACACAAGTAAATTGAATAAGTAGAATACATGAAGTACTTTTTGAATGAAGATTTTGATATTTTACAGAACTTGAAAATATGTGAGCACATGTAGAAGTACTTAATCCTCATGAAGTACTTATTATAGGATGAAAAAAATTTGAATGAACTTATGTTAATACTAAAGATCTAAGAGCATGAGCTTGACTTATACTTGCCTGATGTGTTGCAGATTGAGAAACTCATATTGCAAATGAACATATTATAAAAAGATGATATGAAAATATTATAGAAAAATTAAAACAAATTTGAGTAAATATAAAAGAAGAAAAATAAAAATTTAATCTTTGGGTTTTAATAATAGTAATTATTATAAATCTTCAAAAGAATAATTTTCTTAACAGTTTTTAGTCTGCGGGGAATTTCCTTAACTTTTTGAAGAATCAAAACCATAACTAAAAGCTTAAAAATTATAAAATATCAGATTTATAATATACTCTTTTAACTTGCTACTTAAAACTTGCAACTTGTTACTTACAACTTGTAACTTGCTACTTGAAACTTGCAACTATTATATAATATTATTTGGCAACCAATCTATCTGAAATCATTTTTCTTTAATTTTCAATCTTTCAACAGCAAGGTCTAAAAAACTTTTAATATTTTCTCACTTTAAAACTATATTATAATGATACTTTCAAAATTTTTTATAAACTAGTTGAGGTGTTGGAAAGGTAGTTATATCAAAGTTTTGATTTTGTATCAAGTATTTTAACTCACTTTCAAGTTTTGATATTTTTCTATACAATCTCTCTTCTATTTGAGATTTGTACATTATAATAGCAATTTGAGAATATGGAGGATAATTTAAATTTTTTCTATATTCAAGTTCTTTATTCCAAAATTTTTTTAAATCAAGTTTTAATATATTTTCATATACATAATGTTCTTGATTAAAAGTTTGTATTATAAAGTTTGAAGTACTATATTTTTTAATAAATTCATATAAAAACAAAAAATGCTTTTCTCAAACATTAAAATCTGGTATAGAAAGTCAACCATCAGCATTAAAAAAAATCACAAGATCTGGTTTAAAATATTTACTTTCACTTGATAATATAGAAGTTGATACTACATATTTTTCATTTTCTAAACTTAATTTATTCTTTTCTATCTTAGATTTAGAGTTTATATCAGTATTTTCTATAACTTTTGATTTTATATTGTACATATCTTGTAAAAATCAAGCAAGTTTATAAGTTCATATTCAAGATTCTTTTATATTGGTTCATCAGCAACTATTACATACTCATTCATTTTCATATATAGTTTTACATATAGGACACATATTTACAAACTGGTTATTATTCACATATTTTGCAATTGGTATATCACAATTTCTACATTTAGGAATATTACCACAATCTTCACATATACTAGAAGAAGAATATCACTTTCTATTTGCAACAAAAAGTATCTTTTTTCAAAGTTTTATATATTTTTTGATACTTTTATCAGTTAACACTCAAAACAGCTTGTTTTTTTCAGAAAGTAGATCAACAAGAGCTATTTTTTTATTTTCTATGTCTGAAAGTTTATACATAATAGTTTAAAAGTTGAAAGTTTAAAGTAGCAAGTTAATAGTAACAATCTACAAGATAATAGTTTAAATTTTTAAATAGAAACTTATATTACTTGTTACTTGCAACTTGTATCTGTTATTATGAAAGACTTCATATAAGATCAGCCATAGGTAAAAAGATACTTGCAACGATTGTTCATATAATACCAGCAACAAAAACCATCAATAAAGGCTCTATCATTTTAGTAAGTCATTCAATTTTTGTATCAACTTCGTTTCTATAAAAATTAGCCATTTTATCCAAAACTTCTCATACATTACCAGTTTTTTCTCATATTCATATAATTTGTATAAGTATAGGATTAAATAACCAACTACCTTCAAAAGAATCTGTCATTTCCAATCAAACCTCTAAATCTTTTTTAACATCAATAATTTTCTTTTTATAATGATAATTAGAAAATATATTTGAAATTTGATTTAATGACTCAAGAGGTGAAATTCAAGCATTATAAAAATCTCATAACAGTTTAGAAAATCTATACCGATAAAACGTTTTGGTAATAGGTCATATAACAGGGGCTTTTAAAATATATTTATCTACAACAATTTTAAATGGAAGGAATGAATTATAAAATATTCATAACAAAATAGGTATACCAAACAATAAAGAAAATACAACCATATAACTTTCCTGCAAATAATTTGAAGCATTTATTACAAACTGAGTTATTCAAGGAAGATCAAGTTCAGGTGGAAATATTGTAACTATTGTTGGAATAACTTTCCATAAAAGTATAACAACAGCAAATATAGATATTAATATAACAACAGAAGGATACATCATAGCTGATTTTACTTTACCTTTAATTGCCTGAAACTTTTCAAGTTCTATAGACATACTTTCAAGTGTTTCTGGAAGTTTTCATATTTGTTCAGCTGATTTTATAAGCTCTATCTCAGAGGTTGTGAAAAAATCACTATATTTAGATAAGGCATCTGAAAATCATACTCACTCATTTATTTGTTCTATAGTATCTTTAAGTATTTTTTTTACTCAAGGATGAGTTTCTGCCTTTTCAATACTTTGTAAAGAATCCCTTATTCATAATCATGCATTTTGAGTTGCAGCTAAAAGCCTAAATAAAACAACCTTATTATTTGCATTTGGTTTATTAATCTGCATATAAACCTTTTCAAGTGTTCATTGTTTTTTACTTCATCAAACTATAGCCATAATATAATAGTTACAAGTTAAAAGTAGCAAATAGCAAGTTGTTAGTTTATATAGAAAGTTTAAATTATATAATTTTCTTGTAACTTTCTACTTGAATCTTGCTAGGACTATATAAGTATATCTCTTGGCTTACTTCATTCTTGGGGTCATACTACTCATTTTTCTTCAAGTTGATCCATAAGTCTAGCAGCACGAGCAAATCATACCTTAAGCCTTCTTTGTAATAATGTTATTGAAGCCTTTCTTGTTTGTTGTATGACTTCCACAGCTTGCTTTATAAGCTCTTCATCATCTCAAGATAAATTACTATTATCATAAGAACTTTCTGGAGAGTTTCAGTTTAATATATCCATAAGTTCATTATCATATATATTATTTTCATCTATATCTTTAAGATACTTTTCTTTCAAATCAGATATAATATCTTCTGTATCATCAGTATCTATAAATGGAGCTTGTGCTCTTATAGGGTGCTTATAAGAAGGTGATACAAATAATAAATCTCATTTTCAAAGCAAGTCTTCTGCTCATTGTCTATCAAGTATAGTTCTTGAATCTATTCAACTTACTACACCAAATGCTATTCTTGTAGGAACATTTGCCTTTATAAGTCATGTAATAACATTTACAGAAGGTCTTTGAGTTGCTAAGATAAGATGCATACCTATTGCCCTTGCCATTTGTGCTATCCTTGCAATATTATGTTCAACTTCCTTTTTATTTCAACTCATCATAAGATCTGCTAACTCATCAACCACTATTACTATTCTACTCATTTTATCTTTTTCGTCAACTTTTTTATTATATTCATATATATTTTTAACTCTATTATCTTTCAAAAGTTTATATCTTTTATTCATAAGGTCAACAGACCACTTAAGAACTTTAAGTGCTTTTTCAGGTTCATTTATAATAGGAGCAAGAAGATAAGGCAATCCTTCATAAAGTCAAAGCTCTACTTGTTTAGGGTCTATCATTATAAACTTAAGCTCATCAGGTGTATTTTGATATAATAAAGAAATTATATAATCATTTATAGCAACTGACTTTCATGAACCAGTTTGTCAAGCAACAAGTAAATGCGGCATTGATTCTAAGGAATTTATAAAATTTTTTCAATTTATATTTTTTCAAATAGCAAGATTTGTTAAATTTTTATTCATTGATTTTGTAAAATCTTTAGCTCAAAGTACTTGTCAAAGATGTACTATTTTAGATTTTGGGTTCGGCATTTCTATACCCACATACTCTGTTCAAGGTATAGGTGTAAGTATTCTTATAGAAGATTTTAAAGACAAACTAAGATCTTTTTTCATATTTTCTATACTAGAAACTTTTATACCTTTTGCAGGCTTTATCTTAAACTGTATGATAGTAGGTCAAACTTCATATCAAGCTATATCAACAGGTATATTAAATTCTTCTAATTTTGCTTTTATATCTTGAGCTTGCTCTATTAATATATTTTCATCTACTTCATAATTTTCTGACTCTATCTTTAAATTATCTATAGAAAATGTTGGCTTATCTTTTGGATAAATTATTTTAGTATTTTTTTCTTCTTTTTTTTCTTTAAACTTTCTATCAATTTTGTTTTTAAATATTTCTTTAACTACATCTTTATCTTTTTTTTCAGTTTCATTTTTTATAAAATTATTTTTTTCATGTTTCTTTAAAGGTTTTTTGATTTTAACAGTTTTTCTTTTTACTTCCTCTTCTGGGACTTCAAATTCTATCTTAGGTATAAGTAAAAATAAATTTAATCTCCAAGAAGTAAATATAAAAGATAATAAAAATAAAATAATAGAAAAAATTTTAGCAGCACTGGCACTTCATCACATTAAAAATGCAATTGCTTGTATAACACCCCATCAAACATATCCACCATTTGCAAGTATAGCACTTTGATCTCAACTATTAAGCCAAGGAAAAGACAATATAGAAAGTAAAAATGAAAATGTTATAAAACTATATATTCAAAACCTTTCTTTAAAATTTTGAGGGTACAAAATTAACATAACTCAAAGAAGAATAAGTATCCCATAAAAAAAATTATTTCATAATCTACCAAAAAAGAACTCAGTAATATAAGTCAAGTATATTAAAGGGCTTTCATGTGCATAATTATTAACAAAAAAATATAATAAACCAATACTTATAAGTATAAGTCATATTTTTCATGGACTTGAAACAACCTTTTTTCTTCTTGTAGAAGCTCTACTCCTTTTTTTTCTAGGCATAATAAAAAAACTAAAACATTATTAAAATCTACAAACATAATACTTGTTTTATTTTATTTTTCAATGTTTAAATAAAATTTGCTTTTTTTCACTTTCTAAGTTTTAAATTATGTATATTGTATGCTCAAGTCTTTAGGTTTCAAAGCTCATACTTTCAAAACTTAACCCTTGTTAATGTGTTGACCTTATATCAAAAAGCTTGTAACATCCTTCTTATATGTCTTTTTTTTCAATAAGTTAACAAAACTCTTACAAAATATCTTCATTTTGAATCTTTATGATAAGAAACATCATACATTTGTAAAAAATCCATTTGTTTTCATCCCCACATAGGATCTTTTGGATTTTTAACATATTCACTTTCTTCTGTAACTAATATTCATTTTTTAAATTTTTCTTTAAGATTTGTTTTTAATGGTCTGTCAATTTGAACTTCATATATTTTAAATATATTCCTGCTTGGATGCTCTATCTCATTCACAAGTTCAGGCACATTTGTTAAAAGTAATAATCAATTAGAATCTTTATCTAATCTTCAAATATAGTAAAAATCTTTTTTCCAAGATGAAGGAAGTATCTCAAAAATTGTTTTATTGTGCTTATCATCTTTACTTACAACATATCATTTTGGTTTATTAAATGTTGCTATTACTGGCTTAAACATAAAAAATAGTTTAAAGTTTAAAGTATTAAGTTACAAGATAATAGCTTTTAAGTTTAAAATTACAAGTTCATTATTTTTTACTTGAAAATTGTAATCTTACTATTTGCTACTTTCTTCTTTTAGCTTATTATAAAGTTCTTTTTCTTTTTTAGAAAGCACCTTTGGGATTTTTATCTTTGGTTTAATAATAAGATCTCATTTACCATGAAGTAAGCCTTCTCATTTTCTAAAACCATATCAACTTACATATATATCTTCTCAAACTTGTAGTCATTTTGGTACCTTAACTTTAACACTTTTATCAGGAAGTTCAACATCCATAGTTCATCATAATACAGCATCTATAATATCTATATCTTTTTCTATAATTATATTTTTTCAACTTTTCTTCCATTGAGATTTTTCATCTATTATAATACTTATATATAGATCTCATGGAGTTCATCACTTATAACCATAATGTCACATTCAAGGCATTCTAAGCTTTGTTCAAGAATCAACTCATTGAGGTATTTTAATTTCTATAATTTCTTCTTTTATAGTTACTCATTTACCATTACAATTTTCACAAGCTTTATATCAAGTTTTTCATTTTCATCTACAAGTAGGACAAACGGTTTGAGATTGCATCATCCCAAAAGGTGTCCTTTGTGTTTGAGTAACAACCCCACCCCCATGACAAGTAGGACAAGTCTTAGGATTTGAATCTTTTGACTCACCCTTACCATCACAGATATTACATAAAACATATCTATTATATTTTATCTTTTTTTCAGCTCAAGAATACACATCTTCAAATTTAACCTTTAAGTTTAAAATCATATCATCACCTCTTTGTGGTTGATCAGAAGCTCTTCTTCTACCTCATGATCCACCAAAAAGGTCTCAGAACATATCTCAAAAAAGGTCTGATACATCGAAACTTCATCATTGAAATCATCCTCATCATCACATTCAACCAAAATCAAAACCTCAACCTCATTTTCTGTAGGTATCATACATTTGCCTTTTCTTATCATCTGATAACACCTCATGAGCTTCATTTATCTCTTTAAATTTATCTTCATCACCTGATTGCCTATCAGGATGGTATTTCATAGCAAGTTTTCTAAAGGCTTTTTTAATTTCTTGTTTTGTAGCTTCTTCACTAACTCAAAGAGATTCATAATAATTCTTTTTAGGATCAAAATCCATTATATAAGTATTTTTAATAAAATAAAATAGCACTTTTTTACATATAGTGCCATAATAAAGATTTTTATTAATTTTTCAAACTAAATTTACAATCTTTTAATTATATCCTTTATAACCAACTGAACATTTGATAAATCTCAACTGTATTCTTTAAGTTCTTTTTTAACTTTTTCTTTTGGATATCAAAGTCATACTATTCATTTAAGTATTGTTTCTTTTTGATTATCTAACTGCTCTTGATTTTCAAAATCTTTTATATCTATCTTATCTTTAAGCTCTATAATTATTTTCTTTGCAGTTTTAGGGCCTATTCATGGTATATTTTTAAAAAATTTAAGGTCTCATTCTCATATTGCTGTTTTAAGTTCTGACAATGGGTAAGAAGTAGTCATATAACAAGCTGTTTTTCATCAAATTCAAGATATTTTTACAAGTTTATAAAATATATCAAGTTGTTGAACATCATCAAATCAAAGATAGTACAGACTATTATTATTTGTATCTAATATAGGATGCAAGAAAAAATCTCATTCTGTTTGAGTTCAAAAATAAGTAATCTGAACACCAAGAAAATCATTTTTTAATATTTTATATGAGCTATAATTATATATTTTTCATTTAAAATAATTTAACATTAATTACATAAAAAAGGTAAAGATTATTTTTTTTATTTCAATTTACTAATTGTGATTTAATTACTAATTAATATATGTGTAAGTTAGAAGAAATTTCTCAACTTATACTATCTTGTTTTGAATCTATAATTAAAGTTTTTCAATTATTTTGTACTATAGTATAATTGGTCAAGAATCACTGAAGCTGCTCTTTTGATAAGTTAGTAGTACAATAAAAAGCTTTTACATTTGGATCATTTAAGTTTCAACTTTTCCAGTCTGCTATGTTTACAGATTGCTTACAGTCAAGTCAACTTACTCAAAAGTCTTCATTCACAATATTTGAATTATATTTTACATAATTTGGCATATATAATTTATATGAATAGCCACTAGATTCATAAACAAGATAATCTTCTTCATTCAAATTTCATATTTTTACATTTGATGTAGCTTCTTCTTCCTGAAGGTAAGATATAGAAATTAATTGTCACACCATTTGAGAATCTCAAGTTATTGTTAATTTACAAGAAACTTTGTTTGCATTTTTATCAAATCATATAATTTCATAATTATTTCAAGATTCTTGTTTTGTGAGGATTTCAGTTAATTCTATATCACTGCTTCTACAAGTATTTTTTATAACTTGCTCTTTTTTAGATTGCAAGTTTTCTATATCTATATAATTTATAATATCTAAAAAACTACCATCTAATGGATACACATTATAACCATATTTTTGATTAATAACAACATATTGATTAATTTCAGGTAATTTATAAAAAACAACACCATTGTTATTTGTTGTAGTATTAAATTTATATGTTTGGGCTTGGTCTTTAAATGCATCACAATCATAAAGATTACTTCAATCTATACAATCATATGGAGATATTTTCATAGACTCATTTATACTAGAAATATTAAGATCTTCTCATGTAAAAGTTTCTCAAGTTATACTTTGATATATATAAATGTCCCCCTCTAATTCTTTAACACTAAAGTCAGTATTTTTAAGGTCTATTATTATTCATTTTGTTGATACATATTTATTTTGTTCTTCTATTGTTTGCTCTTCTTCATCTGTTTGTACGTTTTCTTGTGCATTTATACTAGTTATGTTTAAAACTGGTATATCATCATTTGAAAATCATATAACTTCTCAAGAAAAATCTATATCTTCATTTAAAAAATTATTTAAACTATATTTATCTGATTTTGCATAAAAGGTATCTTCTTGAGTTTCTATTTTATGAGAATATCCTCACTGAATATTATAATCTATTTTTATGATATTTCAATTATCTTCAATTATAGTATTTGTATAATATTGTTTATTATTTTGATTATCTCATGTTATGGTAGGTTTATTTAAATTAGTATTATCACCTAGTTCAACCTTTAAAACACCTGTAAAAAAAAGTATAGAAACAATCAAAATTGCCAATATACTTGCTATATATGTTGTTGTATTACTATTTTTTTTTCTTTTTCTTGGCATTATTGTCTTTTTAAACAACTAAACATTCAATTAACAAAAAACATTGAATAAGTTTATTTGTATATAAAATAATTTAATTATCAAGAAAAAAATAAATAATACTACTTTAGTAAATATCAAATCTCTTCTCATATGTATCTAGGATGTGTTGGCATAAGTATATAATAATCATCATCAGAAAATAACTCTTTTTTATTATCTTTTAATATAATTTCTCATTTAGTGATTTTATCAAAACTTCTAGGATTTTTAGAATATATAAAATCTATATTCATACTATTTGCATAAATAGCTTTTTTTGTATTTAATATTAAAGGAGAATAGTAAGAATCTTCAATATTACTAATAAATCAATTATAATTAAGATAATTTAAAACATTATTAATGGCTTTATTTAAATCAGATTTATTTTTTAAGTATCATTCCATAACCAAACACCTAGAATTATAATTATTTTTTTCTACATACTTTACAAGTGGCATTCAATGCAAAAAATCAAGTATATTTTTAATAACAAAGTCAACATTAAATTTATGAAAAATATTATTATCTATATTATCTCAAGGTATTAAAAAAAATGGAGATGGACTTGTTGTAGAATGCAAATCAAAAACATAATCTGAACTTAAAAGTATGTCTTTAATTTCTTTTGCTCTATTATATTCATATGTATTTTGATCTTCCTTACTAAAATCCCATATTCTATTAAAATCTTTATCTATAAATCTTTTATTCATATACATTGCTTTTTCATTTCATATAACAAGATTTATATTTCATTTATTTATATTTTTTTTTAAATTAAAATTATTTAACAAATAATCAAATATATAGTATCAAATAGGTTCATCTCAGTGAGTACAAGCAACAATTGTACAAGTTTTTCATTTTTTGTTTGATCTTATTTTTAATATTCAATTTTCAAATTCATCCATTTAAAAGTTATTATAATCATTTAAAATATTTAAAGATTTTTTGATAAAAGCCTTATCTCAAAAAACAGTCACCATAGCTTTTGAATAGTTGTCTATTGCAGATATATTTGATGGTATAATTCACTGCTTTTTAGATGGATCATAATATATACCATCTCTTTGAAGTTTAGTTACAAAATCATTTATACTAATTTTTTTATCTAAATAAAGGTTATTTATTACTGCCCAATTATCATTATAATTATGACCATATATCTTACTTGCAATAACAGCTCAATGTGTTGATCAATTTATTCTTCAATTTATTTCCATAAAATATGCTTTTTTCTCTTTAGTCAATTTATCTTCAAATATAGAAAAATCTATACCTATTATTCAGTAGGCTTTTTTTGACCTAACCCAATCACAAATAATTCTCAAATCTTTTTGTACCTTTTTGTCTTTTAAAAAGGAGTCATCAGTTATATTTCATAAATGCACAGTTCAATCTTCAGAAAGTATTTGAGATGAAGATCATATATAAACATCTTCAGCAGGAGTTTTTCAAATATGATACTGAACATTTGGACTTGAAATAAACTTTCACTCTATCCAACCATCAATTAGTATACCATCTTTAAGATCATTTTCATACTCATTTAATTTATCAATCAATTCATTTAAAGTTTTAATCTTAAAAACTCACATTCAACTAGCTGCTCTTTTTAATTTAAATGTAACATGCTCATATCAATATCATTTTAATTCCCTAAAAAAAGACTCTGCTTGATTGTATGTATATACAGATTTTCAATGTGGAGTTGTAACTCAAAGACTGTTTAATTCATTTTGTGCTACTGATTTGTCATTTATTATTTCAGAAGAATGTGATGTTCTTGAAATATTAAGATCAAAGATTCTTGATATTGTATCTATTTTACTAGAATGTATAAAAGGATATATAGAATCAATATTTGAGTCCAATTTAAGTCTTTCATATTCATCAAGTATACAAGAACTTATACTAGAATCATAATCAACATATATAATATTGTTTTTATCTATAAATGGAATACCTAATTCACGATATATATCTGAAATAATATCATTATATTTTTTAGTTACTTGGGGCATTATAGCATGATCATTTTCATTGAACATAGTAAGTATTCTTTGTTTATAATATTCTATAGCTTTTATTCATTCAACTCAAGATTCATCTCTTATGTTTGGTATAATCAAACTTCATGGAGTATACATTTTACTACTTAAATCCATCAATAATATCATATTATAAATAAATATAATAGATTATATATTATTTTTAATCTAAATGTCAATAAAATCTTTTATATTAAGTTTTTTAATTTTTTTTCAAGCTTTGTTAATATAAATAACTTATAAAGTAATTTTTAATAAATTTATTTAATAATAATGAAAAGAAAACATATATTAACAATATTAACAATAATCATTTTTATGTTAATAACAATAACAGCAGCAGTATTAATTAAAACAAATGTATCTGAAAATAAAAGTTATACAAATGAAAATAAGAAAAAAGAAAAAATATATAAGCACACTTTACCTAAGCAAGTAGTTAATGAGAATACATTTCCATGAACATTTATATCAAATGATATTGCAAGTATATATCCAAGAAGAAATGCAATTGTAAAAGATATATTTGTAGATATTTGAGATAAAGTGAATGAGTGAGATACATTGGCCTTATTATTTAAATCATGAGTATATTGAGAATGAAATTCAAATATAAATATAAAACAAACATTACTATCTAATCAAAAAAAAATACTTTCAAATATATTAGATATAAAAAAAGCTAAAATAGATGAAATAGATACTAAGATACATGAAAAAAAAGTTTTAATAAATGAAACAAATAATAACTATAATTCTAAGTTAAATCAAATAAAAAATTTGATAGAGAATAAATGAGACGTTGAAAATAATTCAATAACAAACTCTTTAAATGAATTAAAACTAGAAAAACAAAAATTACAAACATTAAGTACAAAACTAGAAAATGCAATTATATCTAAAGAAAATAAAATTCAAAATGCAAAAAATAATAAAGAACAAAAAAAAGAATTACTTAAATTAAAAATAAATGAAATTTATAAAAATATTATCCCTATAATACATATAGGTAATGAAGATAATATAGATTATAATGATATAACAAATGATATGTCTGATTACTTTTCTGCTAAGGATACTAGCCTAAAAAATAATTTAGTAATTAATTTAAAAAAATATGAAAATGAAAAAATATCAATAGTTGAAAGTTATAAATTACTAAAAAATATAAATAATATGCTTATAAAAGCTCTTGAATCAACAATATCATCTTCCAAAATAAGTAAAGACAAAATAAGTGAATATATTGGTAAAGTTAATATGTATAATGCAGAATTAACATCTTCTAAAGAGTCTTATGATGATTCAATTCAAAATTACAATATATTAAAAGCAAATGAAAATGAAAAAATAGAAAATTTAAAATCAAATATTGAAGATCAAAAGAAAGTAATTGATTTAAAAAAAAGTAATTATGATCTTACATATTTATCAAAAAATGAAAAAATAGAAAATCTAAAATTAGAATTAGAAAAAGTAAAATCTGAAAAAAAACTAAAATTAGATAAATTAAATGCTGAATTACAAACCATTAAAAATTCTAAAAAATTAGTTGAAGCAAATGAAAATAAGAAAATAACATCTATTCAAAATGAAATAGATATTGCAAAATCTAAATTAAATAATGAATATATAAAATCTGGTAATTATGAAATAAAATCTCCATTTACTTGAGTAATATCAAAAAGATCAATTAATATATGAGAAAAAATATCTTTAGATACTGAAGCCTTTAGAATGTCCTGAGTAAATAATTCACTATCAAAAATCACAAAAAATGAAATAAAGTTTTATGTCCCAGAAAATCTAAAAGAAAATATTAAAATATGAGATGAGGTTACATTTTTTCTTTCTGAAAACAATTGAAAAAGTTACACTGGATATATATATCGCATATCTCCTGAAATAGATGAAAAAACATTTACAATAACAGTACAAGCAAAAATAGATGATAATATAAACATACCAAATAAATCAACTATAAAGGTAATAATAAAAAATAAAAAAAGTCTTTTTAAAATACCTACAAGTAGTATATATAACAAAGAAGACAGAAAAATAGTGTATTATAAAAAAGACAATTGAAAATTTTGAATAAAAGATGTTAATGTTGTTTCTGATGATTGAGAATATTCTCTTGTAAATTGAAATTTTGATAAAAACCTAAAAGTTATAACAACACCTATATTTATTAAATAGATTATTTAGATATGTTAAATAAAGCCTTAAAATATTTTATTGAAAATAAGTTAATAACAATTGTTGTTTTTATAGTAATATCAATATTATCTATTGTATCAATATATAAAACACCAATTGATGCTCTTCCTGACTTATCAGAAAATCAAGTAGTTGTTATGACTTCTTGGGAATGACAAACTCCCAAAAATATTGAAGATCAGATAACATACCCAATAACTACAAGTATGCAATCACTTGCTTGAGTAAAAGATGTAAGAGCAATGAGTCAACTTTGAATATCAATGGTAACTATTATTTTTAATGATAATGTTGATAAATATTTTGCTCGTGATAGAGTTAATGAAAGATTAAATTTTATTAAATGAAAACTCCCTTCATGAGTAGAACCTGTTCTTTGACCAGATGCTACAGGTTTATGACAAGTATATATGTATACTCTTGAAAGTAACAACCATAGTCTTACTGAACTTAGAAGTATACAAGATTTTTATGTTAAGTTATGACTTGAAAGTGTATCATGAGTTGCTGAAGTAGCATCCATTTGATGATACAAAAAAACATTTCAAGTCATACTTGATCCACTAAAACTATCAAATTATAACTTAACACTATGAGAAATTCAAAAAATAATTAAATCATGAAACAATAATGTTTCTTGAAGAGTTATAGATATTTGATGAAATGATATAGCTATTGAATGAATATGATTTATAGAAAAAAAAGAAGATCTTGAAAATATTTTTATCAAAGAAATAGATTGAGTAAAAATAAAACTTCAAGATATAGCTAATATTAAAATATGAGCAGAATTTAGAAGATGAATTCTTGCTAATGAATCAGAAGAAAAAGTATGATGAATTGTAGTAATGCGTTATGATAAAAATCCTCTAGAAGTAATAAATAATGTAAAAGAAAAAATACAATCACTTAAGAAATGATTGCCTGATTGAATAAAAATTGAGGCATTTTATGATAGAACAAATTTAATAAAAAATGCTATAAACACTTTAAGTTCAATAATAACAGCTGAAATTATTATAACAATAATAATACTTTTTATATTTTTATGGAACTTTGGAGCATCTTTTATAAATGCTATATCGTTAATAATATGAATATTAATTACTTTTTTATTAATGAAATTTTTTAATATTCCATCAAATATTATGTCACTTTGATGAATAGCTATTGCAATATGAACAATGATAGATGCAAGTATTGTAGTTACAGAAAATGCTTATAATAAGCTTATTTGAAAAGAAAAATTAAATAATAAAAAAAAATCTTTAATAATATATGAATCAACTAAAGAAATTGCATGACCACTTATATTTGCAATATTTATTATAATACTGTCTTTCATACCTATTTTAGGACTTGAATGACAAGAATGAAAACTTTTTTCACCTCTTGCCTTTACAAATATGTTTGCAATGTTATGAGCTCTTTTTACTGCACTGTTTTTAGTTCCAGTACTAATTGTATTTTTATTAAAATGAAAATTAAAAAATGATAATCAAATACCAATTATAAAACTTTTAAATAAAGTATATAAACCAATACTAAATTTTTCATTAAAAAAAAGAAAAATAGTTTTAACTATCTCATGAATAATATTTATAATATGAATTAGTTTATTTACAAGAATATGATCTGAATTTATGCCTCCACTTGATGAATGAAGCATAATGTATATGCCTATGACAGTACCTGATGTGAGTGAAAAAAGAGCTAGGGACTTGCTTATAGAATCAAATAGAATCATATCTAATATCCCTGAAGTAGAAAAAGTGGTCTGAAAAGCATGAAGAGCCTTAACAGCAACTGATCCAGCACCTATGGCAATGCTTGAAACTATAATAACATTAAAGCCAAAATCAGAATGGAGAGAATGAGTAACGAAACAAGACATTATGGATGAAATGAATAAAAATATAAAAATATCTAAACTATGGAATTGATTTACTCAACCTATTATCTGAAGAATTGATATGTTATCAACATGAATAAGATCTCAAGTTGGTATTAAAATATTCTGAGATGATCCTATGAAACTTGAA
The DNA here is from genome assembly GCA_041694255.1 of Candidatus Altimarinota bacterium. Classification (GTDB taxonomy): domain Bacteria; phylum Patescibacteriota; class Gracilibacteria; order Absconditabacterales; family Absconditicoccaceae; genus S009-33. Next base: position 67,130 of record JASMTN010000017.1, read on the forward strand.
GAAATTGCTATAAAAGTAGAAGAACTTATGTCAAAAGTACCATGATGATTTTGAATTACAGCTATTAGAACAACATGACTTAAATATTTACAAATAGATATTGATGAAAAAAAGCTTAATAATTATTCAATAAAAAAAGAAAAAGTCTTAGATATGATATCAATAGGTATATGAGGTAAAAATATATCAACAACAATAGATTGAAGAGAAAGATATAAGATAAATATGAGACTTAATAATGATTATAGAGATAATATAGATGATATAAAAGATCTTATGGTTTCTTGAAAGTCATGAAATATAACATTATCTCAAATTGCTGATATATCTTTAATAGATTGACCTGCTATTATTAATAGTGAAAATTGAATTATAAGGTCTGCTGTGCAAATGAATGTTAAATGAGTGGACCTTGTAAGTTTTGTAGAAGATAGCAAAAAACACATAGAAGAAAGTATTGATTTGCCTGAATGATATTATATAGAATGGGCATGACAATATCAAAATCAAATAAGAGCAAAAAGTACATTACAAATTATAGTACCAACTGTTATATTTATAATATTATTCATACTGTTTTTAACTTATAAAGATATATGACTTGTATGAATAATATCAATTTCAATTCCTTTTAGTCTTATTGGTTGAATTATTGCTCTTTATATATCTTGATTTAATTTTTCAGTTGCAGTTTGGGTATGATTTATAGCATTGTTTTGAAATGCAGTTGAAACTTGAATTGTTATGATTCTATATCTAGAAAATTCTTTTAGGCAAAAATTTAATTTACCATTAATGGATGAAAATAAGGTACTTGATAAAAGTTATTATAACAATAAAAATATTGATAAAAAATCAATACATGAATCAGTTATTGAATGAGCTATGTTAAGATTAAGACCAATACTAATGACTGCATTTACTTCTATTATTTGATTATTACCTATGATTTGGAGCACTTGAACATGAGCAGAATTACAAAAACCACTAGCAATAGTTGTAGTATGATGACTTATTACTTCTATTATTTTAACATTAATTATATTGCCTATATTATTTTCTTATCTGAAAGAAAGAAAAATTAACTACTAATTTATTATTTAATATAATTTTATTATGATTGTATATTTAAATTTGTTTTTTAATATGCCACCCTAGATTATAATACATAGTGCATATTAAAAAATATTTATTTATTAAAATTATTATTATGAAACAAACATTAATTACATTATCATTACTTTTAATTACTTTATGATTAGCATCTTGTAGTAATGATTCAAATGGACCTTTAACAGAAGCTGAACAAGCTGCAAAATACAACTTAACAGTTGAAGAATATAAAGAAATGAAAGATGCAGCTGCAAGAATGAATATGACAATTGAAGAACATATGAAGCATACTAATACTAATTGAGAACATGATATGAATATGTCTGATGACTCACATATGATTGAAGAATAAAGTATTAATAATTAAAGTAATTTAAAATACCACTTACAATTAAGTAGGTGGATTTTTTTGTCAAAAAAGCTCCCACTTTTTAAAGCAGGAGTTTATTATTTTAAGTTTTTATATTGTTCGTAAAAAGTACAAGGAGACCTGGATTCGAACCAGGAACCCAGGAGCCGAAATCCTGGATTTTGCCAATTAAACTACCCCCTCATAAATATATTTATAAATATAAATTTTTATATTATAACTAAAGTAGTTTATAATAAATAATAGTCTTTTTTCAATCAATTTAACAATCTATTTATAAAAATCTTGAAAATGAAACTATAAATATTATAAACTAATAACATTTTAAATACATATAAAAAATATGCCAACACTTGATGATATTAAATTACCTCCACATAGCATAGAAACTGAAAAGGCTCTATTAAGTAGCATACTTATAGACAATGAAGTTATGTATAATATGGATAGCTTTTGAATTACAGATAAAGATTTTTATTCAAGAGAACATCAAATAGTTTTTGAAGCTATGAATAACTTATTTTTTTCCAGAAAAACTATAGATGTTGTAACTTTATCTGACTATCTAACAAAAAAAAGAGAAATAGAAAATATATGATGAATAGAATATTTATATGATATATCACTTTTTTCACAAACTGCAACTTGAGCACTAGATTATGCAAAGATAGTTAAAGAAAAGTCTGTTCTAAGGCAAATATTAAAAATATCTCAAAATATAATATGAGAAGTATATGAAGAAAAACCAATTCAAAATATACTTGAGATAATAGAACAGAAAATAATGTGATTAACACAATATCAATTACATGACAGCCTAGTTCACATTAGAGAGATACTTTCTTGAAGATATGAAGATTATTATAAAATTGCTGAAGATCCTAGCATATTGACAAACAAGGTTACACTTACGAATTATGAACAGTTAGATAATATATCTTGATGATTAAAACCTTGAGAACTTATTATATTGGCTGCAAGACCTGCTATGGGTAAGACATCTTTTGTTTTAAATGTTGCTGAAAATGCAAGTGTAAAATGAAAAAAATCCATTGCAGTATTTTCTCTAGAAATGGGGTCTGAACAAATTGCAGATAGAATGATAAGTATGGCATCAGATATACCTATGAGACAGATAGCAAAATGAGATCTACAAGATGATGATTTTGTGAAAATATGAAATGCTATGGAAAAACTTTGAACTGCAAATATCTTTATAGATGATAAATGATGAGCAACTGTACAAGAGATAAAATCAAAACTTAGAAAGATAAAACTAGAAAAATGAGGCCTAGATTTAGTTATCATCGATTATTTACAACTTATGACTTGAACAAATCGTTTTGCTTGAAATAGAGTTCAAGAAATATCAGAAATATCAAGATGACTGAAAGAAATGGCAAGAGAACTTGAAGTTCCTGTAATTGCACTAAGTCAGTTATCAAGAGCTGTTGAATCTCGTCCAGATAAAAGGCCTCAATTATCAGACCTTAGAGAATCTTGAGCAATAGAACAAGATGCTGATATGGTGCTTATGTTATATAGAGAAGAATATTATGATGAAGAAACAGATAAAAAACATATAGCCGACCTTTTTGTAAGAAAAAACAGAAACTGACCTACTTGAGAAGTTCCTTTATACTTTACAAATAGCATAATGAAATTTTCTAACCTATCACAAGAGCAAATAGAAGAACTTGAGGAATAATAGTAAAAAATTACAAGTTTAAAGTATCAAATTATATGAAAAACATTTACATATTAAATATAAAATAATGACAGATATACAAAACAATATAATACCTTCAATTACAGAAAAAACTCATATGTGAGTAAAAACATCAGATATATATTCAAGATTATTAGAAGATAGGATAGTTTTCTTTACTGGTGAAGTTAATTCTCCTATGGCACAAAATGTAATTGCTCAACTTCTATACTTAGAAAGTAAAGATCCAAATAAAGATATAATAATGTATGTTGATAGTCCTGGTGGTCACGTAACTGCTGGTTTGGCAGTATATGATACTATGCAGTATATAAAATGTGATGTTGTAACTATAGGTTTAGGGCTTTCAGCAAGTATGTGAAGTGTAATACTTACAGCTTGAACAAAATGAAAAAGATTTGCACTACCTCACAGTGAAGTTATGATACATCAACCTTTATGAGGTGCTCAATGACAAGCAACTGACATAGCTATACAAGCAGAACATATACTTAGAACAAAAGAAAGATTAAATAAAATAATTGCAAAACATACAGGACAAGATATGAAAACTATTGAAAAAGATGTAGATAGAGACAATTGGTTTACTGCAGAACATGCTAAAAAGTACTGACTTATTGACAATATACTTGAAAATAGATAATCATGCTTGAAATTAAAAACATAAGTTATTCATATGAAAATTTAAAAATATTTGAAAATATAAGTTTTTCCGTTAAAAAATGAGTAATATGAATATATTGACCTTCAGGTTCAGGAAAATCAACTTTTTTAAAAACAGTATGATGATATATAAAACCTCTTTCTTGACGTATTTTTCTTAATTGAAAAAATATAAATAAAATAAAAAATTATAAAAAACAAAACTGATTTCACTTTCAAGATTTTAACCTTATCAACCTTGATGTAAAAAGCAATCTACAACTACCCTTTCTTATATGAAAAAAAACAAAAGATACAAGATGGCTAGATTATCTTATAGATTATTTTGAAGTATGAAACTTGCTAGATAAAAATATAAATCATATATCTTGATGAGAAAAAGAAAGAGTTAGTATCATAAAAGCTTTTGCAAATAAACCAAATATAATATTTTTAGATGAAGCAGGTTCTGCACTTGATGAGAGATTAAAAAATAAAGTATTTGAATTTATTAAAGATTACTGAAAAGAACATATTGTTTTTCTTATAACTCATTATAGTGAAACTAAAAACTTTTTTTGATTTAAAAAAACTTTATATGATGATAATTTTCAAATTATGAAGTAAAACTAATAGATAGCATATTATTATTTAAAACTTATAATATCATTCCTATGAAATTCATCTTTCATATTTTATATTTGTCATCTTGAGCAAAGTCAAAAGACCTCTTGCTACTTGTAACTTGCAACTTGTAACTACCCTTGAGATTTCTCCACTTCGTTTCACTACGGTCGAAATGACTATAGAGTAACTTGTAACTTGCTACTTTTAACTTGTAACTACTATAATGTTATTAAAACTAATTTTAAAAAACATAAGTAAAAACAAGCTAATTGCTTTTATAAGCATACTTGTACTTTCTATAGTTATATTTTTTTCATCATTTTTAAATTTTATATATGCAAATATACAACATATACTTGTAAATGAAAGTATATGAGAAAAAGAAAATACTTTTACACTGGAGGCTAAAAAATGAAGTTATATAAGTTCTAAACTATGATTTGAAGAAGATTTACAACCATATTATAAAAAACTAAAACAAGATGAAAATATAAAGGAAGTTTTTTGAGTTTATCAAGTAAATATACCTGTACAAGCAGTATTGAAATTTTTAGATATGAACTTTAAAACTGATATACTTGTTTTTGCAGTAGATAACTACACTTGAAGCAAAGACCATCTAGATGTATGAATATCACCAAGTTTATTAAATCTTTATAACACACAGATAGCAAACAATTTTCTACCTATGCTAGATAAAAATATACTTGAAAAGATTAAGATAAATTTAAGTTTTTGAAAAAATTCATTTATACAATTTGACAATATAGAAGAAAGAACTTGATATATAACTCATATAGATAGCAATTTTCCTCTGCTTTGAATAAGCATACCTTACAATCAAGCAGTAAAAATACAAGAAAAACTTTGAAAATGAGAAATAAAACTTATAAAAATTATATGATATGTAAAAGAAAACAGCTACTTACAGCATATAAAAAAAACATATGAAAATAAACTATCAATACAAACAGTAAATGATGCAAAAACAAAGATAAACCAACAAACTAAGATAGTAAAAGATATATTTGATATATTAAAGTACATTATCTATATAATTATGGTTAGTTTCCTTATATTGCTAGCTATCAACATATATCATAAAAATGAAAAAAATATTAAAGTTTTCTACTATCATGGTGCAAGTTTTCTACAAAGGTTCAATATACTTTTTTATGAAATATCTATCTATTTTCTAACAGCAGTTTTAATTAACTTTCTAGTTGCTAGTACTTTTAATATGTTTATCATAGATATTATCAATACAAAACTTAAAAATTATGGGCTTTATAATATAAGTATTACCTGAATTTCTTTTGAAAATATAATCTTTAATTCTATACTAAGTTTTATTATCATAATGATAATTTTCTTGCTGGTTTTTGTAAAAAGGAAGTAAGAAATTAATAAAAAAGTTTTTTATTTACTCTTGTTTTTGATTATATTTTTCTTATACTTTATATAAGCTTTTATTAAAAAAGGCGTATTTATTGTTAAAAAATGTTAAATGAGTGAAGTAAAGTCACAAAACAAATTATTTGTTGCAAACTTACCTTGGGCACTAAGAGGTAAAGATCTTAAAGACATATTCTCTGAATATGGTGAAGTTTCTTATGCTAAAGTTATCTTAGACAGAGAAACTAAAAAATCTAAAGGTTTTGGTTTTATAGAATTTGTTAATCCTGAAGAAGCTGCTAAAGCTGTTGAGGAAATGAATGAAGCAGAAATAAATGACAGAGCTATTAAATTAGACTTTGCAGTTGAGAAACCAAGAGAAGACAGCAATAATGAATAATATAATTTGTTATTAAAAAATTAAGGTAGTATCAAAAGCTACCTTTTTTTTATTGTCTAAAACTAAACTTTTTTAATAATAACTATCTGTCTTCAAACTTTTTGTCCTTTTCTATGATAGATGTTATCAAATTTTTCAAGTTTCATTCATTTATCTTCAAGTTTTTTAAAAGTATCTATGAAAGTATGAAAAGTTTTATCTTTAAGAAAATATGCTGGAAAAGTTATAACTATATTTTCAAGTTTAGGTAGCTTTATTAAATTAGATAGTCAATCTATGTATATATCTTGAAAAGATTTTTCTAAATTTCCAGCTTCTTTTTTATTTAAATACTTCCCTACTACTGGTCATAAAAATCATTCTGAAACTATATTTGTAGTAAAATTTACAACTTTATTTTTAAAATCTTGAGTAATATCTTGCTTAAAAAGCATAATTTTTGAACTTTCATCATGATAAGAAGTTTTTATAAATTCTTTTTGGTTTTGCTTACAAGGAGTGATATTTATATCAGATCAAATAGCATTATAATGAAAGTAATTAGCTATCATAATAGTTGTTCCCAACCCTGCAAAAGGATCATATACAGTTTTACCATCTTCAAAACCAGTAGCAAGATTCAAAAGCAAATGAGTAAGTTTTGAAGGCATCATACCTATTTCCATACTTCTTACAGGTTTTTCAAAATCTACATATTCATATAAAGATATATTTTGATAATAATCAACAATTCAAACTTGTCATTGATTAAAAAATAATACTTCAATTCATTTAGTTTTAATTTCAAGATCTGTTTTAATAAGCTCAAGTTCTTTATATCTTTTTATATTATATTTTAATTTATCTTGTTTTTTAAGCTTTTTATTTGTACCTACTATCTTATAATTAGAAAAATCTAAAGTATCTTCTCATACCAAATGTCCTATTTTTGTAAATCAAGCAAGATTTGGAAGTTTGTCTTTTTTATCAGTTTCAAAAAAGAATATATTTTTATGTCTTATAATATCATATCAAAGTAAAGATAATTCCTTATAAGAACTTTCAGGATCTTTTCAACATATAGCAAAGTACATGGTAATAGTTTAAAGTTAAAAATAGCAAGATGAAAGATTTGTCATCTCAAGCAAGTTAAAGAGATCTCTTAGATTTATCCATTTTGTTAGTTAAATTTAATACAGTCAAAAACAAAATATTTTTTAAAAAATTTTTTGAAATTATTTACTAAAGCTCACTTATAAGCCACTGTAGAAGTTGATTTTTGGGTTCTTTTTATATAAAGACAAAATGAATATAATATTATTTATTTTTATAGTCTCTTATAATCTCAGCCATAGCCTCCATAAATATATTAAAATCACTATCATTATCTTTTGTATCCTCCTCTAAATGCTCTTTAGGCTTAACTTCTACAGACCTTATAATCTTATTAATATTGTCAGATATATTTCATGGATTATGCACATTATTAAAAACATTTGTGTACATTGCCCTTCTTATAAAAACATCTCAATTATTAAAAAGAAAGTTTAGAATTCACTCTTGATCAGAATACACACTTTCTATAGCAGAAAATTCAACAACATCAGTGGTGAACTTGAAAATACCATACCACTTATAAATAATAATAGAATGTTGAGTAACAAGTATAGCATCTAAATAAGTATCTATAAATCTAAAAAAGAAATATAAATAAATCATAACTCAAACTATTCATGCTAACCAAGTTGCAAATACTGTATTTAAGTAAGAAAAAGCATCATATAAAAAAAAGGCTATAGCTAACATAATCAATGTTGTAGCTATAGTCCAAAAATAGGCAAGTACATGATGTGATGCCATATAAAGTATATCATCATCAGTTCAAATAACTGATTTTAATATTTTTTTCTTTATTTCCATAATAATAATTATTATTTAGAAGATTGGTTCATGTTCTTCATTTTTTCAAGTTTTTCAAGATATTTTTGTCTTCTACCTTTAATAACAACTTCAACTTTCTTATCTGGGTTGTAAGCTGGATGACAAGCTTTACAAGATTCTACTTTGATAGGACCTTCAACAGTAGAAGAAGCTAAAATTGTCTTTTCACCACATATACAAGAAACTTCTACATCTTTATATATTTTTGGTTGTATATCTTTTTGTACCATTTTTTATATAGTTATTATTAAATAAATACTATTCTCTTTCATCTTCTGAATATATATAATTTTCATCAGCTCTTTGATAAGAGTATATCTCATTATCATCAAAGAACCTAGATATCTCTTCATTTGCAGCTTCTAAACTTTCTGAAGCATGTATTACATTATTACCAATACTCATAGAAAAATCTCATCTTATAGTACCTGGTTGTGCTTGTCTTGAATTTGTAACTCAAGCCATAAGTCTTACAACTTCTACAACATCTTTACCTTCCCAAACTTGAAGAATAACAGGAGCTGAAGTCATAAAATCAACTATACTAGGGAAGAACGGTTTATCTGCTATATGAGAATAATGTTCTTTAAGTAAATCTTCGTTTAACATAGACATTTTAGATCAAACTAATTTAAGACCTTTTTTTTCTAATCTAGAAACTATCTCACCTGTAACTCATCTTGTTAAAGCATCAGGTTTTAAAATAACTAATGTTTTTTGCATAATATATATTAAATAATTAAATCAATTACTCTTTTACCTCAATTACTTGTACTGGACAAACTGACTCTGCTTGTTTAGCACAATCAAGTTCTTCTTGGTTTTCTGGTTGTTTATTAACCACTGACTTATTCTCATCATTGAACTTAAAGATATCAGGACAAAGTCATATACATGCTCAACATCCTATACATCAAGGTGTATCAACACTAACTTTATTCTTTTTATCAGTCATTATATAACATCATTTTTAAAATAGTTAAACATTTATATTTATTTAGTTTATAATTTCAAGTTTATTTAATATCACAAGCAAATATTGCTTTGTTAATATTATTAGTTATAGCCAACTTGGCAAAATTATAAGAGTCTATTGATTTTGTTTTACTATTATAAGATAATCTATTGCTATATTGATCATTATATTTTCTTGAAGTAAATACTACATAGTTATCTTTTGATAGTCACAATTTGTTTTTAATAGTATCTTTTATTTCAAATCAATTTAGATTATTTGTTTTATTTTCTAAAGTATAATATAGCTTAGTTATATCAAGTCAATTTCATAAATTATTTGAAGCACATATTTGATTTACTATATTTTCATAATATAAAGTATCAATTCTAGGATTTTCTTCTATTCATAGTAATTTTCTATTAGACTTTATATATTCTAAAAACTTTTGTGAATTATTAAACACAACTAAACCAATATCCTGTCAATTATCATAAGAAAGTTTATATTTATTTAAATCATAAGCTCAAGTTATAGCAGAGGTTATATTACTTCATATCTTAGAAACATCAACAGCATAATCAGGGTTTATTTTCATATCATTAAATACTGTAAAACCAGCTAATTTTTTAACTTTTTCTATATCTTTTACTATTTTACTATTTTTAATCACACTAAATGCATTTTTTAAAGTTAGGTTCACAGTATTACCATTAACATCTTGAACTATATGTCATAGATTTAAGAAAGTATCAAAACTATCTTTTCAAGAATTTATTGTAAATTTTGTTCATCTTACAACTAAAGTTACACCATCTTTTTTAACTCTCATTTCTTTATCTTTTCAAAGTTTAACTATATCTGCTAAAAATCTTCAAGTTTCTACAAAGTAATCAAGTTCTTCATTATCTATAGAATAATCATCTATTCTAAAATCAACCTTATTAGAATCTTCTTGAGAATTTATATATATTATACTACCATTTGTATCTATAAATTTTAAGTTTGAATTACTATTAAGTTCTCAAGTAATTTCTATATCATAACTTGATGAATTTCATGATAATATAGTATTGTTTCATTCTTTTAAGTTTAGCATATATTCTTTTTCATCAAAAGGAATTATATTAACTTTTACATTAGAATCTTGCTTATTTTCCAAAGCAACTATAGGACTTAATTTACTATCAGGATATGGAAGAAAATCTTCAGACCCATCTTGAGCTAGTATGGGAGAATTATAAGATTTTATAATTGAGTCTTTAGCATCTCATAGTAAAAGTGTCTCATATTTTCAAGTTTTTTTTATTATAGATCATATTTGAAAATTTTTTCTATCTTTTGTAATAGCATAAGAAAAACACCTTTTATTTACAAGTTCTCCATTTTCATCTTCTATACTAAATCTTTGATCATAATTTATAGAAGAAAAAGCATCATCATCTTGTAAAATATCACAAGTTGTTCACTGTATAATAGCTAGATTATCTATATCATTAAGATCCTTTGATCTATCTTCAAGATGTATTAAAGTATTTGTATCATCTAAAAGTATAAGATCTCATTTTGGAACTGGATAGCTTCAATCATAATTTTCTTTTAAGTATTCATTAACTTTTTGAAAATTATCTACTGCAACTTTGATGTTTTCATTCTTCTCTTGTTTAGCTTGAGAATATTGCATATAAGAATAAAAAAGAACTCAAACCATTCAAAACAATCAAACAAGCATAATAAGTTTTCTCATTTTATTTTTATTTAAAATATAAAAAATCACTTAAGTGTAAATAAAATGAAAACAAAAATCAAGCTTAAATATAAAATATGTCTTTTCTTTTTAAGTTTCACTCAAAAATATTATCTATAATATATAGTTTATTAGTACTTTCTTCTTCTTTTCTAATATATTCTAAAAAATCATAAGGGTTTTTAATAAAACTTTCTATCTTTGTATCTATATTTGAATACACATCTCAAATCATATAAAAATCTTCTATACTTATTTTACTATTTACAAGGTCATAGAAATGTTTAAGTATATAAGCTTTTCAACTTAATATAACAGGTTCTATATTGTCTTTTACAATAATTTCTCAAGCTTCTTTAAATTTTTTATCTTCTATAGAATTTATATACATCCATTTTTCTAAGTGCTCTATCATAAAGTATGATTTAAATATCTAAAATTATTCAGTTTGATTTTGTTTCATTCTATTTGAATTTATTATTGTGAACATATCATGTTTTATATTATCCGGATCATCAAGAAAAGAAAAATTAATTTCTCAAGTTCATTGTTCATCTCATTCTGTAAGTATAACTATATTTCAAAAATTGAACATACTCCTTAAAAGTCATTCTTTTTTAACTGTAATAGTCTT